>JAJUGG010000125.1 GCA_029268285.1 Ectothiorhodospiraceae bacterium | reverse complement strand
CGCTTGAACTGCCCCTTGAAGCCGCCACCGCCGCAGTGCATCACGAGCCGCAACGCCGGCAACTCGTTCCGCAACCGCTCGGCCAGGCTCAGCGCTGCAGCCTGGGCCTCATCGCCCAGGACGGCGAGATAGGCGTGCGGTACAGGTGCTGCGGTGCTGCGCTGCTCCTCGATCAGAGCAACCAGCCGTTCAACGCCCATGGCGAAGCCGACCGCAGGCGTGGGTCGGCCGCCGATCTGCTCCACCAGGCCGTCGTAGCGCCCGCCGGCAAGCACTGTACCTTGCGCGCCCAGCCGATCCGTCACCCACTCGAATACGGTACGACCGTAGTAGTCGAGGCCGCGCACGAGACGGGGATTGATGCGATAAGCGATGCCGGCGGCATCGAGCATGGCACGGAGCCGGTCGAAATGGGTGCGCGATGCTTCGTCGAGATGCTCGAGCAACTGCGGGGCAGCTTCCAGCATCGCCTGCATGTCGGGGTTCTTGCTGTCCAGGATGCGCAGCGGGTTGCTCTCCAAACGCCGCCGACTATCCTCGTCGAGCAGGTCGTGGTGCTCCCGAAAATAAGCCACCAGTTGCTCGCGGTAGGCACGCCGTGCCTCAAGGCTGCCCAGGGAGTTCAGCTCCAGACGCACGTCGTCCAGCCCGAGCCTACGCAGGATGCGCGCGCTCAAGGCGATGACTTCGGCATCAATATCCGGCCCGTCCAGGCCGAAGACCTCGACGCCGATCTGGTGGAACTGACGGTAACGCCCCTTCTGGGGGCGTTCGTAGCGGAACATAGGGCCGGCGTACCAGAGCCGCGGCTGGGCGTTGTGCAGCAACCCGTGCTGGATCCCGGCGCGCACGCAACCCGCCGTGCCTTCCGGGCGCAGGCTCAAGCCTTCCCCGCCGCGGTCCTCAAAGCTGTACATCTCCTTCTCGACGATGTCGGTGACCTCGCCGATGGAGCGGGCAAACAGCTCGGTACGTTCGACCACGGGCAGGCGGATCTCGTGGTATCCGTAGCCGTCCAGCGTTGCACGCACGGTATCTTCTACGAAACGCCAAAGCGGCGTCTGTTCGGGCAGAATGTCGGCAAAGCCGCGAATGCTCTGGATCGCGCCGGCCACGGGTGCCTCCGTCGAGTTCGTTGCAATTACTGAGGTACAGTCAGGCGCGCAACCTTACCACGAGTATGGGGCGCAAGGTCGACCGGTTGCCCGTCGAAGCGCAATTCGGCGCTAGCGGCGTTGCCGATCACCAGCGAAAAAGGCTCGGGGCCCTCGTAAGTCAGCACCCTGGGTCCTTGCACCAGCCCGGCGAAGCGGCGGGCTCCCGCGCCGTCGGTAATCTCGACCCAGCTCTCGCTCTCTATGCTCAAACTCAGCTGGCCGCCGGCCGCTGCGGGTGCGCCGGCAGAGGCTTGCGGTGCCTGCTCCGCTACCGGCGCGGGCGCGCTGACAGGGCTGCTGGGGAGCGGCATTTCCGGCGCCGGCGTGGCAAGCATCGGCGCATCCGTCGCGGCCGGCCCTTGCTCGCTAGCAGCAAACGCCTCCGTCTCGATCGTCCCCGCCTCGGTCGTCTCGCCCTCAGTCGTTTCAAAACCGTTGTCGGCAGCAACGTCGGCCTGAGGCTCCGCTTCGATGGCGCTCGAGGTTTCGGCAGAAACGGGCTCGGATACCCTTGTGGGCGAGTCGGTGCGCGGCTGCGTAACTGCCGGACTCTGCGCGGCCTCGGGCGCCTCATCCGAGGCGTTGTCAGAGCCGCCCCAGAGATAGAAGGCTCCCGCAGCGATGATGAACGCCAGCAAGATGTACAACCAAGGACCGAGGTCCCGCCGGCGTCGCAGCTTTACGCCTGGGCCTACCAGCGGTGCCGGCGCCTCCTCGGGCAAGCGCCCTTGGTAGGCGTTCAGGACCTCGTTCTCATCCAGCCCCACCAGCCGCGCATAGTTACGCAGGTAGCCGCGCACGAAAGTCCGCGACGGCAAGACCTCCGTGCGCTCCTCTTCTAGCGCCTGAATCAACTCGGGCTTGAGATGCAAGGCGTCGGCCGCCTCGTTTAAGCTCATGCCGCGGCGTTCGCGAGCTTCACGAAGCATGGGTCCGGCCTCTGGCCGGGCGGGGTCGATCTGGATGTCGTCGTTCATCAGTGGGCGGTCTCGCGGAGCTTACGTGCTTCTTCACTGTCCGGGAAATTATTGCGCAATAACAGCGAATAGCTCGCCGCGGCGTCCCGATTGCCCAATTCGCGCTCTATCCTGATCCCTAACCAAAGGCTCGCCGCCGTTTGCGGAGCCTGCTCGACATAGCGTTGGTGAAAGCCTCGGGCAGACAGCGCATCGCCGTTCTGCAAACGTATCTCGGCCATGGGAAGCAAAGCGGGAGCGAAGGTCGGGTTCGCCCTCAGCGCGCGCAGGAAGTAATCCTCCGCGCGAGTTCTGTCGCCTTCCCTCATCAGACACAGGCCGGCATTGCCCAGCGGCACCTCCGGCGTCCGGTACAGCGAATTGCCGACCGCGCGCTCGAAGTAGCCCAAGGCCTCGTCGACCTTGCCGCGCGTGCACAGAAAACGCCCGAAGTTGTTCAGCATGCTGGCGTTGTCCGGAGCGAGCTCTACAGCCCGACGATGATATCGCTGGGCCTTCTCGTGCTCGCCAATGCGCTCTGCCAGCACGGCGGAAACGGCATACGCCTCGGCGTAATGGGGGGCCTGCCGCAGCGCCTTCTGGAGTTTATCGGCCGCCTGCTCGTATTGGCCTTCCCGCATGTAGGCCACGCCAAGCTGGGTATTGATGCGCGCGGCCTTCTCGCCCTTGGTCGGCTCCGGATCACTCAACTGATTCGTGCTTGCGCACGCACTCAAGAGCACGGCAAGGATCACCATCAAAACGCTGCGCATCAGTGGGCCTCCGCCTGGGCCTGTTCGCGGCGGAAACGCCGCTTGGTCTTATCCTGTACCTTGCCGACCAGCTGACCGCAGGCACCGTCAATATCGTCGCCGCGCGTCTTGCGCACGGTGGTCACGTAGCCTGCAGCCTGCAGCACCCGCTGGAAGCGCAGGATGCGCTCGTCGGTGGAACGCCCGTAGGGCGCGCCCGGGAACGGATTGAACGGGATCAGGTTGATCTTGGAGGGGATGCCCCGCAGCAGCTTCGCCAGTTGATTGGCGTGCTCCTCGTGATCGTTCACACCGTCCAGCATGACGTACTCCCAGGTCACCTTGCGGTGCGGCTTGCCGGCTATGTAATTGCGGCAAGCATCCAACAGCTTGGCGATGGGGTACTTGTCGTTGATCGGCATGATGCTCGAGCGCAGCTCGTCGTTAGGCGCATGCAACGATACCGCGAGGCTGATATCGGTGACCTCCGCCATCCGGTACAGGGCCGGCACGACGCCCGAGGTGCTGATGGTGACCCGGCGCTTGGAGAGCCCGTAAGCGTCGTCATCGGTCATCAGCCGCGAAGCGGCCATGACGTTGTTGAAGTTCAACAACGGCTCGCCCATGCCCATGAACACCACGTTGGTGATGGCCTGCCCCTGTCCGTCCTCGGCCAGCGCTTGGGTGGCGTAGCGCAGCTGGCCGATGATTTCGGCCACGGTGAGGTTGCGGTTGAAGCCCTGCTGCGCCGTGGAGCAGAAATGACAGTCCAGCGCACAGCCCACCTGCGATGACACGCATAGCGTGCCGCGGTTGGTTTCGGGGATGAAAACGGTTTCGACGGCATTGCTGCCGCCCAAGCTCAGGAGCCATTTACGGGTGCCGTCCGCAGAGCGCTGATCGAAAATCGCCTCCGGCAAACGCACTTCGGTCAGGTCCTCGAGCTTGGCGCGTAAGGCCTTGCTCAGATCTGTCATCGCGGCAAAATCGCTAACGCCGCGCTGATGAATCCATTTCAGGATTTGAGTAGCACGAAAGGGCTTCTCGCCGAGTTCGGCGAAGAAGCCCTCCAGGCCTGCTCGATCGAAGTCGAGCAGATTGCGCTTGGTCAGCGGCTTAATCTCGGGGGCAGAGTTCATCGCTTTTGAAGAAATACTCGATTTCCTGCTTGGCGGTATCCGGACCGTCCGAGCCGTGCACCGCATTGGCGTCGATGCTCTCGGCGTAGTCGTGGCGCAGCGTACCGGCAGCAGCTTCCTTGGGGTTGGTGGCACCCATGATTTCGCGGTTCTTACGGATGGCGTCCTCGCCTTCCAGCACCTGGACCATCACCGGGCCCGAGATCATGAAACCGACCAAGTCGTTGAAAAAGGGGCGCTCCTTGTGCACGGCATAGAAGCCCTCGGCCTGCTCGCGTGACAGGTGAACCATGCGCGCCGCAATGATCTTGAGACCGGCGCGTTCGAAACGGCTGTAGATTTCGCCAATAACATTCTTGGCAACGGCATCCGGCTTGATGATCGAAAGAGTACGTTCGACAGCCATTTCGGGTCTCCTTGTAACTGGGTTGAAAAGCTAAGCCGCGCGGACCCGACCGGCCCGCCGCCGGCGTAGTGTACCGGCAGACCCCGGCATCGGCAATTTAGATGCCAGGGTCTTTGCGACCCGCTTTTCTATCCTCAGAACGCGACGCTTTCGCCGCAGCCGCAGGTCCCGGTAACATTGGGGTTGCGGAACTCGAAGCGGCGGTTGAGACCGTCTCGCACGAAGTCGATTTCAGTTCCCTGGAGAAACGGCAGGCTCTTCCTGTCGACGACGAGCTTCACGCCCTGCTGCTCAAACACTTCATCCGCCTCGTCGACAACATCCGCGAAGTCGACCGTATAACTCATGCCCGAGCATCCGCTCGGCTTGACCCCCACGCGCAACCCGACCCCGGTGCCGCGCTTGGCGATCGAATCCTGAATGTGCTTGGCAGCCTTTTCAGTTATTACAATGCTCATTGCCGACTCCTTATTCCTAAAGCGCTGCCGACGGCGCCTTATCACCGTCCAGCGCTTGCTTCAAAGCGTCTTCCGCAATCAGCGCTACGCCTATCTTTTCCGGCGGCAGCGCTAGCGCGCCGGCAATATCCAGCCCGGTCAACGCTCGCGCCTGCTCGATCGGCCGATTGCTTAGATACTCGCACAACCACGACGCACTGGCGATGGTGGCAGGGCAACCGTAGGCTTCGTAACGCGCCTCAACCACCCGTTCCTGCTCGCACCGTAGCCAGAGCTCCACAACAGCACCCTTCTTGACCCAGCCCCCGCGTCCGTGACGAAACGCGACAGCCCCGTCCGGGCGCCCAGCCCCCCGGGGCCGTTCGAAATGCGCCAGTACCGCCGGCGACCACTCAGCCATGGGCGAGGGCCTCGGCTACGGGTTGCTGGTACAGCGCCGACAAGCTCGCGCCGCGCCGATGCGCTTGCCAAAGCGGCGAAAACGCGCGTAGCCGCTGCACAGCGCCTCGTATTCGTTCGACCGCCGCTTCGACCTCGGGTTCCCTTGTGAAGCGGCCGACACTGAGCCGGAGGCTTGCCGCCGCCAGTTGATCCGGTACAGCCATCGCGCGCAATACATGCGATGGGGAACCGGATGCCGAGCTGCACGCCGAGCCCTGCGACACTGCCAGGCCGCCCAAGGATGCGGTCAACGCCTCGCCGTGCACGCCGGCAAACGCAACGTTCAGTATATGCGGCACCCCGTCGGCACGCCCGTTGAGCACTACCCCGCCGAGTTCGGCGAAGGCCGTCAGCATGCGCTGCCTGTAAGCCTCGGCACGACGCCGATCCTCGGCTTGGCAAGCGTGTATGCGCTCGAACGCCGCGCCCATGCCAACGACCTGATGGGTCGCGAGCGTCCCCGGACGCAAGCCGTCCTCATGGCCCCCGCCCCACATCAGCGGCGCAATGCGCCGCCTCAGGCGCCGGCGGCGGAACAGGCAACCTATCCCTTTAGGACCGTAGACCTTGTGCGCCGACAAGGCCAGCGTGTCAGCACCGAGCAGGTTTACGTCGACGCTCAACCGGCCTGCGGCTTGCGCCGCATCGACGTGCAGCAACGCCCCCACCGCGTGCACATGCTCGGCGATCGCCGGAATATCCTGAACGACCCCGGTTTCGTTATTGACCAGCATGACTGCAGCCAGCACGGTGTCGGGCCGCAGCGTGGCTGCCAGCCGCTCCGGCGGCAAGCGGCCGTCCCGATCTACCGCTAGCAGCTCCACCTCGAAACCTTCCTGCTCAAGCCGTGCACAGGCCTCCAATACCGATTTATGCTCGGTACGCACGCTGATGACATGCTTCCCGCGCTTGGCATTAGCTCTCGCAATACCCAACACCGCGAGGTTGTTGGCCTCGGTGGCCCCCGATGTCCAGACGATCTCGCCCGGCTCTGCGCCGATAGCGGCGGCCACCTGCGCGCGCGCCGACTCAACCGCCTGCGCCGCCGCGACTCCATAGGAATGTGCGCTGGCAGGGTTGCCGAACAGTCCCTCTTCCAGACAGGCGCGCATGCGCTCCCACACCGCCGGATCCAAGGGCGTGGTAGCGGCATTATCCAGGTAGGGCACGTGCTCGGACATGCTCAGTGCCTCGGCGGCTCGTCTTCAATACCGCAATCGCCCAAGTCGGGAATCTCGACTTCCTTGATGTTGCCGCCCAACTTGCGCACCGCGCCGCACATCTCCTCCAGACGCTGATCGGTGGAGTGGATGTGATCCAGGATAGCGTTGATCGCTTTGGCCACGGGATCCGCCATGTTCTGCGTTTCGCCGTAGGCATCGAAGCCGATCTTACGAGCGGTGGCTTCCCGCTGCGTCTGGCGTTCGCCATCGCGCACGCCGGCCGGCCGCGCAGGCACGCCGACCATGGTCACGCCCGGCGGCACGTTCTTGAGCACGACGGCGTTTGAGCCTACCCGGCAGCCATCGCCCAGGGTCAGCGGACCGAGAATCTTGGCGCCGGCGCCGATGACGACGTCGTTACCCAGCGTGGGATGGCGCTTGCCTTTCTCCCAACTGGTTCCGCCCAGAGTCACGCCGTGGTAGAGCGTGCAATCATCGCCGATCTCGGCGGTCTCGCCGATAACCACGCCCATGCCATGGTCGATGAAAAAACGCCGGCCGATACGCGCGCCGGGGTGGATCTCGATGCCGGTGAACCAGCGCGCGAAAAGCGACAGAAAACGTGCCAGCCAGCGCAGCCCGCGCTGCCACAGCCAATGGTTCATGCGATGCAAAAGAACCGCGTGGAACCCCGGGTAGCAGGTCACTACTTCGAAAGCGTTACGCGCCGCCGGGTCGCGCTCCATTACGCAGCGAATATCTTCTTTGAGCTGTTGCCACATAGCCATATCCGGTCGTGTCGAGGAAGGGGCAGCGAAAAAAGCAGGAGACCGTATCGTAGGGGCCTGCCCGAGCCAGGGCGGCTACCGCTTTGCAGCGGCAACCACGGGTGCCGCGCAAGCATGCGCGGCCCCGGGCAGACCCGGGCTACAGCACCGGAAATGGAGGCGAGCGAGGAGATTCATCATAAGGCCTGCACCCTAACTTATTTCGTACCATTTTGGTACCGTTTTATCGTCCGCTCCAGGTCCCCAAACAAGCCCCGCAACAAATCGAGCTCCCCAGCTTCGGGACGCGCTCGATTGAACAGCCGGCGTAGTCGCCGCATCAAGACCTCGCGCGGCTGGTGCGGCGCGAAATCGACCAGTTCGATCATCGCTTCCACATGACGATAGAAGCCCTCCAGGTGCTCGTGAGTCGCAAGCTCGGCCTGGTCCGCAGCAACGGCTGATTCGCCTTTCTGGCGGTACAGCTCATACGCCATGATCTGCACGGCGCAAGCAAGATTGAGAGAACTGTAATCGGGATTCGCCGGGATGTGCACTAAGCGGTGGCAGCGATCGAGTTCGGCATTAGTCAGCCCTGAGCGTTCGCGCCCGAACACCAACGCCACGGAATGACGGCGGGATTCGAGAGCGGCGAGCTCAGCGGCATCACGCGGATCCAGGGCCGGCATGCCCCAGCGCCGGGGTCTTGCCGTCAAGCCGATGACCAAGCCCGCCTGCTGCAACGCCGCTTCCAGGTCATCGTGCACTTTGGCCGCAGCCAGTACGTCCTTGGCCTGCGCGGCATTCGCCTCGGCCCGCTCGTCCGGCCACTGTGCGGGCTGTACCAAGTCCAAATGGCGCAACCCCATGGTTTTCATGGCACGCGCGGTCGAGCCGATATTGCCGGGATGGGTGGTACCGACCAGCACGATATGGATATTGTCGGGATGCATCAGGGTCTCCTGCGTGTCGCGGGCGTATAATAACAACCGAACGGCGCTGCGGGGTTCTCCTGTGCAGGCATAAGCCCTATAACGCTGGCGGGCTTGCTGCTATTCTTAGCGCCCCCTTGTTCTAGCCTGGCGAATGGGTTCTTCAATGCATCCGATGGTCAATATTGCGGTGCGCGCAGCGCGCAGTGCCGGGAATGTCATTACGCGGCACCTCGACCGCCTCGATACACTCAACATCGAAACCAAGGGTCGCAACGACTTCGTCAGCGAAGTCGACCGCATGGCCGAGCAGGAAATCATCGCGGTCCTGCAGAAGGCGTACCCGGATCACGGCATCGTCGGTGAGGAAACCGGCCGCAGCCAGAGCGAGCGCGATTACCAATGGATCATCGATCCGCTGGACGGCACCACCAACTTTCTGCACGGCGTGCCGCACTTCGCGGTTTCTATCGGGCTCAAGCATAAAGGCCGCCTGGAGGCGGGCGTCATCTACGACCCGATCCGGCAGGAGCTGTTTACCGCGCATCGCGGCGGCGGCGCGCAGTTGGACGGACGGCGCATCCGCGTTTCCGGTCATCGCGACCTGGAGGGCGCGCTGCTGGGCACCGGTTTTCCGTTCCGCGTGCAGCACCATTTCGACGCCTATCTGAACATGTTCCGCAGCATGACCGAAAAGGCCACCGACCTGCGCCGCGCGGGTTCCGCCGCTTTGGATCTGGCCTATGTTGCCGCGGGCCGTCT
>JAJUGG010000124.1 GCA_029268285.1 Ectothiorhodospiraceae bacterium | reverse complement strand
GCCACCGGCGTCCAGCAGCCCATGTCCAGGGTGGTGGCGACATTTCCGTCGGCGCCGTTGGCGATGATCAGGCCAGTGCCGGGCACGGTGCGTACCAGGTGGTGGAACTGGCGCTGTATCGCGGCAAGATCGGGGAAGATGTCGGCATGGTCGAATTCGAGATTGTTGATGACGAGCGTGCGCGGACGGAAGTGGACGAACTTCGAGCGCTTGTCGAAAAAGGCGCTGTCGTACTCGTCCGCCTCGATGACGAAGAAGTCCGAATCGCCCAGGCGGGCGGAAATGCCGAAATTCTCCGGCACGCCGCCGATGAGGAAGCCCGGCTTGTAGCCGGCGTACTCGAGAACCCAGGCCAAGATGCTGCTGGTGGTGGTTTTGCCGTGCGTGCCGCTGACGGCCAGCACCCACTTGTCCCGCAGAACTTCTTCGGCCAGCCACTGCGGGCCGGAGCGGTAATCGATACCGCGATCAAGCATATATTCGACGGCCGGATTACCGCGCGACAGGGCGTTGCCCACTACCACGCAGTCGGGCGCGGGTTGCAGCTGCTCCGGGGCATAGCCTTCGGTGAGGTCTATGCCCTCTTGCTCGAGCATGTCACTCATCGGCGGGTAGACGCCTGCATCGGAACCGGTGACGCGGTGACCCGCCTGGCGCGCGATCAGCGCGACGCCCCCCATGAAAGTGCCGCAAATGCCAAGAATATGGATATGCATGGTCGCCTCCTGCGCCGATGGTAGCACGGGTGCAGGCGGCGGGAAGGGGGGCGAGCCCGAGCGCGGACCGTCGTACACTGACTGCCTCTCCTTGAGGCCCTACGGGGGAATGCGTTCAACAGCCGCTGTTACGGTAGTAGAGCGCTGAGGTGAGGGGAAGCTGTAATCCTCCACGCCGCCATCGCAGGAGCGAAACGTGCCGCTCCTGCGATGGTTTGGCTCGTTGCGCCCCTAGTAGGCGTAGGAGGGCTTCATGCTCAGCTTGTGGAAGGCTTCGATGAAGCGGATGGTGCCGGTCTTTGAGCGCATCACCACGGAGTGGGTACGGGCCGTATTGTTGCCGCGATAGGTGACGCCCTTGAGCAATTCGCCGTCGGAGATGCCGGTGGCGGCGAAGTAGACTTCGTCCTTCGCCAAGTCGTCCATGGTGAGGACCTTGTCGAGGTCCACGCCCATATCCTTGCAGCGCTCGCGCTCGCTGTCTTCGTAGGCGATCAGCCGGCCTTCGAACTGGCCGCCCAGGCATTTCAGGCCCGCCGCGGCAATCACGCCTTCCGGCGCGCCGCCGATACCGAGCATGATATCGACGCCGGTGTAATCGAAGCAGGTCGCGAGTGCGGCGGCAACGTCGCCGTCCTGGAACAGCTTGATGCGCGCGCCGGCATCGCGGCACTGCTTGATGATTTCGGCGTGGCGCGGGCGATCGAGCATGGTGACGGTCAAGTCGGTAATGCTCTTGCCCAGGGCCTCGGCGGTAGCTTTGAGATTCTCGTGCACCGGCGCGTCCAGACTGACCTTGCCGGCCGCCTGCGGGCCGACGGCGATCTTGTCCATGTACATGTCCGGCGCGTTTAGCAGGCAGCCGCGCGGCGCCATGGCCACCACGGCGATGGCGTTAGGCAAGCCTTTGGCGACCGAGTTGGTGCCCTCGACGGGGTCTACCGCAATGTCGACTGCGGCCGATTTCTCGCCGCGCCGCCCGACTTCCTCGCCGATGTACAGCATGGGCGCTTCGTCCATCTCGCCTTCGCCGATGACCACGACGCCGTTGATGTCGAGGTTGTCGAACATCTTGCGCATGCCGTCAACGCCGGCCTGGTCGGCGGCGATTTTGTCGCCGCGGCCCATATGCGTGGAGGCGCCCAAGGCCGCCGCTTCGGTCACACGCACCAGATCGAGCGCTAAGTTCCTATCCATCGATTTCTACTGGCCCCTGTTGTGTTGAATTCGTATGCAGAGCGGATGTGAGCGACTGGGGCGCTGGAGCGGAAAGGCCGGCCGGGCGCGCGTGCGACCGGCCGCGAGCAAACTCCTGCCGGGCACTGCCCCGGCTGCGGCGGCTCGCGCCCGCATCCTCTTCTAACGTGGTTGCCGCGGAAGATAACACAAGTCCGGCGAAAGCGGGGCAAGCCTTTGATACCGTGGCGTCGGCCGCCAAAACACGGGTATAATCGCCGCCCCATAAAGTCCGGCGGCCCCGCCGGCTTTCCGCCACTCCCGCCAAATCGGAGGTCATGCATGAGTCTGGACAAGGTCCCTGCCGGCAAGTCAGTGCCCGACGACATCAATGTCATCATCGAAATCCCCATGAATGGGGCGCCCGTCAAGTACGAGGTCGACAAGGAGTCCGGCGCGATCATGGTCGATCGCTTCATGGCGACCGCGATGTATTACCCCTGCAACTACGGTTATGTACCGCACACTCTGAGCGACGACGGCGATCCGGTCGATGTGCTGGTGATCACGCCGCAGCCGTTGTTGGCGGGTTCTGTGATTCGCTGCCGTCCGATCGGCGTGCTCAAGATGACCGACGAATCCGGCGAGGATGCCAAGGTGCTGGCGGTGCCGGTGAGCAAGCTCACCAAGTTCTACGACAACGTCAACAAGCCTGAAGATGTCTCGCGGCTGCTGCTCGATCAGATCCAGCATTTCTTCGAGCACTACAAGGACCTCGAGTCCGGCAAGTGGGTGAAGGTCCAGGGCTGGGAAGGCCCCGAGGCAGCTCGGCAGGAAATTCTGTCCTCCGTCGAGCGTTTCGAGGCGGCTCCGGTCAAGCCGGAATTCTAAGTCGCTTCAATACCTTGCCGCTGTGGGCGGGGGCCGGCTTGAACGTCTGGACTTTGCCCCCAGTAGCAGGGATAATCGCCGGCCATATCGCGTTGCAACATGCTATATTCACTTGGCACGCATGTTGCGGATACCGGCCGAGCTGGAGGTGCTTAAATGCCCAGGGCCTACACCGCGAGCCGACTGGAATTCCAGAACCGGCGCTTTCGCGGTACTGGTGGCGTTAGCGCGAACAATCGCGAAGTCGGCTTCCGGCCGGCTTTCATCGATCACAGTACCGGCATTATCTACTGTTCGCGTAATCCGGACGGCACGCTCGCGCCGTGTCACCGCCTCGACGGCCTCCCGCCCGAGCTGGTTGAAGCGCGCGACGCCGAAGGGCGCGTGACGGCGCTCAAAGGCAGCGTGGAAGCAGGCTTCGTGCGTAACGGCCGATTCTTCAGTCGCGAAGAAGCCGCGGCTGCCGTAGCCCGCGAAAAGCCCGTCTAGTTTTCTCCCCCGCATGCATACCATCCAAATCGAGTTCGAACTCGAGTCCAGGCATTGCCCGACCGCCGAAGCATTGCTCGAAGAGGCCGGCGCGCTTTCAATCAGCTTCCTCGATCCCGGCGGTGAGCCGGTGCTGGAGCCGGCCGTCGGCACCAACCCGCTGTGGGATACAGTACGAGTCTTGGCCTTGTTCAGCGGCGATCCGCCTGCAGACCTGCGCTCGAGCCTGGAACGCAAGCTCGGCGTCGAGGCGCTCTCGAGCTGGCAGCAGGGCGTGCTGGAGGCGCGTACCTGGGAACGGGCGTGGATGGATCACTATCATCCCATGCGCTTCGGTCGCCGCTTGTGGGTGGTACCCAGCCATCTGGAGCCGCCCGAGCCCGAGGCGGTCAATCTGCGGCTCGACCCGGGGCTGGCCTTCGGTACCGGCACCCACGCGACCACTGCGCTATGCTTGGACTGGCTGGAAGGCCTCGACCTGAAGGGGCGCACCGTGGTGGACTACGGCTGCGGCTCCGGGATTCTGGCCATCGCCGCTTTGCTGCTGGGAGCCGAGCGCGTTTACGGCGTTGACAACGACCCCCAGGCCTTGGAGGCATCGCTGGAGAACGCCCGGCGCAATGGCGTCGAGGAGCGGCTTACGCTCTGGGCGCCGGAGCAGGTACAGGCGCTGCAGGCCGATGTGCTGGTTGCGAATATCCTCTCGGGCGTGCTGATTGAGCTCCAGCCTCAGCTGAGGCCGCTACTTGCGCCCGGTGGGCGTGTCGGGCTCTCCGGCATTCTCCAGCGGCAGGCCGAGGACGTCGAGGCGGCTTTCGCCGACTGGGTGCGCTGGGAGCCGCGCGCCGATCGCGAAGGTTGGGTACTGCTCCACGGCAGCGCGGCTACGGATAGCTAATAGTAAAGACAAGGAGTTCCGCCTGGACCCGCGATGCCCACAGCGTCGAGCCTGGCGGAACAATTCGAACGTGGGATACCCGAGGCTAGATCATGTACACCCAGTGCAGCCGTTGCTCCACTTTGTTTCGCGTTTCCGTGCGGCATCTGCGCGAAGCACAGGGACAGGTTCGATGCTGCCTGTGCCATCAGGTTTTCGATGCCTTACCGACGCTGACCGATCGGCTTCCGCCCGATTTGCCTGCTGAAGACGGGCAGGGCGGCTGGCGCCCGCCACGGCGGCCACAGCCTCAACCTCAATCCAAGCCGGCGCCGGACATGGCCGATGGCGGTGCGGCCGCGGTGGTCGATGACGATCTCTACATGAGCTCCGTGCGCGATGAGGAGCAGCCCGATCTGTTCGTCGGCTTGGACCTCAGCGACGAGTTCGAGGCAGAGCCGGTTCGTGTGTCGCCGCGCGGTAAATCGCATTGGCGCACGGGCCTGATCTGGGGCGGCGGGACCTTGCTGCTCATCCTTCTGTTGGTGGTCCAGTACGCCTACATCATGCGCGACGATTTGTCGCAGGACGCGCGTCTGCGGCCGTGGCTGGAAACTATGTGCGCCGTGGCCGGTTGCGAGCTGCCGCTATTGCGCGATCTGGAGAGCCTGCACATCTTGCAGCGCCGGGTCATGGGGCACCCGGAGCGCGAGGACGCGCTGATGGTGCGTGCAACGCTGGTCAACGATGCCGCTTTCCCACAGCCTTATCCTGAGGTGCGTCTGCGTTTTCTGAACGCGGCTGGCCAAGTTACCGCCGAGCGCTGGTTCAAACCGCAAGAGTATCTTGAAGAACAGCCTCTTCGATCCCAAACAGAAGAAGGCATGCCTCCCATGCAGCCGATCGCAGTGCGTCTGGATCTGGTAGATCCGGGCGAGGGCGCGGCGGAGAATTTCGATATCGAGTTTCGTTGATGCGACGCTGGCCGTTCAAGAGGGCGGAGTAAAAAGAACGCCCTCGACAGACAAGTCGTTCCTTTTGCCGTTCATGAATTTATGGGTATGATTTTTCTCTTGCGCCAGTATTGGGGGGTGGCGTTCCGCGGGCGCAGCAGCTGCGGCACGCCGTAGCACTAGAAGCGAGGGGTGGTTGCGCAAGCTTGCGCCGGAATGGAGACGAACAAGGATCTGTCAAGGCTTTGTTCGGTGCTGCGAATCCACTACACTCGCCGGCCCGTCTCACTCATCGTGAGCGAGACGATGCGGCACGGCCGCGACATTGCCTTCATTTTTATTAGGGTCAGGTTGTGAGTGGCACTCCTATGGAACAACAGGCGACCACATCCGAGCTGCTCGAGTTCGATCGCGCGGAAGACAATAACAACGATAATGCCGTCGGACCGATACGCGCGTGCGTCAGCCAAACGTTGGAGACTTACTTCCGGCAGCTCAACGGGCACGATTGCGAGGGGCTCTACAAGCTGGTGTTGGCCGAGGTGGAGTTACCGCTGTTGGAAGCGGTAATGCGTTACTGCGGCGGGAACCAGACGCGGGCCGCCCAGGTGCTGGGCATTAACCGCGGAACCCTGCGCAAGAAGCTGCAGCAATACGGCTTGGACGGCGCGTGATTCGGCGCGCGGGTCAAAACCGCGCTAACGCCGCCGCCTCGCCCAGGCTATAATGCCGACCCTTCACGAACATTAGCGATAAGAGAAGGGTGGCTAGCCATGTCCCGATCCTCCGACGTTAGCGCCGTGCGGCGAGCCCTCATCAGCGTTTCCGATAAAACCGGGGTCGTTGCGTTCGCCCAGGCGCTGCAGCAGCGCGGCGTGGAAATTCTATCGACTGGCGGCACCGCGAAGCTGCTGGCCGAGGAGGGCGTTACTGTCGTCGAGGTTTCGGATTACACCGGTTTCCCCGAGATGATGGATGGCCGCGTCAAGACGCTGCATCCCAAAGTGCACGGTGGGCTGCTCGGTCGGCGCGGCGTAGATGAGGCGGTCATGGCCGAACACGGCATTCAGCCCATCGATCTGCTGGTCGTGAATCTATATCCCTTCGAGCAAACCGTAGCGCGCCCCGATTGCAGCTTGGCCGAGGCCATCGAGAACATCGATATTGGCGGCCCCACCATGGTTCGGGCCGCGGCCAAGAACCACGACGCCGTAGCCGTGGTAACCGACCCCGCCGATTATGAGGCACTGCTCGCCGAGCTCCAGGCGCATAACGGTATCAGTGCGGCTAAGCGCTTCGATCTGGCGGTCAAGGCCTTCGAGCACACGGCGCGCTACGACGGCGCGATAGCCAATTACCTCGGCCGCCTGACAGCGGGTGAGGAGGCCGAGCGCTTCCCCCGCACCTTCAATATTCAGTTAGTGAAAGCGGCGGACATGCGCTATGGCGAGAATCCGCACCAGCACGCGGCATTCTATTGCGAACACGATGCGGCCGAACCCTCGGTTGCGACCGCGCGCCAGCTCCAGGGCAAAGAGCTTTCCTACAACAACGTCGCCGATACCGATGCGGCCTTGGAATGCGTCAAGGCTTTCGAGGAGCCGGCCTGTGTGATCGTCAAGCACGCCAACCCTTGCGGCGTAGCGGTCGGTGCTAATTTGGTGGACGCTTACGAGCGTGCTTTCGCCTGCGATCCCACCTCGGCGTTCGGCGGTATCATTGCCTTTAACCGGCCGCTGGATGCGGCCGCTGCCAAAGCGATCATCGACCGGCAGTTCGTCGAGGTCATCATCGCGCCGGAGGTGGAGTCGGCCGCGCTCGAGGTGACTTCGAACAAGAAGAACGTGCGGGTGCTGGCGTGCGGTCAGTGGCCTTCCGAGCGTAGTGGCAGCTGGGATTTCAAGCGCGTGGTCGGCGGCCTTCTGGTACAGGATCGCGACATTGCGCGCGTCGGCGCGGACGAGCTCAAGGTCGTAACCAAACGCGCCCCCAGCGAGCAGGAGATGAAGGATCTACTGTTCGCCTGGGAGGTCGTGCGCCACGTGAAGTCCAATGCCATCGTTTATGCGCGCGACGGACGCACGCTGGGCGTTGGCGCCGGCCAGATGAGCCGCGTGTTCAGTGCTCACATCGCCGCCATGAAGGCTGCCGAGGCCAAGTTGTCCCTCGACGGCGCGGCAGTGGCCTCTGACGCCTTCTTCCCGTTCCGCGACGGCGTTGACCAGGCCGCAGAGGCCGGCATCAAGGCCGTCATTCAGCCGGGCGGTTCGATTCGCGACGAAGAGGTTATCGCTGCGGCGGACGAGCACGGCCTGGCCATGGTATTCACGGGTATGCGGCATTTCCGGCACTGAGCCGCGGCCGAATTCGAAAGACAGGAGCTGAGCCATGCAGGTATTGATCATCGGCGGGGGTGGGCGTGAGCATGCGCTGGCCTGGAAGGCGGCCCAGTCGCCGCGCGTAGAGGCGGTCTATGTCGCGCCCGGCAACGCCGGCACCGCGCTGGAGCCGAAAATGCACAATGTGCAGACTGGTGCCGAGGACATTCCCGCGCTGGTCGCCTTCGCCCGCGACAACGGGATTGACCTGACCATTGTCGGCCCCGAGGCGCCGCTGGTCGCCGGCGTGGTCGATGCATTCGAGCAGGCGGGGCTGCGTTGCTTCGGCCCGACCCGTGCGGCGGCCGAACTGGAAGGCTCCAAGGCCTTCGCCAAGAACTTCCTGGCCCGTCACCGCATCCCAACGGCCGAATATCAGACCTTCAGCGACCTGGACGAAGCGCGCGCCTATATCCTCGAGCGCGGTGCGCCCATCGTTATCAAGGCCGACGGCTTGGCCGCCGGCAAAGGCGTGACCGTGGCCCGCTCCATCGACGAGGCGCTGTACGCCGCCGAGGACTGCTTGGCTGGCAATGCCTTCGGCGATGCCGGTGCCCGCATCGTGGTCGAAGAGTTCCTCGACGGCGAAGAAGCCAGCTTCATCTGCATGGTGGACGGCGAGCACGCACTGCCGCTCGTTTCCAGCCAGGATCACAAGGCGCGCGACGACGGCGACAAAGGCCCCAATACCGGCGGCATGGGTGCTTATTCGCCCGCGCCGGTGGTTACCACGGAGCTGCATGAGCGCGTCATGCGGGAAGTCATCGAGCCGACCGTCAAGGGCTTGGCCGAGGAAGGTCGGCCCTACCGCGGCTTCCTCTATGCGGGCTTGATGGTCATGCCCGACGGCAGCGTCAAGGTACTCGAGTACAACTGCCGCCTTGGCGACCCCGAGACGCAGCCCATCATGCTGCGCCTCAAATCGGACTTTACCGAGCTGTGCGAAGCCGCGCTGGATGTGCGACTCAATGAGGTCGACATCGAGTGGGACCCGCGCCCCAGCCTGGGTGTGGTAATGGCCGCCGGCGGTTATCCCGATCCTTACCGCAAGGGGGACGTTATTCAGGGGCTGCCCGAGCAGCCGGAGCCCGATCGCAAGGTGTTCCATGCCGGCACCATGTTCAACGAGGCCGGTGAAGTGGTCACCAATGGTGGTCGGGTGCTCTGCGTCTGCGCTTTGGGCGACAGCGTCGCGGACGCGCAGAAGCGCGCTTACGAGCTGACTCGCCGCATCAGTTGGGAAGGTGTCTTTTACCGCACGGACATCGGTTATCGGGCCGTGCGTCGGGAACAAGGCGAGTAAGCAATTCGCCCATCCCGCTGGAATTGCTCATAGCCATAAAAAAGGTTCTTCGCGGAGTAGCGGGAAATTGGGGATGACGGCGGCGGAAGCCGCTATGGTTATGTTCGCCAAAACAACAACCGGACAACCACCGCCGTCGCCATGGATGCTAGTCTGCTTGACCTCTTCTGGGAAG
>JAJUGG010000123.1 GCA_029268285.1 Ectothiorhodospiraceae bacterium | reverse complement strand
GGAAGAAAAAGTGGCCGAGCTCTATATGAACGCCCTCGCCGAGCGATAGCAGCGCAAAGCCGGCAACCGCTACGGGCAGCGCGATCCAGGTGATCAGTGGCGGGTGGTCCCCGAACATGAAGCGCGCCAGGATTGGAACCAGTACCACGCCGAGGCTGGCGATAAAGGCGCCCACCCCAACATGCGTACTGTGCGCCAGCCCCAAGATCCAAAATCCCATTGAGATGGCGAACACGACGCCGACGCCCAAGGAATGCAGCAATTGTTGGCCGCTCAGCCGGCGAACTGCGCGCCAACCGGTGAGGGTCAGCACCACCCCGGCCAGAAGAAAGCGCGAGCCAATGAACATCAGGGGCGGGAGGCCAAAGAGCGCTTCCTTGGAGAAAATCCAGCCGAACGCCGCCAGCAGAGTCACTAGCAGCAGCAGTACATCGGCTTTTAAAGGCGTATCCGTGGTTTCCATCTGGCGGAATATCTTTGAAAGCTGCAATGCAGCATTATCTCAGATTCGCGTTACGGAAATAGTCTTTCCCAGACGCGGGTATCGCTTTACAGTGTGCGGCGAACGCATTGGCCGGAGAGTAAGTCCTTGGAGATCGAACACAACGTTTTTCTGGAGCAGTCCCGGCTACCGGATCGGGCGCAGTTGGTCGCTGTGCTACGCGACCACGACCTTGGCTTGGAACTGCAGGAAGACATGGATCCGGCAGCGGACGAGGTGGTGCTGAAGCTGCGCTATCGCGGCGAGGCGACCGAGCTCGAGTATTACGCCAATCCCGTGAACGTTCAGGAGCTGCGCCAGGAAGGGCTATTGCGCAAGGGCGAAGCCCGCTGGCTCGGCGAGCGCGATTTCCTCATCAGCGTGGTGGCGCATGACGATCTTCAACTCCGGGCGGCCGATGCCTTGGCCGCAGCCGTCAGCCTTTGCGCGGACGGCCAGCTAGCCGACGCCGGCGAGCCTCCGTTCATTGGGCCCGACACCGTGCTTGATTGGGTGCGTAAGCGGGCAGGGGAGTGACCGCGCAATAGCTCGGGCCAGCCTTCCGTAGGGCGGGTCGAGCGCACGTGAAACCCATGTGGTTTCCTACCTTTTCCATCAAAAAAGCCCCGGCCCGCGCGTGGCGGGTCGGGGCTCGAATCAAGCGCCTGGGCGCTTACTTCTTCTCGCGCGGCGTGTAGCCGAAGATGGACTTGAGCTCGAGGTAATCCTCGAAGCCGTGGTGGCCCCACTCGCGGCCGTTACCGGACTGCTTATAGCCGCCGAACGGGGCGTTGTAGTCCGGCAGGGCGCCGTTGAGGTGGACCATACCGGTACGCATGCGCCGCGCGACCCGGCGGGCGCGGTCCAGATCGCCCGAGGACACGTAGCCGGACAGGCCGTAGACGGTGTCGTTGGCGATTTGCACCGCGTGATCTTCGTCTTCGTAGCCGATGATGCACAGCACCGGGCCGAAGATCTCTTCGCGGGCAATGGTCATGTTGTTGTCGACGTGCGTAAACACCGTAGGCCGCACATAGTAGCCTCGCTCCAGCCCCTCCGGACGGCCAGGGCCGCCGGCAGCGAGTTTGGCACCCTCGTCGATGCCCTTCTGAATGAGGCTCTGCACCTTGTCCCACTGTGCTTTGGAGGCCAGCGGGCCGACCTGCGTTTGCGGGTCGGTAGGTTCGCCAACACGGATTTTTTCGGCCGTCGCCTGGGCAATGGCGGCGGCTTCGTCCATGCGCGACTGCGGCACCAGCATGCGGGTCGGGGCGTTGCAGGATTGGCCGGTGTTATTGGCGCAGCCGATGACGCCGCCAGCAACCGCTTTCTGGAAGTCGACGTCGTCGAGCAGAATGTTCGCGGACTTGCCGCCCAGCTCGAGGCAAACTCGCTTGATGTTATCGGCGGCACGTTTGGCGACGTCGCGCCCGGCGCCGGTGGAACCGGTGAAGGAGATCATGTCGATGTCGGGGTGCGAAGACAGCGCCGTTCCCACCGTCGGGCCGTCGCCGTTGACGAGGTTGAATACACCCTTCGGCACACCAGCCTCGTCGAGAATTTCTGCCAGCAGCATGGCGGACAGCGGCGCGACCTCAGACGGCTTCAGTACCATCGTGCAGCCAGTGGCAAGCGCAGGCGCGACCTTGCAGGTGAGCTGGTTCATGGGCCAGTTCCACGGCGTGATCATGGCGCAGACGCCAACCGGTTCCTTGACGACGAGGGTGGTGCCCAAGTCCTCTTCGAAGGCGTAGTTTTCCAGCACTTTCTGGGCAATGGCGAAATGCGCCAGGCCGGCGGGAGCCTGTGCTTTCATGGCGAGCCCGGCCGGTGCGCCCATCTCGGTGGTGATGGCCGCGGCGACTTCTTCCATGCGCCGTTTGTAGACTTCGACGATCTTGCCCAGCAGCGCCACGCGCTCTTCGCGCGTCGTCTGAGAATAGCTTTCAAAGGCGCGGCGCGCGGCGGCAACTGCGCGATCCACGTCTTCCGCGTTGCCGAGGGAGATCGTGGCGCAGGCCTCCTCCGTTGCAGGATTGATGACTTCCAGTGTCTCGGACCCCTGAGGCTCCACCCACTGCCCGTCGATATAGATCTTGGAATAGTCCACCATGCGGAATACTTCCCTCTTTTGTCTCACTTTGGTGTAGCGCAAAGATAGCAGTTTTAGTTGAGGTATTTGAGAGTATGAGGGCGATCGGCCTCCGCGGGGGTTTTAAGCACCGACTCCCGGGCCCATTCCTGTGCGTATCGTTCCAGGAGGTGCGGTATGCGTAGAAAGATGAATTGGGCGCAAGCCCGCAAGGAAACAGATACAGGTAGGACCCACGACAAGGTCAACCATCCCGATCCGGCCGCGGCCCCTTTGGGCACGGACGAGGAGGCGGGCGGTGCCACCACGCCGCCCGAGGATATCGCGGCCTCGGTGGAGGGACGCAAACCCGGCTTTACCGATCGCAAAAGCCAAGCGCACGACGACGATTCTGACGACAAGACGCCAACCTGAGGCGGCCTAAAGGCTTATTGCAAGACGCTAAAAACGAAAACAGCCGGGCTTGAGGCCCGGCTGTTTCGTGTTGGCTTGATGGATTGGTCTTACTGGAACAAACCATCATCCTCTGGGTCGCCGAACATGTCGCTGCCGCTATCCCGCTCGCGGGATTGCTGCTCCTCGTCCTGGAAGAGACCGACGTCAGTGTCTTCCTGCTGCTGCCTTTCAGCCTCTTGCACCTGTACGTCGGCGCCTTGCGCCTGCTCGGTGCGAACTTCGGCTTCCTCACCCTGTGCCGTGGCTACCTGACCTTCCTCCTCAGGAGGACGTACTTCGACCTGAGCGCCTTCCGGCTGCTGCACCTGGGCCTCGGCCTCGGCCGTCTGCACCGCGACGTCGGGCTTCTGCTCCTGGATCTTCACTTCGGGTTCGGGCTGGTCAACCGCAACTTCGGGTTCCGGAACGCGAACTTGAACATCCGGCGCCTTTTGCTGGATCACTACCTCAGGCTTGCGCTGCTGCACATCGACCTTCGGCTCCTTCTGTTCAACGATGATCTCGGCGTCCTCAGGGCTCTGCGCCTGTGCAACGGCTTGGCCTTCCTGCTGCTGGCTCGGCGGCTGACCCTGCTGCGCTTGAGCGCTCTGCTGGTCTTGCTGTGCGACGGCTGTACCGGCCGCGAGCGAGAAGGCGAAGACGCTGGAGTAGCCGGCGATCTTCATCATGTCGAGCGCTTTGAGCTTCATATTGGTCCTCCTTTCCGCATTGAGACTGCCGGGCCGGTACCTGACCGGGGTTCGGCAGTTGGCGATTAGCCATGCCTTCCATGGCATGCAACGAGTCGCGCTGAGAGGGTCGGGGCAACGCGGGTTGAGGACAAGTGATGAAGGGCAAGGTCGTGATGGGGAAATCCGTAGGGACAGTGTGCTTATAACGCTCGATTAGGGCAGGGTGTAAACGCCACCTATTTCCGTAGGGTGGATTTATCGAAGACAAGGATTAAAGCACGGAGGCGCGGAGGCACGGAGAAAGGGCAGAAAGTTAGGCCAGGAAAGCTCCGCGACAGGTTGTGCGTGCCCCTGGGTTGGGCTCTGGGCCGTTCTCCTTCAAGGCCGCCGAGCGTCGCGGGAGAAAGCGAGCCGCGTCGCGGGCGGTTCTCCGTAGGGTGCGTATCACGCACCATCAGCGGACAGTTCGGCTGGAACGGTGCGTGACACGCACCCTACGCCGATTCAGTCTGTAACGCTGGATTTCGTGCTTGAAGATAGGCCGCCCGCGGGGGCCGGACCCTGCATAACCGGGCCGGTAAGGCGCCCCTCTGCTGCAGGGGACCTGCGGCTCGCATGATGTTGAAAGCGCTGGTTGAATGCAGCGAAACCCAGCGTCTTCACCAGCAGAACCGCAGCAGCGCAGGGAGAAACGCAGCACGGGCAGGGCCCGTGCGAAGAACCTAGTTCTGCGGAGACAGACGCCAGAGCTTGCCGTCGTCTTCGTCCGTGATCAGATAGATCGTGCCGTCGGGTCCCTGTTCGACATCGCGGACTCGAGCAGACAACGGAATGCGCTCCTCGTGCGTGACTTCGTCACCTTCGATAACCAGCCGGATCAGGCTTTTACCACCCAGTGCGCCGATCAGAGCGCTGCCCTTCCATTCCGGAAAGCGGTCGCCGGAATAGAAGATCATGCCGGAAGGCGCGATGCCCGGCGTCCACTGCTTGACCGCGTCTTCGAACTGCGGCTGAGTCGGCGGGTCGGGAATTTTCTCGCCGTCGTAATGATTGCCCCAGCTAACTTCGGGCCAGCCGTAGTTCTTGCCGGCTTGTGGGCGGTTGAGCTCGTCACCGTGCTTAGGACCCATTTCGCCGATCCATAGTTCGCCGGTTTCGGGATGAATCGCCGCGGCTTGAATATTGCGGTGGCCATAGGACCAAATTTCAGGCAAGGCGTCGTCCTGATCGACGAAGGGGTTGTCTTCGGGCACTGAGCCGTCGGGTCGGATGCGCACGATGGTGCCCATGTGATCGGTAAGATTCTGCGCCGGGTCGAACTCGAAACGTTCCCCCAGGGTCAGGAACAGATTGCCATCCGGGGCGAATACGATTCGTCCGCCGAAATGATGGCGGCTGTCCAGCTTCGGGTGTTGGCTGAAGATCACCTCGAAGTTCTGCAGCCTATCGTCCTCCAGGCGTCCGCGACCCAGCGCCGTGGATGGGCCCGGATCGCCCGGCTCGGCATAAGAGAGATAGATCAAGCCGTTCTCTTCGAACTGCGGGTCGAGCGCGACATCGAGCATGCCGCCCTGACCTTTGGCGACGACCTCCGGCGTACCTACCACGCTATCCGAAACCACGCCGTGCTTGTCGACGATGCGGAGCGTGCCGCTGCGTTCGGTGATCAGGAGTCGTCCGTCGGGAAGAACCGCCATGCCCCAAGCATGGTCGAGGCCGTCCGCAATGGTTTCCACTTTGACGGAACCGGCCTCGGTCTTCACCGAAAAACTGTCACGATTCGTTTCCTCGTCCGTCTGGGCGGTGGCTGGCGCCACGGCGAGCGTCCAGGTGAGAACGCTGCTGTAGAGTACGGCACGATTCATGTTCGGGCTCCCTGAGCTTGGTGTGGTTTGTTCGGGTTGCGGTGTCGAGCGGTTGTCGATCCGCGAGAGCTGGCCGTAGTTTCTGAATAGGGATCATTGACTGGAACTAAAGGGGGAGTCCTTGGCGTCCAGGCTTGAAAGACACCGCTGCCACCCATAATTTTGCCATTCCCTTTAAGTCTTTCTCCTTTTTAGATCGCTACAAGGCATTGAACTGTCGTTGCTTTGCGACATTGCTGCGACGCCGCGCGATCTCCATATTCCACTGCGACAGAGCACGCCTGTAGCCTGACTGCTGGGCATGTGCCAGACGAGCATTGTTCTTCCAATAGGGAATATTAATGGGTCAAACGATAAGGAGCAGGGCCGGCCGCGCGGTCAGCGGTTTGGCGCGCGCCGGGCTGGGGATCTTTTTGACAGGTGTTATTTCGAGTCTACTGGTCGTTTCCGAGGGCGCGCTTGCTTTCGGGCTTGAGGATGTTGCTGAGCGCGCAGAGGCGCTCGCGGCCGAACCCTACGATCCCGGCCCCCAGGTTCCGGAGTTGCTGCGCGAGCTGAACTACGATCAATGGCGGGATATCCGTTTCAAGACCGAGCACTCCCTATGGCGCGACCAGAATCTGCCGTTCGAGGTGCAGTTCTTCCACGCGGGGCTGTACTACGAGCGCCCGGTTCACATCAATCTGATCCGTGAGGGCGAGGCCGAGCCGGTCCCGTTTTCGCCTGATCTGTTCGATTACGGCAAGAACGGCTTCGAGCCTCCGCCACAGGGTGGCTTCGCCGGTTTTCGCATTCACGGGCCGATCAAGGGCAGCGACTACCTGGACGAAATCGTCGTCTTCCTGGGTGCGAGCTATTTTCGCGCGGTGGGGGCGCCGCACGGCTACGGACTGTCGGCGCGCGGCATCGCCATCGACACCGGCGCGCCGAAAGGCGAGGAGTTCCCCCGTTTTCGGGAGTTCTGGCTGGAACAGCCTTCGGAGCGGGCGAAGAGTGTCACCGTTTACGCACTGCTCGACGGGCCGAGCCTGGCCGGAGCCTATAAATTCGTGATCACGCCTGGCGAAGAAACCGTCACCGAGGTGCAGAGCCGGCTGTTTCCGCGTGAGGAAATCAGCAAGCTGGGCGTGGCGCCGCTGACTAGCATGTTCTTCTACGGCGAGAACCGCAGCATTAGGCCGGTGGACGATTTTCGGCCCGAGGTCCACGATTCGGACGGCTTGCTCGTGGCCATGGATAACGGGGAACGCATCTGGCGCCCGCTGGAGAACCCAAGCCATTTGACCAGCAATGCGTTCATGGCGTCCAACCCGGCAGGCTTCGGGCTCATGCAGCGCGACCGCGATTTCGACCACTACCTCGACCTTGAGGCTGACTACCATCGTCGCCCTAGCGCCTGGGTGGAGCCGACGCACGATTGGGGCGCCGGGCACGTCGAACTGGTGCAGATTCCGACCGAGAACGAGATTAACGACAACATCGTCGCGTTCTGGGTGCCGAAAGAACCGGTTCAGCCGGGTCAGCCGCTCGAGTTCGCCTACCGCATGCTGTGGACCGACTATGCGCCCGGACGCGCGGATCTGGCGCGAGTCGTCGCGACCCGCACCGCCGGCTACGACGCCACCTTGAAGGATAAGCCCGGCAAGCTTTTCGTGGTGGAGTACGCCAAGCCGGAGCGACGTCCGAAGACGAGCGAAGGTGAGTTCAAGGCTATTGTGGAAGCGATAGGCGATGCCGAGATTGCCGAGCAGCAACTGATCGAGAACGAGGAAACTGGGGGGTGGCGCCTGGTCTTTAGGGTGGTGCGCAAGGATGCCTCCGGGAACCCCATAGGCCGTCTACTTGATAACGACCTTCCGCCGGTGGAGTTAAGAGCCCATCTGCGTCGCGGAGAGCAGCGCTTGACAGAAACCTGGAGCTATACGCTTCGCAACTAGGGATAGTTCATGGACCAATGCATTCGACACCTTAAACGAGAGGACGCCGGGCTTGCCGCCGCCTGGACGCGGCAGCGAGCGCGCCTGCGCATCTATTTGTCCGCTTTTCGACTCGACGAAGCGGAGGCTGAAGCGTTGGTAGAACGGGCCGTGGCGCGCGCTCGGGAGGTGGAGGCCGATCGTCCGGAAGCTGCTTTCGATCAACTGCAAATGCTGCTGGAGGATGTGGCTGCCGTCTCCTCGGCAACGCCGGCGACTCAGCGGAACGGTATGCGGCCGGAAGCGGTAACGCGGCGTCCGCTGGGGTTCTTCGTTCGCCGAGTATTGCAACCGGTGGTGGCCGGCTTGCGCCCGCCGCAGATCCAGCGCTAAGGCATCGGCATGACGCACGAGGCCCGTCATTTGAATATCAAGCCCTGGACCGCGGCCGCGGCGGCACGCCGCGCGCTGTTGTTGGTTCTGGTCGCGCTGCCGACTTACGTTGCGGCGAGCTATACCGCGTCGATACTGCCCAACGGCGGCGGCACGGTGCTCGAGTTTATTCTAATTCTCATGTTCGCGGTCTTGTTTGCCTGGATCTCGCTGGGCTTCTGGACCGCGATGCTCGGTTTCTACAGCTTGCTGCGCGGCGTCGACGGCGTGCTCAGCGGCAGTTCGCTGCGGCCATTGGAGATCGACGCGACGGCGCGTACCGCCATTCTGGTGCCGGTATTCAACGAAGACGTGCGCGAGGTATTCGCCCGCCTGCGCGTGACACTGGAGTCCCTGCAACGCGCTGGGCGGCTCGATCTCTTCGATGTCTACGTGCTCAGCGACAGCAACGATCCCGATCGCTGGGTGCAGGAGGAGGCGGCCTGGGCCGAACTGCGCGCGGTCACCGGGTTCGAGCGTGTGTATTACCGGCGCCGGCGCAACAACATCAAGCGAAAGAGCGGAAATGTTGCCGACTGGTGCCGACGTTGGGGGGCCGCATACCGTTACATGGTAGTGTTCGATGCCGACAGCCTGATGAGCGGCGAAACGCTGATCAAGCTGGTCACGGTGATGGAGGAACGGCCCAATATCGGGATTCTTCAGACCGCGCCCGCCTGCGTGAACCGCGATACCTTCATCGCTCGCGTGCAGCAGTTCGCCAACCGCTTGTATGGTCCGATGTACGCGGCGGGTCAGCATTTCTGGCAGTTGGGCGACGCGCAGTTCTGGGGGCACAACGCTATCCTCCGGGTGAGCCCCTTCATGCAGCACTGCGCCCTTGCCAAGCTGCCGGGCAGGCCACCGCTGGGCGGCGATATCCTCTCGCATGACTTCGTCGAGGCGGCATTGATGCGCAGGGCGGGCTACGGTGTGTGGCTGGCGCACGATCTGGGCGGCTCCTACGAGGAAGTGCCGCCTACCTTGCTCGACGAACTCAAGCGCGATCGCCGCTGGTGTCAGGGTAACCTGCAGCATTTGCGGCTGCTCCGGATGCCGCGGGTCATTCCGCTGCACCGTTTGCTGTTCGTCAACGGCGCCATGGCGTACGGCTCTGCGTTGCTGTGGTTC
>JAJUGG010000122.1 GCA_029268285.1 Ectothiorhodospiraceae bacterium | reverse complement strand
CGGGGGCACGGATCTCACTGGAACAGGGGACGATGTGCGCCGTCGCGACCTGGTGCAGCCGCTCAACTTCGAAAACAGCTACCGCGTCGGTCTGGGCGCGCGCTATCAGCTCAACGACAGGCTGACGCTGCGCACGGGCGCGAGCTACGACCGAAGCCCGCTCCGGGATGCGGAATTCCGCACGCCGCGTGGGCCGGATAACGACCGCTACATGGTCGGCTTCGGCGGCAGCTATCAGTTCCGCCCGAATCTGGTGGTCGATGCCGCTTATGCGCTCATCATCATCGACGAGGGTGAAACCAACGCCGCCGAGAACCCCGCCGGCACCTTGCATCGCGCCGTCGGCCATAGCGAGGGCACGCTTAACAACTTCGGGCTGCAAGTGAACTATCAGTTCTAAGTCTATAAGAGACTTCGCCATGACCCCGATACAACACCGTCGGGCACCCGCCCGGCGGGTTTTACTCTGTGCGCTGCTATCGTTCCTCGTCAGCCTCTCGACCAGTGCCTACGCTGAAGACGACGCGCGCTGGGCGGAGCTGCGGCGCGTGTTCGAGCAAGGCGAGCAGGACGCTCGCCGCTGGAGCATGGGCTGGACGACCGCTTACGGTCTTTACGCGGCACTCAACATTGCTGCGGCCGAAGACACCGATGACAGCGAAGAGCGTCTGGACGCTCAGGTCAACGCCGTGAAATCGACCTTGGCTTTGGCCAATATCCTCATGACGCCGCAACCTCATTTCGCCGCCCGGGAAGATTTCGACGATATCTACGCAAACCGCGGCGCAGCGGGCCACGCAGCGCTGGCGCGGGCAGAGGCACGGCGCAACGCGCTCGCGCGGCAAGAGCAGGATCGACGGGGACTCTCCGCGCGGCTTGGCCCGTTCGCAGTGAACCTTCTGGCCGGTCTGACGATCGCTCTAGGCGACGACCGCCCAGGCGATGGTTTGATCAGCTTTGCGTCTGGCATGCTGGTGAACGAGCTCGCGCTTCGAACCCAACCCGACCTCGCCACACGGCATCAAGCTCAGGCCTTGCACCTGAATATCGGTGATGCGGTCCTCAAGCTCGAGTACGAATGGTCGATGATGCCTAACTGGGCCACATTGAGCTTGCGCTTCTGAGCGTGGACACTGGCTCGAACCTCTTACCCATCAATCCACCGACCCGGAGACTGCAAACGGGCTATCGGGCGCGGGTAGCCGCTGCCTTCCAGTAAGGCTAAGCATGCTAGCCGGCGGGTCGATCTGCTCGTCCTTGAGTTTCAGACAATTCATCCTATGATTGGATCATCATACTTTGGAGTGACGCGATGGCGCTTGGACAAATTAAGAAAACCAAGCTCGTCGATGACGTGATCGACCAACTGCGCGCACAAATCGAGCAGGGGCACTGGACGCGCGGCGAGCGGATTCCGACCGAGGACCAATTGGTCGAAGCCTTGGGGGTAGGGCGCAACACGATCCGCGAAGCAGTCCGCGCGCTAGTGCATATCGGCATGCTGGAAGTACGCCAGGGTGCCGGCACCTTTGTGCTGTCCCAGCGCGACCCCAGCAAGATGCTGCGCCGGGTGGACCACGCCACGCTGCGCGATCAGCTAGAAGTACGTCGCGCCCTGGAAACAGAAGCCGCGCGCCTCGCCGCGCTACGACGCACGGAGCATGATCTCGCCGCCATGCGGGCGGCCCTGGAGGCCCGCGGTAGCTGGTCCGACCCGGCCAGCCTCGAGCGCTTCGTGGAGCGGGATGCGGCCTTTCATCTGGGCGTGGCGCGCGCCAGCCACAACGCGGCACTGATCGAGTTGTACCAGTACTTCTGGGACAAGCTCCAGAACACCATCGCCCGTACGGAAGATCAGTCCACGCTGCCGGAACCGACCCTAGCGGCGCATGAAGCCATCTACGAAGCCATCCGCCGACGTGACCCGCACGCCGCCGCGCAGGCCGCGCACGCACTCCTCACACCCGCCATCGAAACGCTGGCTGAGACGGCCGCAGCCGCGGAGGACACTGCTCAATGAGCCGATTACGACTTTCGCCGTTCACGTGGATGATTCTCATCGTCCTGGTATTGGCATCCCTGTGGCCGGCGCGCGGCACCACCGCGGAAGTCCTCGGGCAGCTCGCGACCCTGGGCGTGGCATTGCTGTTCTTCGTGCATGGCGCCGCGCTGCCGCGCGAGGCGATCATCCGGGGGCTGACGCAATGGCGCCTGCATATATTCATCTTCTCCATCACCTTTATGGTTTTTCCCCTCCTGGTCCTGCCGCTTGCGCCGCTTGGCGATCTGGTACTTCCCGAAGCGCTGGTACTCGGCTTCCTTTACCTGGCTGCCCTGCCTTCGGCCGTATCGTCGTCAATCGCCTATACCGCGGTCGCCAAAGGCAACGTTCCCGCGGCAGTTTGCAGCGCGGCAGGGTCGAACGTCTTCGGGATGATGCTGACGCCCGTGCTTCTAAGCCTGATGATCGGCTCGGCGGGGGAGGGCGGCTTCAGTCTGCTCCAGGCGCTGCGCGATATCGTGCTTCAGCTTTTGCTGCCTTTCGCCCTGGGCCACGCGATTCGGCCTATGGTGCTGAACTTTCTGGAGCGTCACAAAAGCTTCAGCGAGCGCGTGGATCAGGCGGTACTGCTGCTGATTATCTACGTCGCGTTCGCTCAGTCTGTGGTGGAAGGCGTTTGGAGCGATGTACCGGCCGTGTCGATCGGTCTGGCGATCCTGCTCTGTCTGCTGCTACTTTTTGCAGTTCTCGCGCTCACATGGTGGCTCTCGCGTCGCCTCGGCTTCTCCCGCCAGGATGAGATCGCCGCGGTATTTTGCGGCTCGAAGAAGAGCCTCGCATCCGGCTTGCCTATGGCGAAAGTGCTGTTCGCGGGGCATCCGAGCTTTGGTCTGATCGTGTTGCCGATCATGTGCTACAACCAAATTCAGATCATTATCGGCGCGCTCCTGGCCGAGCGCTATGCGGCTCGAGAAGCGCGCGCCACAATTCAGGAAAGCCGCGCCGAACGGCCCTAAAGTCAGTGAACTTGCGTGCCGGTCTCTGGTCTAACGGAGTGACGGTCGAGCAAGACCGAACCCACGCTTTCTGTGGTGGACGTTTGAGTGATGTCTGAACATTGCAAGGAGGTACACCATGGCTCAAGAGCTGAAAGTTCATTCCGGGCGCGGACGCCAGGGAGGGGCCGGCGGACAGCTTCAACGCGGACGCGCGACGCCGGTGCTGACGCCTTTTGACGAGATCGAGCGGATCTTCGACGAACTGCTGCCGTCCTCCATGCTACGCATGGGCCGCAGCCCGCTGATGCGCGGTATGCTGGAAAGCCAAGTCCGCATGCCCAAGGTGGACCTGGTCGAGCGCGACGCGGACATCGTTCTACGCGCAGAGGTCCCCGGCCTGAGCAAGGACGAACTCGATATCTCGGTGGACGAGAACAGCGTAACCATCCGGGGCATGACGTCTCATGAAGAACGCCAGGAAGAGGGCGATTATTACCGGCAGGAAATCACCCGCGGTGAATTTGCCCGGTCAATAGCGCTGCCCAGCGCGGTCGATACCGAGAAGGTAAAGGCCTCGCTCAAGGACGGCGTCCTCGAGTTGGTGATGCCGAAGCTCGAAGGCGCGAAACGACGCAAGATCGAGATTCAGTAAGCCAGCGACGTCAGGATCCAGCACGCCCGGTCGGTGCCTAACCGGCCGGGCGTAGTCGTTTCCGGGCGCAGCAGCGCATCGGCAGCCTTCCTACCGCGGCAACACCACGCCGCAGCGCGTAATGCAGACTCGGCGCTTCTTGCGCCCTAATACCCTCAGGGGTATCTTGATGGGCATCCTTACTCCCTAAAGTGCCTGGAGAGGCAATGCCCCGTTTCGGCCTCCATCGTTTCCTGCCGGCGCTGCAATGGCTGCGCGAGTATCCTCGCGATAGCTTCGCCGACGACCTCACCGCCGGCATCATTACCGCGGTGCTGCTCATCCCGCAAGGAATGGCCTACGCGATCCTCGCAGGGCTGCCCGCCGAGGTGGGGCTCTATGCCAGCATCGTGCCGCCGATCGTCTACGCCTTGTTCGGCACCAGTCGTGCGTTGTCGGTCGGGCCGGTATCGGTGGCGGCGCTTTTGGTCGCCAGCACCCTAGGGGCTACCGGGCTGACGCCGGATGACCCAGCGTACCTGCAAGCCGCGCTGCTACTCGCCGCACTCAGCGGCGCCATCCTGCTGATCATGGCCTTGCTACGCCTGGGCATGCTGGTGAATTTCCTGAGCCATCCGGTGCTGTCGGGCTTTACCACTGGCGCCGCCATTCTCATCATCATCAGCCAGATCCAGAACCTTACCGGCGTGCCGCTGCCAAGCGCAGGCTCCAGTTTGGATATGCTGGCGCATGCCTGGCGGCATGGGTCCGAATTTCACCTGCTGACCGCCGTTATGGGCCTCGCGAGCATCCTTATCCTTCTCTGGCTGAGAGGCCCGTTTCCACGGCTATTGGTGCACTTGGGGCTGTCCGAACGCGCCGCGGTTCTCATAAGCCGGGCTGGCCCGCTTGCGCTCGTGGCGGGCGCCACCATCCTTGTGTGGGCCTTGAGCCTGCAGCAGCAAGGCGTTGCTATCGTCGGCGCGATTCCATCCGGTCTACCCGCACCCACTCTGAGCTTCCTGGACGCACAACGCGCAATAGACCTGCTTCCCGCGGCGGTTATGATCAGCCTGATTGGCTATGTGGAAAGCGTCTCGGTGGCAAAGGTCCTGGCCCACCGCCGTCGGCAGAAGATCGATCCGAATCGGGAGCTCAGCGCGCTTGGCTTCTCCAACCTCGCTGCAGCCTTCTCGGGCAGCATGCCTGTAGCCGGCGGTTTCAGCCGCTCTATGGTGAACTTCTCCGCCGGCGCCCGCACCCAGCTTGCCGCCATCATCACGGCACTGCTGGTGGCAGTTGCGGCATTCCTCTTCACACCGCTGTTTCACCACCTTCCCAAGACCGCGCTTGCCGCAATCATCATCGTCGCGGTGGTCCCGCTGATCGACTGGCGCACGGCGGTCAACACTTATCGCTACGACCGCAGCGAGGCCTTGGCCCTGCTGGCGACGGTTGCCGGCGTACTGGTGCTCGATATCGAGCAGGGGCTTTTGATCGGACTGGCTGTCTCCATCGGTGTTTTTCTCTGGCGCAGTAGCCGGCCGCATACCGCGATCGTCGGCCGCGTTCCAGGGACTCAACACTTTCGAAACGTGCAACGGCACCAGGTAGAAACCTGGCCGGAACTGCTCCTGCTGCGAGTCGATCGCAGCCTGTACTTCGCCAATGTCAGCCACGTCGAAGACACAGTAGCGGAAGCAGTGGCACAGCAGCCAGGCCTTCGTCATCTCGTCCTGATCTGTAGCGCGGTCAATACGATAGACCATAGTGCTCTGGAGGCACTGGAACAGCTTGCCGAAAGCCTCAAGGAGGCCGGCGTTACCGTCCACTTGGCCGAAGTCAAAGGTCCAGTAATGGACCGACTGCGGCAAACTCGCCTTTTCGAGCACCTGGAACCGGGGCAGGTGTTCCTGAGTACCGAGGAGGCAGTAGCAAAACTCACCAGCCGAGAAACTTAAGATAACTCCCTCCAATCGCCCTCGACAGGGAGCGCTTGCCGCGCTGGTTGAAAACGACAGCCAGGTCCTTAGTTGAGAGGCATGGCAAAGCATTCGGATCCAGGTGCGCATCGACAGCCGCGCCACAGGAGCGTCGTCGTCTACAGCGACGAACACACGCATGAGGCCGAACACGAAAGGGCGGTTCACCATGAGCTTGGACGCCGCCTTGCTCGCCTGCTGAGCGTGAGTTTTGAAGGGGCTTACGATCCGCAAAGGACTTACGACAGCCCGCCTTACTTCCTGCCGACCGACACTGTTGTAGGTCTGGAGAAAGCGCATCGACTAGGCATCACGACAACGGCCGACCTGTTCGGCGGCGTTGTGCCGGCGGCTTTCATCGCCACCAAGGCCATTACTCACCCCTTGGTACATGACACCGCTGCCGCGCCTCAGGGCTGGTCCCATGAATTCGGCCGTCGCGTGCGGGACGTCGTCCCATCCGGTTTTACCGCGTTCACGGTGAGTGATGCTCATCGAGCAGGACGCGTGATGCTCGAGCAGGGGCCGGTTCGCATTAAATCCGTGCTGGCCACGGCCGGGCTCGGGCAGTGGGAGGCCGCCACGGAAGGTGAACTGGATCGCGCGCTTGCCGAGCTGAGTGACGACGAGATTGCGGATTCCGGGGTAGTCCTCGAAGAGCAGCTAGAAGACGTCGCGACCCTAAGCGTTGGCCAGATCAGAGTAGGGGAGTTGCTCGCATCCTACTACGGGATTCAGCGCCTCACTTCAGACAACGCCGGCAACACCGTCTACGGCGGCTCGGATCTGCTAGTCGCGCGCGGCGACTATGATGCGCTGCTCGCCCTCGATCTCGCGGACGATGCCAGGATTGCCGTACGCAAGGCGAGAACTTACGACATTGCCGCAAACGACTGCTTTGCCGGTTTTTTCGCCTCGCGCCGAAACTACGACGTGGTATTCGGGCGCAACAGCCGCGGCTTGCGTTGCTCCGGCGTGCTCGAGCAGTCCTGGCGCGTCGGCGGCGCCAGCAGTGCCGAGGTAGGCGCGCTGCTGGCCTTTGCCGACGATGAACGCCTCAAGGCTGTTGAGGCTTCCTCACTAGAGCTGTATGGGCACGCGCAACCGCCGCCAGCGGCCGAAGTACTCTATCGCAGCGAGGACCCCGAGGTTGGGTGGATCAGCAAGTGCGTTACGGTGAAAGCTTATGACGGCAACTAGCAAAGCCGTAGAAATTACGATCGACGGCGACCGACTTGCCGGCACATTCCTATCGCCGCAGTCGAAGATTCCCGGCGTGTTATTCGTTCACGGCTGGGGCGGCAGTCAAAGCAGTGATTTGATCCGCGCCCGGAGCATCGCCGGCCTAGGTTGCGTTAGCCTAACCTTCGACTTGCGCGGCCATGGCGGTACGGTAGAGCGCCAGAGCATGGTCACGCGCGAAGAGAACCTGCGCGATCTCGTTGCTGCCTACGACGAACTGGTCAGCCATCCCGCTATCGACACCTCCGCGATTGCAGTCATGGGTAATAGCTACGGCAGCTATCTCGCCACCATTCTCACCACCTTGCGGCCCGTGCGCTGGCTGTCGCTCACCGTTCCGGCACTGTACCGCGACGAAAACTGGGACATCCCTAAGGCGAAGCTGGATCGAGAGGATCTGGCGCGCTACCGCCGCAGCCTGGTAACGCCGGCGGAAAACCGGGCGCTTGCGGCGTGCGCCGAATTCACTGGCGATGTGTTGCTCATTGAAGCGGAGCATGACGATTTGGTGCCTCACCAAACCCTGATCAGCTACCGCCGCGCTTTTGAGAGGGCGCACTCCTTGACTTACCGCATCATTGACGGCGCCGACCATGCCTTGAGCAGCGATACCTGCCAGCAGGCTTACACCTCCGTCCTGGTTAATTGGGCTACGGAAATGATCGTCGGGCGCCGCATCGGCGGCGAAACGGCTACGGCGTCGGTGCACGTCTCCTGATGAGGCCCTCTCGGCCGCGGATGCGGCGAGGGTCTGAATACGCACAACAGGCTGCCCAATATTCCGCCTGTTGAGCGCGAACCGCGTTTAGCCACACCCTTTGCTTGAACTCTCCCTATCGTTTCGATATTATTCGAATTATGGAATCAAATACTGCCGTCACCGCATTGGCCGCTTTGGCGCACGAATCCCGTCTGTCGATCTTCAGGCTCTTGGTCGAGGCCGGACCGGAGGGCTTGCCCGCCGGCCGTATCAGCGAGCAATTAGCCCTGCCGCCGTCGTCCTTGTCATTTCACCTCAAGGAGTTGAGCCACGCCGGCCTGGTCAGCTCGCGCCAGCAGGGTCGCTACATCATCTATGCCGCCAATTTCACCGCCATGGATGCCCTAGTGGGTTATCTCACCGAAAACTGCTGCGGCGGCAAGCCTTGCACGCCCGCTGAGCAATCCAACGCAAGCTAAGCCCGGGGGGAGGGCATATGACACAGAAGCTGAAGGTTCTCTTTCTCTGCACCGGCAACGCCTGCCGCAGCCAGATGTGCGAGGGCTGGGCCCGTCATTTGAAGGACGACGTCATCGAGGCTTACTCCGCGGGCGTTGCGCCACACGGAGTCGACCCGCGCGCGGTGCAGGTCATGCAAGAAGCGGGGGTGGACCTCAGCGGCCACACTTCGAAGCACCTCGAGTCACTGCTAGATGTGCCGTTCGATTACGTCGTCACGGTCTGCGACCACGCGGCCGAATCCTGCCCGATTTTCCCGGGCCGGGTTAAAAAGCTTCACCACAGTTTTCAGGATCCGCCGAGGCTGGCCAAGGAGGCCGCGACCGAGGAAGAGGCGCTTGGCCACTATCGGCGGGTGCGCGATGAGATCCGCTCTTTTATCGAAAAGCTCCCCGAAGCACTCACTACCTAAGCCTTATCGCGAGCAAGCAGCATGAGCAGTGAATTCAGCAAGGCCGCCACAGCGGCCGTCGACGCGCCCGACATCAAAGAAGGCATGGGCGTGTTCGAGCGCTACCTTACCGTCTGGGTTGCCCTCGCCATCGTCATCGGCGTCGCAGTAGGGCAGTTTCTACCCGCCGTGCCGGAGACCCTGGCGCGCTTCGAGTACGCGCAAGTCTCCATTCCCGTGGCGATACTGATCTGGGCCATGATCTTCCCGATGATGGTGCAGATCGACTTCGGGGCCATCATCGGCGTGCGTCGCCAGCCCAAGGGCTTGCTCATCACCACCACCGTGAACTGGCTGGTCAAGCCTTTCACCATGTTCGCCATCGCCTGGTTCTTTTTCTTCGTGGCGTTCGCGCCGCTGATTCCGCAGGAGACCGCGCGCGAGTACTTGGCCGGCGCGATTCTGCTGGGCGCGGCGCCTTGCACCGCCATGGTATTCGTATGGAGCTACCTCACCCGCGGCGATGCCGCCTACACCCTGGTGCAGGTGGCGGTGAACGACATCATCATGCTGTTCGCGTTCGCGCCCATTGTGGTGCTGCT
>JAJUGG010000121.1 GCA_029268285.1 Ectothiorhodospiraceae bacterium | reverse complement strand
GCTGAGATCCACCCCGACCGCGCCCAGCTCGAGCGCCATCAAATAACCGCTGGCCTGCGCCAACGCTGTCGCCTGCTCGGGATCGCGATCGTATACCTCGGCGAGCCGCCCGACCGCGGGCAAGCGCGTGAAACCCTGCTGGAAGCGCTGTACGCGCCCGCCTTCCTGGTCCACCGCAATCAACAACGCCGGCGTCCTCAACGCGTGGATCTCGCGCGTCAGCGCGGCCAGTTGCTCCGGGCTGTCGTAATTACGGGCGAACAGAATCACGCCGCCGATCTGGGGATGCAGTAAAAGCTCACGCTCCTCCGCCTCCAAGCGCGTACCCCGTATCCCCACCATGACTTGTCCCAAGGCCATAAGACTCAACTCGCTACTCGTGAATCAGAAGAGGCGTGCCCACCGGCACACGATCGAAAAGGTCGATGACGTCGTCATTGCGCATGCGGACGCAGCCCGCCGACTCCGGCACGCCCATGGGACAGTGATCCGGGCAGCCGTGAATGTAGATATAGCGACGCATGGTGTCACGGCGGCCGAGCCGGTTAAGACCGGGCTCCAGGCCACTCAGCCATAGGATGCGGGTGAGGATCCAGTCGCGATCCGGATAGGCGCGCGCCAGAGCCTCGCTGTAACGCTCCCCAGTCGGCCGCCGGCCGCGAAACACCGTGCCCGGCGGCATACCTGCGCCGATTTTGGCGCGGATGACATGCCAGCCGCGCGGCGTGCAATGACTTCCCTCGATTTCTCCCACGCCGTTGCGCGCGGTTGAAACCAAGTAATTACGTTGCGCGCTCTCGCCCTCGAGCAGGCTCAGTCGCTGGTTGGCAATATCGAGGTCCAGCCATGGTCTCGCCTCGCGCAGCCGTCTATCGAGCCGTTCCCGTATCAGGCTTGGGTTCGCCATAAGCGATAAGGCCTTTTCACCAGGTTTGCATTGAGGTAGCGCGGGTCGTCGCTGACTTCCCGTCCCAGCCACGAAGGGCGCGCGAAGGGCTCATCGGGCGAACTCAGTTCGATTTCAGCCACGACCAGGCCTTCGTTGTCGCCCGCGAACACGTCGACCTCCCAAACATGCCCGCCATTCCGAACAAGGTATCGGGTTTTATCGACGATGCCGTCACCACACAAGGTGTCGATCATATCTTGCGCGTCCCCCGCCGGGATGGCGTACTCATATTCTGCTCGCACGATGCCGCCGCCGCCCTTGATGGTGAGGTAAGCCTCGTCGCCCACAACGCGCACCCTGATCGCCACATGCGAATCGCTGTGCAGATAAGCCTGCCGAAAGCGCATGCCTTCATCCGCCTGCGCCCGCCAGTCCGCATTCCTCACCAAAAACTTGCGCTCGATCTCCTGCCCCAAAGCCCCGCGCTCCGTAGTTCGATCCGACGGATGGTAACCTATTGCAATAACCGCTGCCGCAAGGACCGTCGGCCAGCTTCCATAAGGAGAGTCGGAGTGAACGATTCGGTCATACGCCTGGAACACACGCTGCACGAACTCATTCCCTTGAGCCGCGCGATGGGGCTGAAAGTGCTGGCGCTGGACGAAGAAACGCTCACGCTCGGCGCGCCCCTGGCGCTGAATCACAACCATGCCGGCACGGCCTTCGCCGGCAGCCTGTACGCCATTGCCAGCTTGGCCGGTTGGGCCATGCTACGGCAACTCGTCGACCGCGAGGATTTGAGCGCCGAACTCGTGCTCGGCGAAGCGCGAATACGCTATCACCGCCCTTACGAGGGCGAATTGACGGCCAGCGTGCATCTCCCGCGGGCCGAGCAGCAGCGCATCCTGGACGCGCTGTTGCTCGGCGAATCGGCGCGGCTGCGGTTGAACGTACACATCCCCGATGCCGAGCAGCCCGCGGCAAGCTTTCAGGGAACGTACTTTGCGCGTGCGGCGGGCTAGCGTTCCTGATCGCAACACGAGGCCGGCGGCTGATACACTACGCACCGATCTGGGACAGTATCGAAAAGGAAAAGCTGAACAATGAAACGCCTTGTTCTCATCCGGCACGGCCAGAGTGCCTGGAACCTGGAAAACCGCTTTACCGGCTGGGTCGATGTCGATCTCAGCGACAAAGGGCGAGAAGAAGCAAAGGCGGCGGGCGAGTTGTTGAAAGCGCACGGCTATCGCTTCGACTGCGCCTTCACGTCCGTCCTCAAGCGCGCGATCCGCACCTGCTGGACCATTCTCGACCAGCTCGATCAGATGTGGATTCCGGTCACCAAGAGCTGGCGTCTCAACGAGCGCCACTACGGCGCCCTCACCGGCTTGAACAAGGCGGAGACTGCCGAGAAGTACGGCGACGAACAGGTTCATATCTGGCGTCGCAGCTACGACACCCCGCCGCCGGCGCTGGACGCCGACGACGAGCGCCATCCGCGCTTCGATCCGCGCTACCAGAACCTGTCTGCCGATCAGCTCCCGGCGACCGAGTCGCTCGCGATCACGCTGGAGCGCGTCCTGCCCTATTGGAACAGCGATATCGTACCGGCTCTCAAAGCCAGCGAGCAGGTGCTGGTCGCTGCCCACGGCAATAGCCTGCGCGCCCTGATCAAGCACCTCGATCAGCTATCGGACGACGAGATCGTCAAGGTCGAAATTCCCACCGGCGACCCGCTGGTTTATGAACTCGACGACGATCTGAACGTACTGCGCAGCTATTATTTGCGTGAAGAGCAGGTACCGGCCTGAACCAAGTAGGTGCGCGACGCGACATGGGCGCCGCGCACCTTCGGTGCTCTAGGCTGATACCCGCATGGAGGGCGGGCGAGCATGGCAGATATCAAACGCGTCGCATTGGTAACCGGCGGCAACCGCGGCCTGGGCTTCGAAACCTGCCGGCAACTGGCGCAGCGCGGCTTGAAAGTCATACTCACGAGTCGCGACGGGCTCAGCGGCAAGGCCGCAGCGGATAAGCTGCAGACCGAGGGCTTGAACGTCGCCTACTATCCGCTGGACGTTACGCGCAGCGAAAGCATTCTGCGGCTGAGCGAAGAGATCGAGCGACATTACAAGCGCCTGGACGTTTTGGTGAATAATGCCGGCGTCATGGGCGAGAGCACCGGCGCGGCTGTGGATCAAGACCTCGCCAGTGTGCGCGCAGAGCTCGAAGTAAATACCCTCGGTGCTTTCGGTGTTTGCCGCATGGCGGTGCCGCTGATGCAGCGCCACAATTACGGCCGCATCGTCAACGTCTCGTCCAACCTGGCGCAGCTGAGCCGCATGGGGCCGGGCTATGCCGGCTACCGGATGTCGAAAGCGGCATTGAACGCCCTTACCTGCGTGCTAGCTGCTGAACTCAAGCAAGACAACATCCTAGTCAACTCCGTCAGCCCCGGCTGGGCGCGTACCCGCATGGGCGGCGCCAATGCCCCACTTTCCCCAGCCGAGGCGGTAGAAGGCATCGTCTGGGCAGCGACCCTTTCTCCCGACGGTCCGACCGGCGGGTTCTTCGAAAATAAGCAACCGCTGGAATGGTAAAACGCCTGAGCGGCTCACAGCGATGCCGCGAGCCGCTCAGGCACGCCCGCTCCTCAGGGCTGCGGCACCGGCTGATGACGATCGTTCGCCCGCAAGCTTCGCTGGCGGATATCGACAATATCCCGCCCCTGGAAAACCACCTCCAACATGGCACCGGTGCGGGTCGCCTCCCGGCTCTGGTCGAACACGGCGTTGCCTAGCGAATAGGCGATATAACCATTGCCATAGGCCTCCAGCGGCTGCACCACGTGCGGATGATGCCCAACCACCAAGCGTGCGCCTTCGTCAATGGCGCGCTGCGCCAGACGCCGCTGCCGGTCGTTGGGCCGGGTCTGGTACTCCTGACCGAAATGCATGGAAACGACCACGACGTCCGCAAGGGCCACCGCGCGGCGCACGTCCTCGGCCATATTCTCTTCGGCCAGCCAGGCCACGCCGCTGCGCCACGCCCATGCCGCGTCGTTGTACCAAGAACCGCGGTTAGTATAGGCAAGCACCGCAATGGTAAGCCCGTTGCGCTCAATGAACACCGGTTCGCGCGCATCATTGAGGTTCTCTCCCGCGCCTACCGGCGCCACCCCGGCATCACGCAGCAGTTGCAGGCCTTCGCGCAGGCCGTCACGTCCCTGGTCGAGCGCATGATTATTAGCCACGGAGAGCACATCGAACCCGACTTCGGCCAGCGCCGGCGCAGCCTGCGGCTGCGCGCCGAAGGTGCAGCACATCAACCAGGACCACCAGCCGTTGCCGCTAGGGTTGCTGGTGATGATGCTTTCGAGATTGGCAAAGGCAAGGTCCGCGCCCTTGAGCGTGTCGCGGATGTGCTCGAATGGGAACGTGTAATCCCCGCCCTGCTCGTCGATGACCGTTTCGACGCCGCGGGCAAGCATCACATCGCCGAGAAAAACGGCGCGCACCTGCCCGTACTCCTGCGCCCAGGCGTTCGCACAGAATAAGATGAGACACAGGGATAAAAGGCGCTTGAAAGCAGCCATACACTCCTCCTTGAGTGATTTCTTATTGGGTTGGGCGCTTCTGGGAAACGCTATACGTTTCCACCTGCCCGCAACATAGTGCCTGCGCCGATGTCCGGCTGCCTGTACCGAGAGGCTGATAAGCGAGGGGAAAACACGCACCCAGCCCTGCCAGGGCCGGGTGCGCTCGACTCAATGCGCGGCAGGCGTGGAGCGACGGGCGAACATGGCGATGCTGGTTAAGGTCATTACCAGCTCGTCATGCTGATTCAGTGTTTCTACCTGAATTCGGACCACGCCCATTTGCGGGCGGGACTCGGAAGGCTTCTTGTCGATACAGCGTGTACGCACGCGCAGCGTATCGCCAGGGCGTACCGGCCGCAGCCAACGCAGATCGTCGAAGCCAGGTGAGCCGAGACTGGCCACGGGCTCGTCCCGCGCCGTGATGAGTAGTTTCATGGTGAGTGCGGCGGTGTGCCAACCGGACGCCGCCAGCGATTCGAACAGCGTTCCCTTCGCGCCCTCGTCCGACAGATGGAAGGGCTGCGGATCATACTTGCGGGCGAACTCGACGATGTCCTCGGCACTGACCGTCACTGAACCCGGCAGCAGTACCTCCTCGCCCTCCACCATGTCCTCGAAATAGATCATGCCGCACCTCGCTCGTGGTCCGGATCCAAACGGCGCTGGAACATGCTCTGCGTAACCATTTCCATGACAACGGCATCATGCTGGTTCAGCACCTCGAAGCGATTCTTTACGAAGCCGACATACGGACGACTTTTGGAGACCCGTTTCTCCAGCACATGATGGCGCACGCGCAACTCGTCGCCCGGACGCACCGGCTGCCGCCAGCGTAGCCACTCCACCCCTGGCGCTCCGAGCGAGCGAGCCTTGGAGAGGACGTTGTCGACCAGCATGCGCATACAGAAGCCGGCGGTCTGCCAGCCGCTGGCAATCAAGCCGCCGTAGGGGCTCTGAGCCGCGGCTTCGTCATCGACGTGAAACGGCTGAGGGTCGAACTCGCGGGCGAACTCGATAACTTCCTCCCGCGTGACGGTATGGGCTCCGTACTCTAGCACTTGGCCGATGGCGAGATCCTCCCAGTACAACTTCGACATTGGTCTAGCCTCCTCCCGGGCGGCCGTTTGCTTATCGATTATTGGAGCGGCCGCGTTGTTGATGTTCGTTGATTAACTTTGGCAGGAACGCGGCAATGCGTCGAGTGCGGCTGTCGAGTCGGTATACTGTCAGGCACAACAACAGGAGGAGCTTATGGATCTGAACCTTACAGGAAAGTGCGCGGTTATCACCGGCGGCAGCAAGGGGATTGGTCGCGCCATCGCGCTACGACTGGCCGCAGAAGGCGCTCACGTTGCGATTTGCGCGCGTAGCGAAGGCCCGCTGCGCGAGACGGCCGCCGAGCTGGAAGGCTTCGGTGTCGGCGTTTATGCCGCACCCTGTGACGTCGGCGACCCGGCTGCCCTTGATGACTTTCTCGAACAGGCAAAGGACAAGCTGGGCGGCATTGACATCCTGGTGAACAATGTCTCCGCACTCGCTCCGGGCGACGACCTCGACGCCTGGGATTCCAACCTCAATCTGGATCTCATGGCTTCCGTGCGCGCCAGCCGCACCGTTATCCCCTGGATGAAGGAAGCCGGAGGCGGCAGCATCCTCTTCATCTCGTCCATTTCCGGGTTGGAAGCCGGCGGGCTGGCGCCCTACTCCGCGGTCAAAGCCGCGCTCATCAGCTACTCGAAGACGCTCGCAGTATCGCTGGCCGATCAAGGTATACGTGCAAACACCATCGCCCCTGGTTCGATCGAGTTCGAGGGCGGCGTCTGGGATCGGGTCCGGCGTCACAACCCCGGGCGTTATGAGGCTACACTGAGCAAGATACCTGCCGGCCGCATGGGTCGCCCCGAAGAAATCGCCGATGTCGCTGCTTTCCTCGTGTCGGCGCGCGCAAGCTGGGTAACGGGGGCCTGCGTCCCGGTGGACGGCGGACAACACAAAGGCAATCTCTAAGGGTTAGACATGGCGGAACATCAAGCGAACGACTGCATTTTCTGCAAAATCATCAATCGCGAGGCTCCGGCGGCCATCATTCACGAAGACGAGCAGATCATCGTTTTCGCCGACGCTTTCCCCTCGTCCCAAGGTCATAGCCTGGTCGTCACCAAAGCCCACGGCCGCGATATCCATGAAACCTCAGAAGAGGATCTCCAAGCCGTTGCAGTCATGGCAAAGCGCATTTCTCAGGCGCAGAAAACGGCACTATCCCCGGACGGCATCATGATCGCGCAGTTCAACGGCGCAGCCGCAGGACAGACCGTGTTCCATTACCACACCCACGTCGTACCGCGCTGGGAAGGCGAAAAGCTCACCATCCACGGCCGCAAGCAGGCAGCTCCCGAGGAGCTGGAAGCTATGGCCGCGAAACTGCGGGCAGTGCTTTAGCCAAAAAAGGCGGCGGGGAACGCAGAGCACGTGCGCGTGCCGCTTCCCCGCCGCAGCCATCTCGTCCGCGCCCCCCTAGAAACTCAGCGTCGCCGCTCCACCTAGCAACAGCTCGTGCATTTGGCTCGCGCCCGTGATGACCGTGCCTTCAATCAGATCGTCTTGCGTATAGCCACGGCTCTTGACACAAGGCGCGCACGCCCAGAGCGTGCCACCGCGCGCCAGGAAGTCCGCAACCAAATCCGCGAGCGGGTCGAGGGGTTTTACCTGCGTGGTATCCAGCGCCCCCTTCCGCGCCAGATCCACGCCGGCACTCGTGAGAAAAACCGATACCCGTAGGCCCGCGGTCATTCCCCCATTAGCAATCGTGAAGGCTGCGGAAGACAGCTCATGATCGGTTCCGTGGGTAATCATTACCACCAAATCCCGAGGTGAATCGCGCATCGTTGTCGCCCTCCCGTTAACAGGCTTTGTGCGCCTATCCGGAGCCGCGGCAGCGGCTCCTGGGAGAAGAATGCGCGCTTCGCTGTCAGGCGCCTATGGCCGAAACTCCTGAAGATTTGACTGGAACGCTTTCTAGGTCGGCCGCGCGGTCGCGCGGAAGACATCCGCACTCTGATATCGCGCCCTGGCGCCCCGCTACCCTGACAAATCGATACGGCTAAAATTCGATGTGCTCAGAACTTCGGGTATCGGCCTTCAGCACATCCTGCATGTAGCTGAGAACCGCTTCCTGCCGCGCCTGATCGGCGGAGGCGCAACAATCCTTCGGAACGACCAACTCGAAGTCGCGCATGTAGGCGTCCATGGCGGTGAACAGCACGCACATCTCGGTCGAAAGGCCTGTGATGATGAGCCGCTCGGTATCGAGAAAGCGAAGCAGCGTGCTGAGCGTTGTGCCGAAAAAACCCGAATGTTTGGGCTTGAGCACGAAGTAATCGTCAGGCTCCGGCACCAGTCGCTGCACGATCGGCGCGCCGCGCACGCCTTTGAGATTGGATTCGACCACCGAACGGAAGTCCGAGCGCCATTGGCCGAAATTGTCGTTGAGATAGATCGTAGGCACTTCGCACTCGGCAGCCCGCCGCTTCAGCTCAGCGATGCGGTCCGCCATCGGCAGCGCCTTTTCGAGCAGCGCTTCGCCGCCGCTGAACTCAAGGTCGTTGATGACGTCAATGAGCAGCAGCGCCGTGCGCGACTTATCGGGAAAGCTTTGCTCGTCGTTACCGGCCATGCCACCGTAATGCGGGTACGACGATGCTTTTCAAAGCGACCGGTATAGTATGGAGGGGATACTCCAGGAACGTGCCGACGCAAAACGCCCCAGGAAGAGATCGAACCTATGGACCCTCAGTTTTCGCTCGCTGCCAATCTCGAAAGCTTCCGTCTCGCCTACTACCTGCTCATGACACTGGTACATGTCGCTTTTGCTGCCGGCGTCGCGCGCGATGCCGGCAACGTCATGCGCTACCGAGGCGGCACTATCCTGGTCGGTCCCTATGTCTGGGCCTTTGCAACGCTCGTTGGCGGAGTTCTGGTAGGCGTGGCCTACTGGGTCATTCACCACATGCTGGCGACCGCTCCGCGTAACTTCCAGGCCAGCTATACCGAGCCGGAGTAGCCGCCCATGGCGCTCCGGATCAAGCGCATCTACGAGCCCCCCTCCCCTGACGACGGCTGCCGTATTCTGGTTGACCGCCTCTGGCCGCGAGGACTGAAGAAAGGCGATGCCCAAGTGGACCTTTGGCTGCGTGAAGTGGCACCCTCCGCGGAGCTGCGGCGCTGGTTCGGCCACGACCCGGCCAAATGGGAGGAGTTTACGCAGCGATATAGCCGCGAACTGGCGCAAAGCCCCGAGGCACTGCAGCCCTTGCTCCAGGAAGTGAGGCAAGGCAAGACGGTCACGCTGCTCTTCGCCGCGCGGGATACGGTGCACAACAACGCCGCTGCGTTAAAGGCCTACCTCGACGCCCGCCCGTAGCCGCGAGGTTTACCCATAACTGCGGAAACAAAAAAGGCCCGGTATACCGGGCCTTTTCTGAGTGCGCTTGCTTAGCAGCCGTACTTCGCCTTGGCCTCACGGCGACGGCGGTGCAAGACCGGCTCGGTGTAGCCGTTCGGCTGCTCCCGGCCCTTGAACACCAGGTCG
>JAJUGG010000120.1 GCA_029268285.1 Ectothiorhodospiraceae bacterium | reverse complement strand
TCGCCGTCGCCGAGCATGTTGGCAGGCACTTCGCGGCCGTTGAGGCTGTAGACGTAGGCGGCAACCTCATCCACGCCCTTGTTGCCGAGTGCCGAGGCCCAGCCCGGCATCACGCCCTGGCGACCGTTCAGAATGGAGGTCTTGATCGCCTCAGGGGTGCCGCCGTAGAGCCAGTCGTCGTCGCGCAGGTTCGGAAAGCCGGGTGCGCCGCCGCCGTCCGCGCCGTGGCAGACCGCGCAGTTGTTGCCGAACAAGCGACGACCGGTTTCCATGGCCTGATCGTCGGCAGCCAGCACCGGAATCGGCTGGGCCGCCATGCTGGCGTAGAGCTCGCTGTACTTCTCCTCGACGGCCGCGACCTCCTGGTCATAGGCCTTCTCCTGGGTCCAGCCGAGCAGGCCTTCGAAGCGGCCGAAGCCCGGATACAGCGCCAAGTAGCCGAAGGCAAAAACGATGGTGATATAGAAGAGATACAACCACCACTTGGGCAGTGGGTTGTTGTACTCGGAAAGGTCATCGTCCCAGACATGCCCGGTGGTCTCGCCTTCGGCGGCCGCGGCGTCAGTGCCGCGGCGCTTGGACGTCCACTGGAGCAGGAACACCAGTCCCAGAATGTTGAACAGGACGATCGCGATGATCCAAATGCTCCAGAAGCTGCTCATGCTTTATCCCCCTTCGTGGAGCTTGCCTGCTGGTCTTGTTCGTCGAACGGCAGCGAGGCGGCCTCCTGAAAAGCGGAGCGCCGCTTGCTGCTGTAGGCCCAGAACACCATGCCGATGAAGGCGAACATCATCAGTGCGGTGATCAAGCCGCGTACGGTATTGATGTCGATATCCATGCTCACCTCTTGAACGCGGTGCCCAGGCCCTGGAGGTAGGCGATCAGCGCTTCCATCTCAGTCTTGCCGTCGACTTCCTCGACGGCCTTCTCGAGCTGTTCGTCGGTGTAGGGCACGCCGACCACGTCGCGTTGACGACGCATGCGATGAGCAACTTCTTCACCGTCTAGCGTGCGCTCGACCAGCCACGGGAAGGCTGGCATGTTCGACTCCGGCACCACGTCGCGCGGGTTCATCAAATGCGCGTAGTGCCACTCGTCGGTATAGCGGCCGCCGACACGGGCAAGGTCCGGACCGGTGCGCTTGGAGCCCCACTGGAACGGGCGGTCATAGACGAACTCGCCCGCTACCGAGTAGTGGCCGTAACGCTCGGTCTCGGCCCGGAAAGGACGGATCATCTGCGAGTGGCAGTTGTAGCAGCCTTCGCGGACGTAGACGTCCCGACCGGCGAACTCAAGCGCGGGGTAGGGCTCCACCCCGGGCGCCGGCTCTGTGGTCTCTTGTTGGAAGAACAGCGGAACGATTTCGACCAGGCCGCCCAAGCTCACCGCGATGAGAATGAGCACGCCCATCAGGCCGATATTTTTTTCAACGACTTCATGCTTCATGTACGTCGCTCCTTAGGCGGTCTGCGTGGCCGGGGCCGGCTCGACGGCCTTAGACGGCATGACCGTCTTCCAGACGTTGTAAGCCATGATGAGCATGCCGGAGAGGTACATCAGACCGCCCAGCAGGCGCACGGCGTAGTACGGGTAGGTCGCGGCGAGCGACTCGACGAAGGTGTAGGTGAGCGTGCCGTCGTCGTTGACCGCGCGCCACATCAGGCCCTGCATGACGCCGGCAATCCACATCGAGGCGATGTAAAGCACCACGCCGATGGTGGCGATCCAGAAGTGCGCCTCGATCAGCTTGGTGCTGTACATCGAAGTCTTGCCCCAAAGCCGCGGAATCAGCGCGTACAGCGAACCGATGGTGATGAAGCCGACCCAGCCGAGCGCGCCGGAGTGCACGTGGCCAATGGTCCAGTCGGTGTAGTGCGACAACGCGTTCACCGTCTTGATCGACATCATCGGTCCTTCGAAGGTGGACATACCGTAGAAGGACAGCGATACGATCAGGAACTTCAGGACCGGGTCGGTGCGCAGCTTATGCCAGGCGCCGGAGAGCGTCATGATGCCGTTGATCATGCCGCCCCAGCTCGGCGCCAGCAGGATCAGCGAGAACACCATGCCGAGGCTCTGCGCCCAGTCGGGCAGCGCGGTGTAGTGCAGGTGGTGCGGGCCAGCCCACATGTACACCGAGATCAGCGCCCAGAAGTGGACGATGGACAGGCGATAGGAGTAAATCGGGCGACCGGCCTGCTTGGGCACGAAGTAGTACATCATGCCGAGGAAGGAGGTGGTCAGGAAAAAGCCTACGGCGTTGTGGCCGTACCACCACTGCACCATTGCGTCCACCGCGCCGGCATAGACTGGATAAGACTTGGTCAGGCTGACCGGGATGGACAGGTTGTTGACGATGTGCAGCAGGGCGATGGTCAGAATGTACGCGCCAAAGAACCAGTTGGCGACGTAGATGTGCTTGACCTTGCGCTTGACGATGGTGCCAAAGAACACGATCGCGTAGGACACCCACACGGCCGTGATTAGTATGTCGATCGGCCATTCGAGCTCGGCGTATTCCTTGCTCTGGGTGATGCCGAGCGGCAAGGTGATTACTGCGAGCACGATGACCAGCTGCCAGCCCCAGAACGTGAACGCGGCCAGCTTGTCGGAGAACAGGCGCGCCTTACAGGTGCGCTGTACGACATAGTAGGAGGTCGCGAACAGGGCGCTGCCGCCGAAGGCGAAAATCACCGCATTGGTGTGCAGCGGGCGCAGGCGGCCGAAGTGCAGCCAAGGCAAGTCGAAGTTCAGTGCCGGCCAGTACAACTGAGCAGCGATGAAAACTCCGACGAGCATGCCGACAACGCCCCAGACTACCGTCATGATGGCGAATTGCCGGACCACCTTCTCGTTGTAGATCGGTGTTTGCTCCATAAGTCTCTTCCGGGTGGGTGGCTTGAAAATCGATGCGGACGCGCGGAATAGACCGCTTCGCGCATTTTCGGCGGTGCACAATAGCAATGTCTTGATGTAGATCAAAGGGAGGCGAAGTGAGTACGGAACGAGTGGTGGAACTTGAGACCCGGTTAGCATTCCAGGAGCAAAGTCTGCAAGAGCTTAGCGATATCGTGTATCGCCAGCAGCGCGAGCTCGAGCAGCTGCGGGATGTGGTGCGCGCAATGGAGGAGCGGCTCAAGGCCGTGGAGCCTTCGCCGTTGGGAGAGGGCGCGGAGCCGCCGCCACCGCACTACTGATGAGTCGACGCGGTAATGGCTAAAAATAAGAGACGCCTGCCGTGGCCTGCGGCGGCGGTGGCGCAGGTACTGTTCGTCGCCAGCTTGCTCAGCAGCGCGCTTTATCTGTCCTGGGTCAGCCTGAGCGCGGTCGATTTTCTCTATCCGCTCTGGTACGAGGTGCTAAACATCGGCGAGAACATCGACCGTTACGGCCCCGAAAACCGCTTCAAGCGCGGCTTCGAAGACACCGATAAAGCCGAGCGCCTGCGCCTCTTCGGCGCTATCGCCGAGGCGGTCAATCAAGGCGGGCAAGGTCTTGCGACGATTGCATACGCAGATGCGCGAGGGCGCGAAATCGCGCTGCTACGAGAGCCCGAGCGCATCCACCTCGAGTCGGTAGCGCGACTGATCGACCGACTGCGGGCCGGCGCCTACCTGGGGCTGCTGCTACTGGTCGGTACAGTCGCCGTGCTCAAGCTGAGCGGTGTCGCCTTACCGAGCGGCCGCCGTGTTCTCGTGGGGGTTGCCGTAGGAGCCGGGCTCGGCACCGCAGTAGTCCTTGCCCTGGGCGCCGAGCGGGTTTTCTATGCCTTGCACGACTGGGTGTTCCCCGCGGGTGAGCAGTGGTTTTTCTATTACCAGGAATCCCTTATGACCACCCTGATGAAAGCGCCGGATCTCTTCGGCGCCATTGCGGTGGCGCTGCTGCTGGTGGCGCTCGCCTGGGTGGTGGTGCTTTTGACTGGTGTGCGGTGGCTGTTGCGAGAATAGCCTGCTGTGACCGGCATGAGGCAGGGGCCTGCGTCCATAGCGGGGTAGTAGGGGTGGCGGGCCACCGCAGCATGGCTTTCCCATGCCGGGAGCGGCGCCTCGCCGCTCCTGCGGGGAGTAAGACCTGACGGAACACCCGTGGGAACGGCGACCCTGCAGGCGCCACAAAGCTGGAGGCATCGCGGCGAGGTCGCCGCTCCAACAGAAAAGACGCCTTGCCCACATAGGCTTTTGCCTTTCTCCGCGCCTCCGTGGTTCACCAGCCGGCTCGGAGGCAGGCGGAGAGAGCGATTACTCCAGGCTCAAAATGAAATCCCAGTGTTCCTTTGCCACCGGCATGACCGACAGACGGTTGCCGCGGCGAATCAGTGGGAAGCCTTCGAGCTCGGGGCGCTCCTTGAGCTCGGCGAGGGTGATGGTGCGGGACAGCCGCCGCTTGAAGGTGACGTCCACCAAGTACCAGCGAGGATTATCCGGGTCGCTCTTGGGGTCGAAGTACTTGCCTTCTGGGTCGAACTGGGTCGGGTCCGGGTAGCCGGCCTTGGTGATCTCCATGATGCCGACGATGCCGGGCACGGTGCAGTTGGAGTGGTAGAAGAAGGCGAGGTCGCCCACCTGCATCTCATCGCGCATCATGTTGCGTGCCTGGTAGTTGCGTACGCCGTCCCAGGGTTCGGTCTGGTTAGGGCGCTGCTCCAGATCGTCGATTCCGAACACGTCGGGCTCGGACTTCATCAGCCAGTAGTTCATCAGTGTTGCTCCTTATTGTTCTGCCTGCGCAGGAATCGCCGCAGGCCATGCTCCGTCGCTATGCCCCAGAGCGGCACGTCCCACGGCTCTGCGGGGAGTTCGTCGACTTCTTGGAAGGCGTAGGCGACGCCGACTAGGCGCGGATGCTGCCACAGGCGGCGGTGGTGTAGAAAGGCGAAGGTGCGGTCATAGAAGCCGCCTCCCATGCCAAGCCGGTGGCCGTGCGCATCGAAGGCGACCAAGGGCGCCAGAACGAGGTCGAGCGCGCGCGGGGGCAGTAGCGGCGTATCGAAAGGCTCGGGAATGCCGTAGCGGTTGTTGCGCAGCCGGCTGTCTGGGCGGTATGCGCGAAAGCTCATGCGCCCGGCGCTGCTAGGCACGATAGGCAGGAAAACCTGCTTGCCCGAGCGCCAGGCCTGCTCTATAAGCGGCCGGGTGTCCATCTCCCCGTCGGCGGGCAGATAGCAGGCGATGCGCATGGCGCGGCGAAAACTGGGATGGCCGGCGAGCGTGCGAGTTAATGCCTGCGCGGCGTGTTGACGTTGTTTTGCGTCCAGTGCGCGACGGCGACGACGCAGATCGCGGCGCAGTTCGAATTTGCTCTCCATGAGGAGATAGTACGAAAGCGCCCGTCAAAAATAAAAAGACATCCCCCGCCTGTGCCGTTCGGGCTTCGCCCTTGAACCCTCTGGTTCAGGTGGGAGCGCTAGCAGGACCTTAGGCTTCCCGCCAGAGGCGGACATGCACACCGGTACCCGTTTCGCGTTCCCTGGCGATTACGTTGAGGCTCAAGAAATACTAGGCCCGTATCGAACACCGCAGGGGATGCCATAACTAAACTGTGCTGGCCCGTTGCCAAGCTTTCAACAGGCTACTGGGTCATAGACTGGATTGAAAGAGGAAAGGTTCACACTGGCTGGAACGCGACCAAGGACAGACCCGGGGGTGCCGGGCTTGATTGCTCGCCCGCCGTCGCCATGCGGGCGAGCGGCATTTGAGCTCAGACTTCTACGGCTGCATTCAAGCGGCCTTCCAAGGCCTCGAGTTTGCGTCGTACGTCTTCGAGCGCTTCACTCTCCGCGCGGCCCTGCAGTAGTTCGTGCGCGATGTTGAGCGCGGCCATAACAGCGATGCGCTCGACGCCGACCACCTTTCCGGTGTCCCGGATCTCTCGCATCTTCTGGTCGAGGTAAGACGCTGAGCGCAATAGCGCCGGCTTTTCTTCCTTGGGGCAGGCCACCAGGTACTGCTTGTCGAGGATATCGACCTTTACCGGATCCATTAGTGTTGCTCCATGGCTTTCAGGCGGCTGATCATGGCCTCGATGCGCGACCGTGCCAGCTCGTTTTTCTCCAGCAAGCTCGCTCTTTCCGCCGTCAGCGCCTCTTGGCTCGCACGCAACATGCGGTTCTCTTCCTTGAGCCGCCGGGTTTGCTCCAGCAGCAGTTCAATGCGGTGCTCGAGACGCAGTATTTGTTCGGTGATGGAGTTGGCCACGGCCGTTGTTACCCCCCAATGATTGCCGGTGCGGGCATCACGGGCTTATTTAGTTCCGAATAAGCCTGCCTGCCGGGTTATTCGGTCAGGCTGCTGAAAAGCGCTTTTCCTCGTGCACCCGCAGAGGGTGTTACGATACGCAGTTTAGCAGAATTGTACGGGTGAACGCAGATGAGCGACGGTCCGTCGTACGAACGCTTGGATGAGGTGCTTGCCGATGTGGGCGCGGCGGTCGGGCCGGCGCAGGCGCACGGCATACTCTGCGGCATGATGAGCGCTCCCGCGAAGGCGGATCAGGCCCGCTGGATGGCGCAGGTGCTGGAGAATAGTCAACCGCGGGGCGACTCGGCGCGCGCCTGCCTCGAAGTCCTGGTGGAAGTGTTCGAGGCGACCGCAGCCGATATGGAGGACCCGGAATTCAGCTTCGCGCCCATGTTGCCTGGTGACGATCGGCCGTTGGCGCAGCGTGCCCGAGCCCTGGGGCAGTGGTGCGACGGTTTTCTATATGGCATCGGGCTGGGCGAACTCAAGGGCGATCAGCCCTTGGCACCGGACGTCAGCGAAGCGCTGCGCGACATCGGCGAAATCGCGCAAGTCGAAGTCGAGAGCGAGGCCGACGAAGAGAATGAGGCAGCCTATTCCGAGATCGTGGAATATGTGCGCATGGCCGCTTTGCTGATTCTCGAATCACTGCGGCCCGAGCCGGAGGCCGGGAAGGCAGCCGGGCAAAAGCGCGAGGAGCCGAAGCGGACGCATTAACGGCGGTTCCGCGATCTGCTGAAATAAACCCTGGAGCGGTTACGGGTAGAGGAGGCATGATGGAACGCAGCGAATTCGAACGCCGGCGTCGCGAGTTGATGGCAATGATGGGCGAGGGCAGCATCGCAGTGGTGCCCACGGCGCCGGAGCGCACCCGAAACCGTGACGTACTCTACCCGTTTCGTCCGGACAGCGACTTCTATTACCTGAGCGGCTTCGCCGAGCCGGAAGCCGTGCTGGTGCTAATCCCCGGCCGGGAGCACGGCGAGTACATCCTGTTCTGCCGCGAGCGCGACCCGCAGCGTGAGCAATGGGACGGCTTGCGCGCGGGGCAGGAAGGCGCAGTGAAGCGGTACGGCGCCGACGACTCCTTCCCCATCGACGACATCGACGACATCCTACCCGGGCTCATGGAGGGCTGCGAGCGCGTCTACTACACCATGGGTGTCGACCTCGAATTCGATCATCGCGTCATCGGCTGGGTGAGTCATGTGCGCGAGCGCACCCGCGCCGGGATCCGCGCGCCGAGCGAATTCGTGTCGCTGGAGCATTTGCTGCATGAGATGCGCCTGATCAAGAGCCGCGCCGAAGTCGAGGTCATGCGCCGCGCCGCGCAGATCAGTGCCGCGGCTCACCGCCGCGCCATGGAAGTGTGCCGGCCGGGCATGATGGAGTACGAGATCGAGGCCGAATTCGAGGCCATCTATCGGCGCTATAATGGCCGCGCGGCGTACCCGAGCATCGTCGGCGGCGGCCGCAACGGCTGCATTCTGCATTACATCGAGAACGACGCTCGCCTCGAGGACGGTGACTTGCTGCTCATCGACGCGGGAGTCGAGATCGAGTACTACGCGTCTGACATTACCCGCACCTTCCCTGTGAACGGACGCTTCAGCCCGGAGCAGAAGGCGGTCTACGAAATCGTGCTGGCCGCCCAGGAAGCCGCGATCGCGGAGGTTCGGCCCGGCCGGAGCTGGAATGCTCCGCACGAAGCCGCGGTGCGCGTGCTCACGCAAGGGCTGTTGGACCTGGGGCTGCTCAAGGGCAGCCTCGACGAGGCCTTGGAGCAGGAAAGCTATCGCCCCTTTTACATGCACCGCACCGGTCATTGGCTGGGCATGGACGTGCACGATGTCGGCGACTACAAAATCGATTCCCATTGGCGCGAACTGGAGCCGGGCATGGTGACGACCATCGAGCCGGGTCTTTACTTTTCGCCGATGCTCGAGGGCGTGGATGAGCGCTTTATCGGCATTGGCGTGCGCATCGAGGATGATGTGCTGGTGACTGCCAGCGGCCACGAGATCCTCAGCGAAGGCGCGCCCAAGGCCGTGGACGAAATCGAAGCGCTCATGGGTGGGCGATGAATAACGCTTACGACATTGTAATTGCCGGCGGCGGGCTGGTCGGCGCCAGCCTCGCCTGCGCCCTCGGGAACAGCGGGCTGCGCATCGCCGTGGTAGAAGGGGTGGCGTTGGAAACGGGGCGCCAGCCGAGCTACGACGATCGCACCACTGCGCTCGCGCCCAGCACCGTGCGCATATTTCAGGCGCTCGGCTTGTGGGAAAGGCTGCGCGACGGCGCGACGCCCATACGCGAAGTCCATGTTTCCGAACGCGGCGGCTTCGGGTTCACGCACATGAGCGCGGCCGAAGAAGGCCTGGATGCGCTGGGCTACGTCATCAGCAACCGCCGCATGGGCGAGGTGCTGCCGAAGCGAGTCGCCGAACTGGATCAGGTCGATCTGCTCTGTCCTGCGACGGTGCAGGACGTCATTACTGCTCACGATCACGCCGCCGTCACCGTTAAAACCGAGGCGGGCGAGCGCCGGCTCGAAACAAAATTGTTGGTGGTCGCTGACGGTACGCGCTCAAAGCTGCGCGAGATTCTAGGTATCGGAGTCGACCGTCGCGATTACGGTCAGGTCGGTGTGATAGCCAATATTACGCCGGAGCGAGAGCATCGCGGCCGCGCTTTCGAGCGCTTTACCTCGGACGGGCCCATGGCGTTGTTGCCGACCGATGGCGGGCGTTGCGCCCTGATCTGGAGCGTGCCGACTGACGAAGCGCCGCGGCTGCGCGCGCTCTCCGATCAGCAATTTCTGGCCGAAGTACAACAGCATTTCGGGCACCGCCTTGGGCGTCTGCTGC
>JAJUGG010000119.1 GCA_029268285.1 Ectothiorhodospiraceae bacterium | reverse complement strand
GGGCTTGCTAAGCAAGGCAGCGGCTACGAGTGCGACGTATGCGGCTTTACGGCGCGCGCGCTGCACTGGCAGTGCCCGAGCTGCCGTAGTTGGGCCAGCGTGAAGCCGAAGCGAGGAGAGAATGAAAGCTAGCGTTTACAGCGCGCCGCGGGTTGTGGTGGCGCTCGACTATCCGGAGCCGCGGGCAGCGGAGCATCTGGTTGATCGGCTCGCGCCCGACCTCTGCAGGCTCAAAGTCGGCAAGGAGCTATTCGTGCGCGGCGGCCCGCAATTGGTGGAAAAATTCCAGCGCCGCGGTTTCGAAGTGTTCCTCGACCTGAAGTTCCATGACATTCCCAACACCGTGGCGCAAGCCTGCCGCGCAGCGGCCGAGCTCGGCGTATGGATGGTCGATTTGCATGCACAGGGCGGACTCGCGATGATGGAGGCCGCACGCGAGGCCGTTGCTTCGGCGAGTAAGCCGCCGCTTCTTATCGCCGTCACCGTGCTTACCAGCCACGACCAGGCCGCGCTGAATGAACTCGGCATTTCGGAGACGCCGGCTCGGCTGGCCGCGCGCCTCGCGGCGCTGACCGCGCGCGCCGGCTTGGATGGTGTAGTGTGCTCGGCGCAGGAGGCGCGCGCCCTGCGCAAAGCGCACGGCGAGCGTTTCTGTCTAGTCACACCGGGCATCCGACCGCAGGGCAGTGCGCAGGACGATCAGAAACGGGTGCTCACGCCGGCACAGGCGAGTGCCGAGGGGTCTGACTATTTGGTCATTGGGCGACCGATTACGCGCGCGGAAGACCCCGTCGCGGTGCTCGAAGCGATCAATGGCGAGTTGGCCGAGGCTTCATCGCGCTGATCGGCACGCCGCTGATGATTTTACGGCCAAAGGCCGGCCCCACTGGCTTTGAACGCGCTTGTGTGGGAGCGGCCGTCAGCCGCGCAAGCGTGGCAGCCGCAGCCCGTTCCGCTGGATCGATGCCGCGCCTCTGTAGGCTGCTCTTGGCGCTCTCTCGCCCTTGTCCATTCCCATTGCAGTGCTTTCGCCGAGCTGGGTGCATGTTCACCGCCGTCTAGGGTCTTCCCTGGGAGGATCAAGCTTGCTAGGCTATTGCCCGCTGCCGACTGAAGGCACGCAACTGTTTGTTAAGTAAGAATAAACTGGACAGGAGGTCCTAATGAAACTCATCCGCAACACCTTGCTTGCCCTTGCCTGCGCCCCCGCCATGGCTCTTGCCGCGGTCAACATCAACACGGCCGATGCGGACGCGCTCGCAGAGGCGCTGGAAGGCGTAGGGCCGGCCAAGGCGCAAGCCATCGTTTCCTATCGGGAGGCGAATGGGCCATTTGAAAATGTCGAAGATCTGTTGCAGGTCGAAGGCATCGGCGAGCGTACGCTCGAGATCAACCGCGACGCCATTACCTTGCAGTAGGCGCGGTTTTCGGCAAAGGCCGCCGTTCTGCGGCCTCTGCCGGCAATACGTTAGTGCTTTGCTGCGTTGCCGCAAATCGGCCTCCACTGGGGGCTGCCGCATCTTGTGTTCCGCCCCGGGCCACCCAAAATTGAGGTGAGGATTCGCTGATCGATCATCCGGGAGAAAAGTTACATGCAGAAACGGATTCGCAAGGCAGTCTTCCCAGTCGCTGGGCTGGGAACGCGCTTCTTGCCGGCCACGAAGGCCAACCCGAAAGAGATGCTTCCCGTCGTGGACAAGCCGCTGGTGCAGTATGCCGCGGAGGAAGCTATAAAGGCCGGCATCGAGGTGCTGATCTTCATTACCGGGCGTAACAAGCGTTCGATTCCGGATCACTTCGACAAGGCCTACGAGCTTGAGACGGAGCTCGAGGAGCGGGGCAAGCTTAAGCGGCTCGAAGAGGTGCAAGGCATCATCCCCAAGGGGGTTACTTGCGTCTATATTCGCCAATCCGAGGCGTTGGGCCTGGGGCATGCCGTGTCCTGTGCCGAAGCGGTGGTGGGTGACGAACCCTTTGCCGTCATTCTTGCGGACGACCTTATCGACTGCGACAGTGGCACCTGCTGCCTGGGGCAGATGGTGGAGCAGTACGAACAGCACGGCGGCAGCATCCTGGGCGTGGAGCGGGTGCCGAAAGAGCATACGGATCGCTACGGCATCGTCAGCGTCAGCAACTTCAAGAACCGCCTGGGCCGGCTTGAGGGGATCGTCGAGAAGCCAAAGCCCGAGAAGGCGCCTTCAAACCTGGGCGTCGTCGGGCGCTATGTCTTGAGCCCTAGCATCTTTCGGGTGTTGAAGGAGACGCCGCCGGGCGCGGGCGGGGAGTTGCAGCTCACAGACGCGATTGCGCGGCTCATGGATGAGGAGCCGGTCTATGCCTATGAGTTTAAGGGCCGCCGTTACGACTGCGGCGACAAGCTCGGCTACCTCCAGGCAACGGTGGAGTATGGGCTTAAGCATCCGGAGCTGGGTGCGGCCTTCGGTGAGTATCTGAAGTCAATGCACCAGATTCGAGCGGTGGTCTGAGCTTCGTAGGAGGCTTCAAAGGGCGGGCCGAGAGGCCCGCTTTTTCGTGGGAGTCTATGCGAATAATCTTGATCAACACCTCTCAGATTATTCGCATGGACTCCTAATCGTAGCTCGACGCGGCGACGCATTCGCCGCTACGGTCGGCCCTGAGCTTGAGGCGGCGTTCCAGGCCGATCAGCGACAGGGTCAGCGCAAGTGCTCCAAGGCCGAGCGCTGTCCACCCCGGCGCTTTCACGAGCGCATAAGCGATAGCGAGCACCACTAGCCACATGGCAAGACTCGCCACAGTAATAGCCACAACCGTCTGTTTGTGCATTATCGTTATTCTCTTTTTTAGCGAAGGGCGTTTGCTCGTCGCTTGCTACTGAAGAGCGTGCGTTGCGACAAGCGCCAGTAGGTCTGAGCCCTTGTCGTTAAGTATCAATCAATGCGAGAGGTTTTCTATCGGAAAGCGCTAATAATGTGAACTTTTACGCAAAAATCTGACGACATTTCAGAAAAAGTCCTGGAAGGCTCGTTTCGCCGGAGCTTTTACGCAGCTTCGGTCCATGATGGCTCGCAACGGGCCGGGTTTGGCGGAAAGCTGTTAAAACGGCAGTTCCGGCGGCGCTTCTTCAGGCGCAATGAGCCCCGGCCCCTGGCTGGTCGGGCGATTTACCTGTGAACTGACTGGGTAGGCTTCCAGCAGATCGTCCGGCGCGGGGCGGAGCAGCTGTTCGAGTAGGGCGGGCGGCTGCGTGGGCGCAAGCCAGAGGTCGTAATCTTCTGGTGCCAAAATAACCGGCATGCGCTCATGGATCGAACGCAGTGTCGCATTCGCGGATGTGGTGATGATGGTGCAGCTCTCCACGACGCCGCCATTCCCATGCCACCGCTCCCACAGACCGGCAAACGCCAGAGAGCCTCGGTCCCGTCGCTGGAAATAATACGGCTGGCGCTGGTTGCCCTTCTTAGCCCACTCGTAGAAACCGTCGGCCGGTACCAAGCAACGCCGGCTACGAAAGGCGGCGCGAAACGCGGGTTTATCGGCTACGCCTTCTGCGCGTGCGTTGATCATGCGGTGACCAATCGCCGGATCTTTCGCCCAGGAGGGAATCAGGCCCCAGCGCAGCAGTCCATAGGTGCGCCCTTGCTCCGTGTCCTCACGAACGACGAGAATGTTCTGACCAGGAGCGATGTTGTACCCGCCCGGCAACTTGTCATCGATGCGTTCCGGGCGGACACCGAACTGCGGCAGGAGTTGGCGTAGTGGCGTGAAGCGTACATAGCGACCGCACATGGCGGACCTCCGTTTGTGTTCGGGCTGTCGTCGCGGCATCGCTGGAGCGGCGACTCGCCTAAGGGTTCGCCCATAGCTGGGGTTAATTCCTGGGCCTACCGCGGGTAAACACTTATAGAACTTGGCGTGTCTATCCGCATAAGCTGAGTGCATACAAAAAGATAAGAATTGTCTGAATAGTCCTGAAAAACGCTCACAAGCCCCATATCAGCTAACGACGGCAGTTTTTCGACGATCTGCATATCCCAAAGCTCGGATGAATTCACGGGATGTGGATTAGCTATAAATCACAACATACCGCGATGCCGTCGGCGCGTCGTCCGTCAGGACGATGTCTTCAGTCGGGTATGGAGGAGAAGAACAATGGCGGCAAGCCCTGTATTGACGCTTCCGACCTACACGGACCGTTTCATCGAGGAGTTCCTGTACGACTGGCTTCGACGCAAGGCGGAGTGCGTCGATGTTGTGCTACGTTTCGACCGCAAGGCTCCCCAACTGGCGGCGGATAGACCTGTGCCCGAGAGGCTGCTGCAAGAGGCAGAACGTGGTCTGATGCTCGCCGAAAACGCACGACTATTTCGGGTGGACGGCCAAGGCTGCTGTGTTGTCGGTGTGCGCAAGGCGGCCGAGCGGCTGGCAGAGGAGGCATCAGCGCTGCTGAAGGAAGCTTTCGAGCTTTGGGCGCGTGCGTCGGGCTTTGAGCGGGCGCAATTCTGGTGCACCTGGAACGCGGAGACGCGTCCCGTATACGATGTTGTCGTCATCCCGGGGCGAGCTCTGAACGGCGGCGCCAGTACCTTGGCAAGGCTTGCGTCCTCCTACCCGGCCTCGCCGGAGACGGCAGCCGTGCTGCAGGCCCTGGAGCAGGCTTTGGCACCCGAACTCGAGCATGTCGCAGCGGCAGCGACGCAGGCTCAAGCCCCGGCCATTCGCGCAACCGGATGACGTGAAACGACGTCGGGCTGTACGCCTTCGGTAGCTTTCGTCGCTACCCGAGGAAAACCCTCTACACTCCTAGGGGAACGTGCTATCTTCTTTTCTGCACGTGCCGTGCCGAAGGGCGTTCAGGCTACTATCGATCCGTACTAGCCGGCGTTCCCTGCCTCTCTCTCGGCTTCTGACAGTCGCGGCCATGGACAGGCTGCCGGAACAGAAGTCGTGACGCCGTGGTGCCGACTCGGGTACCCATGCCTTCGGCGGCTCGCGCAGCGGCGATACGTTCCACGAAAGGAGGCAAAACATGCGTAAATTGGATGGACGAACGGCAATCGTAACTGGGGGGTCGCGCGGCATTGGACGTGCGATTGCTTTGGAACTCGCCGAACTCGGCGCCAAAGTGGCGATCAACTATCGCGGCAGCAAGGAAGATGCCGAGCGCGTAGCGGATGAGATCCGTGCCTTGGATACTGAGGCTTTGGTCATTCAGGCCGACGTGGGCGAGGCGGAGCAGGCCCGCAGCCTGGTCAAGCAGGTGGTCGACACCTGGGGGCGGCTGGATATCCTCGTCAACAACGCCGGAATTACCCGCGACAAGACCCTCAAAAAGCTTACCGACGACGACTGGCATCAGGTGCTGCGTACCAACCTCGATAGCGTCTACTACACCGTTAGCGCCGCGCAGCCCGTGATGACTGAGCAGCAGTACGGTCGCATCATCAACATCAGTTCCTTCGTCGGTCAGGCCGGTAACTTCGGTCAGGCCAACTACGCGGCCAGCAAGGGCGGCATCATCGCCTTTACCAAGAGTGCCGCGCAGGAGTTCGCCAAGCAGAACATCACCATCAACGCCATTGCGCCCGGGTTCACGGAAACCGAAATGCTGTCTCAGGTGCCGGAACCGATTCGCGAGAAGATTCTCGCCAAGATTCCTATGGGACGCTTTGGAAAGCCTGAAGAAATTGCCCGCGCAGTGGCCTTCCTGGCTACGGACGGCGATTACATCACCGGGCAGCAGATCAACATCAACGGTGGCGTCTACATGTAACGCCCGGTCGATGACTAGGCGTAGCTTACGAGGCCGGCTTTTGCCGGCCTTATCTTTTTCTGGGAGCTTGTTGTGCGCGATCCGGATCAACTCTTTCAGCGCTTGGCGCAGTCGCGCTTTCGCAGCCGCTTTACATTGCCGCTACGAGAAAAAACTTATCTGAGCGATAAGGGCATGGAGACCGTGCTGGCGCATGCTGGCGATTTCATCGCGCAGCGCCTCGCACCGGCTGAACCGCGCAACGACGGCAAGCAAACGCCTTTCCGCGGCCACCCGGTCTTCATCGCGCAGCACGCGACCGCCACCTGCTGTCGATCCTGCCTGCAAAAATGGCATGGCATCGAGAAAGGGCGTGCACTCACTGAGCAAGAGCAGGAGCACGTCGTCGCCATTATCGCGCGATGGTTACGGGCGCAAGCTTAGGGGCCGCAAGACTCTGCCCCGGCTTTACTTGAACGGCGACGGGACGACGCCAGTTTTATGAGGCCAACTGGAGGGCCGGTGAAACCCGGCCGTAACACGAGAAACGGAGGACTCATGGCCGAAGCTATGCAAAGGATGGCCCCGGAGCGCTACCAAGCTTGTATCGATGCCTGTTACGCCTGTGCCGAGGCCTGTAATGCATGCGCCAACGCGTGTCTGGGCGAGCAGGATCCTAAAGCAATGGCGCGGTGCATTCGGCTCGACCTCGATTGCGCCGAAATCTGTCAGCTTGCGGCCGCCGTAATGGCGCGCGACAGCGAGATGGCCGCGGCGGTTTGCCGTAGCTGTGCAGAAATCTGCCAAGCCTGCGCCGACGAATGCGCAAAACACCAGATGGATCACTGTCAACGCTGCGCAGAAGCGTGCCGACGCTGTGCCGAAGCATGTCAGCGCATGGTGGCTTGAACCGAGGCGGCAGCTCCAGCGGAACTACGGACGACGAGCCCCGCTACCACGCATCGGGGCTGCAACCGGTGGAGCGATCAAACCTAGAGCCGTTTTCTGGCTTGGCCGCGGATCTGATCATTGGCGCCGCTGCGGGCTGTGTGGGCACTTGGGTTACCGATCAGGTGCAATACCAATTGTGGCGGGCCGCATCCCCGTCGGCACAGCGCCGCGAGCCTGCCAACGAGAAAAGCACGGCTCGCTCGCTGGTTCGACTACTGTGCCATTTGCTGGATCTTTCCCCGGATCAACGTCGCCTGGAGACGGTATCTGAAATCATGCATCAGGGCTTCGGCCTCGGCTGGGGGCCGCTTTACGGCTTTCTGCGCCGCAAGCTCGGCCTGCACCCGGTCAGCGCAGGGCTGTGCATCGGCGCGCTGTTGACCGTGTTGGTTGATGAAGTAGCGCACCCCCAGCTTGGCGTTACCCCGCCGAATAGTGCCTATCCGGTCGCAGGGCATCTGCGGCGCTTGCTCGGCCAGCTTGCGTACGGCGCCAGCGTGGCTTTTGTTGCCGAAGGCCTGTACGAAGCGATGGGCAGCAGCGAGTCGCGTAAGCCATCGGCCGGCTCGGCGTGATGTGACGCGATGCGCTGGGACTCTCAGCCGGCGAATCGCCATGTACGCCCCGCTTATCAAGCAGCGTCGAGCTTTACGCTGCTGTCGGCAGCTGGAATACCTGGCGTAAGTAGCTAAGGTAGCCTTCGTCCTGGCACATGGTTTTGCCCGGGCTATCCGAGAGTTTCGCTACCGGCTGACCTTGGCACTCGACCATTTTAATGACGATGGACGGCGCCGGAATTCCCAGATCGTGGGTTAGGTGCGTGCCGATGCCGAACGATACCCGCGCCTTGTTGCCGAAAGCCTCGTTGAGCGTAATCATCGTTTCGATATCGAGCCCGTCGCTGAAGATAAGCTGTTTCGTGCGCGGGTCGATGCCCAGGCTCTCGTAATGCGAGATCATCCGTTCGGCCCATACGAAAGGGTCGCCCGAATCGTGGCGTACCCCGTCGTAGAGCTTAGCGAAGTACAGGTCGAAGTCGCGCAGGAAAGCCTCCAGGCCGATGACGTCGGTCAGCGCAATGCCAAGGTCGCCCCGGTACTCGCGCACCCAGGCTTCAAGCGCCGCAGCCTGCGAATCGCGCAGCCGCGGCCCCAGGGCCTGGTGCGCTTGCAGCCACTCATGCGCCATGGTGCCGATGGCGCGCAATCCGAAGCGACGCGCCAAGTCGACGTTGCTGGTACCTACAAAGCCCGGGCACTTCGTGAGCGCGGCAACCACCTCGTATTGCCAGCGGCGAGCTGCTCGGCGACGTGTGCCGAACTCGGCAAAACGCGGCGGCGTGCGGAGCTGCTGGAGGCGCGCGATCTTCGCCCGCAGGCGGCGGCGCCCCTCGTCGAGCAGCTTTGCGCGATCCGGATGCGTCTCGAATTCGAGCTCGGCGACAATGGCGAGCAGCGGCAGCTCGAAGAGGATGGCGTGCAGCCACGAGCCCTCGATCTCGATGGCGAGCTCATCGTTCTTAGTGCCTACTTCGACCATCGACGGCTTAAAGCGGAACAGCTCCAGGAACTCGACGAAGTCAGGCTTCATGAAACGCAAAGAGCGCAGATACGCCGACTCTTCCGGACGCAGAGCAAGCCCGCGCAGCGCGTCTATCTGCATGCGGACGGCCCCCTCCAGCGGGGCCAGCTTGTGCTCGCTGCGACAGCGGAACTCGAACCGCGCCTGGGAGCCGGGGTACTGGTGCAGCACCGCCTGCATCATGGTGAGCTTGTAGAGGTCGGTATCCAGCAAGCTTTCCAGGATCGGTTGCATGATCAGCGGGCCTCCATTTCCGACGCTGAACTAACAATACGGACACCGGCTTCCCGCATCTCGCGAATGGCCGATTCCGTGGTTTCCGCAGCGACGCCCCGACAAGCTGCCAGATTAACGATTACTTCGAAGTTCGCCTGCTTGAGCTGCAGCGCGGTGTTCCTAACGCAGTAATCGGTTGCCAGCCCCCCGACAACCACCGTCGTGATATCGCGTGCCCTGAGAAACTCGATTACCCCGGTGCTCATGTGGTTGGCAAGATCGTGGTAGCAGGCGCCGTAAGGATGCATGTCAGGCTCGACGCCTTTCCACACGAAGTAGTCATAAGCGGTTACGGCCGGCAGCCCCTCGAGCAATTCAAAGCCCAAGGTGCCGGGGACGCAGTGTACTGGCCAGCGCACATCGGCGTTGGGTTCGCCTTCGATGGAAGAGAGCGGCGGCTGATCGGCGCTAGCTATCCATACTGCATGCGGGCTGTGCGCATCCTTGGAGCCTACCCGAACACTAGCCAATGCCGCCTGTGCGTTGAGCTCGGCAACGATCTCATTGCCCCCCGATACCGGCAGCTCATCCGGGCAGATGGGCGTAAAGCCGTTTTGCGCATCGACGTCGAAGGCGGCGCTACGCGCGCGTTCAATCCGAATCGCAGCCATCTCGATTACTCCCTGTAATTCGTTGTTGTTCTACACTCCGGCGCGCCGGTTGTGGAGTTG
>JAJUGG010000118.1 GCA_029268285.1 Ectothiorhodospiraceae bacterium | reverse complement strand
GGAGATCGCCGTGTCCGACCCGCTGCACGTCGTTTGCCCGCATTGCGACGCCGTCAACCGCGTGCCGGCTGCGCGCCTGAACGACAAGGGCCATTGCGGCCGCTGCAAGAAGCCTCTCTTCACCGGTCACCCGGTCAACGTGATCGGCGCCAATGCCGATAAGCACCTGAACACCAGCGACGTCCCGATCGTGCTGGATTTCTGGGCCGCCTGGTGCGGGCCCTGCCGCGCCTTCGCACCGGTGTTTGAGGCTGCCGCCCGAGAAGTCGAACCGAAGGTGCGCTTCGGCAAAATCGATACCGAAGCCGAACCCGAGCTCGCCAGCCGCTTCGGAATCCGCAGCATCCCGACGCTGATCGTCTACCACAAGGGTCGGGAGCTGGCGCGCCAGTCCGGAGCCATGGAACGCAACGCCTTTCTGAGCTGGCTGCGCGGTGCGGTGGGCGACATTTGATGGCCGCCGGCCCTCTGGCCAAGCTGTCCACGATCTGGGCACGACATGAGCTGCGCCTGGGGCTCCTGCTGGCACTGGCGCTGCTCGGCATCTGGGCATTCATCGAAATTGCCGACGAGGTGTTCGAAGGCGAAACGTCGCGCTTCGACGAATGGCTACTACTGGCGATGCGCAGCGCGGCCGATCCTGCCGATCCGCTGGGGCCGCGTTGGCTGGAGGAGATGGGGCGCGACTTCACCGCGCTCGGCAGCCTGGGCGTGCTGATGCTGGTTACGCTGGCGGCGGTGGGCTACCTGCTGTTGATCGGCAAGCGCCATACGGCGGCCTTGATGGTCGCTGCCGTCGTCGGCGGCTGGTTGGTGAGTCACGCACTAAAAATGGGCTTCGACCGCCCGCGTCCGGACCTGGTGCCGCATGCGACCTGGGTGACCACCGCGAGTTTCCCCAGCGGCCACTCGATGATGGCCGCCATCACCTACCTGACGCTCGGTGTTCTGCTCGCGCGCACCGATCGCCGGCGGCGCGTGAAGACCTTTTTCCTGACTGTCGCGCTGACGGTAACCATGCTGGTGGGCTTGAGCCGGGTCTACCTGGGCGTGCATTGGCCCACCGATGTGCTCGCGGGCTGGTGCGCCGGCATGGCCTGGGCTTTATTAACCTGGGCTGCCGCCGGCTTTCTCCAGCGCCGTGGACGTATCGAGCAAGCCGGGCGCGCGCAAGAGCCCGGTCGGGCCTCGTCGACGTCCGGCTGAGCCGCGCGCCGACGATCAGCCGGGAAAGCCTTCGAGCTTGTAGCTTTCCATGAGCTTGCGCACCCGCGCTTCTTCATCCTGGGGGATATTGAGGAACTCGAAGCCGGTGTGATGGAACAGCGCGTTCTCTTCCTTCTTGTCCCACCGACTCTCGGCGTCGACAATGATCTGATTGCTGCCGTCCATTTCCTCGGGCAGTTCCATACGCAGAGTAAACCGCTCCTGAGGGTCGATTTCCTCCTTGCTCTGCAGCATCGCGCCTACCGGGGTGATATCCACCAGATAGCCGAGAAAGCGGTCGGTCTCGGCGTCATATACCTTCAGGTAGCGGTTGATGACTTCGCGCTGGGCGCGCCTGGCCTCTGCTCCCACGATTGCTCTCCTTGCGCCCGCCAGGGGCTCTCCAGGTTTACTGACACTTAGGCCGCCGCCCTGCGGCCACGGCCTGTTCGTAATAACGCATTGCCTTGGGAATCTGCGCCTGTAGATTCTCGATACGCGTCCCGTGCGAGGGGTGGGTAGACAAGAACTCGGGCGGCGCCCCGGCGCCCGCGGCAGCTCCCATGTTCTGCCACAAGGTCACGCTCTCTCGGGGGTCGAAGCCCGCCCGCGCCATTAGCTCAAGACCAAGCACGTCGGCCTCGCTCTCCTGGGTGCGACTAAAGGGCAAAATGATGCCCACCTGCGCCCCCAGCCCAAGCAGGGCCATAATCTCCTGCTGCTGCCCCATGCGTTCTCCGGCAAGCACCTGGATGAGCTGCAAGCCGGCATTGGTGGCGTAGGCCGTCGACAGCCGTTCGTTGCTGTGCTCGGCGAGCACGTGAGCGACTTCGTGGCCGATTACGGTCGCCAGCTGCGAAGGCGTCTCCGCTACCCGGAGCAGCCCGGAATGCACACCGATCTTGCCGCCAGGCAGCGCAAACGCGTTGGCGGATTCATCTTCGAACACCGTGACTTCCCAGTCCTGCTGATCGCTGGGATCCAGCTGCTCGGTAATCGCCAACGCGACGCAGGAGACGTAGGAGTTGATCTGCGGATTGTCGTCGACCGGCTGCTGCTCCTTGAGCTGCTGATAGGACGCGACCCCCATCTCCGCAACTTGATCGTCCGGAAAGAACTGCAGCTGACGCCGCCCCAGCGGCGAGGTTTCGCACGCGGTCAACACCACGGCGAACAGACCGACTGCTATGAGAGCTCGACGCATTTTTCCCTTGTCCCGTGTACGGGCGCGATTATCAGACATTACTCGTCTGGGGCCGATCGCCCTTTGGGACAAGTTCCCCCGCCCCACCGCGCATTGTGGCGTTACCGCTTATTGGTAGCTATTCACCACTTCGATGTTCCCGTCGGCATCGAAGCTCACCACATTATAGGGCTCGCTGCGGGGGCCCTCCATGCCGGGCGATCCCATCGGCATACCCGGCACGGCCAAGCCCTCGACGTCCGGGCGCTCTTCGAGCAGACGCTTAACGTCGGCGGCCGGCACGTGGCCCTCGATCACATAGCCGTCCACCACCGCCGTGTGGCAGGAAGCTAGCTCCCGAGTCACGCCATGCTGCTGCTTGATTGCGCCTGTGTCCTCTACGTTCTTCGCCGTCACTTCGAAGCCGTGCTCTTCCATATGCTCGATCCACTGGGTACAGCAGCCGCAGTAAGGGCTCTTGTAGACGGTGATCTCGGTGGCGGCGGCATTGAGGGGCATGAGCATCGCAACGGAGGCGGAGAGAGCACCGGCGGCAATGCCGACCTTGAGAAAGCGCTTCATGAGAGCTCCTTGGAATAATTGACGAGTACGAGGGCTTTGATTCGCGCGCCCGAATCAGAGTTCCCTCGCATCATAACGACTCGAGTCTCATGCTCCCATTGCTTCCGTCATCGGTGTTACACCGGCGTTAGTCCTCCCGCAGCGGGCGCGCCTGATAGTCGGTATAGGACAGCGCGTTGATCAAGTCCTCCGGCTCGACGTTGCCGATCACCGTGGCCGTGCCGCTGCTCAAATCCACGTTTACATTCTCCACCCCACCCAGCGCGCGCAGGGTCTGCTCGACCTTGTCGACGCACTGCGTGCACTTCATTCCGTCGACGCGTAGTCGCTGCGTGCGACCGGAGCGTAGTTCCGGCATAGACTTCTCCTCGCTGTTACAGCCCTGATCGCGCCGCGCACGGCGGCCCGCAAACCATTAGTCGGGGCTGAAATAAAGATCCCAAGCGAGCCCCCGGGCTTGCATCCAGGTTTTTAGAAGCGCACACTACCCCTCCCCAGGTGGGGTAGCTATTGAGCAAGGAGATAACCATGAGCACGATCACGTTGAACATCGAAGGCATGACCTGCGGCCATTGCCAAAAGGCCGTTATCGAAGCGCTGCAAGGCGTGCAGGGCGTCGAACAGGTGGAGGTCGATCTGGAGAGCGGCAAAGCCGTGGTGCAGGGCTCGGCGGACGCACAGCAATTGGTTGCGGCAGTCGAGGACGAAGGCTACGACGCGGCGGTGGTCTAATGAGCACCGCCGACAAGCACTGCTGCGGCCTTCGGCTCGACCCCGAGGTGCGCGAAGACGCCCGCCGGCGCCTGCTGTCGGTGCGCGGCCACGTGGAAGGCATTCTGCGCATGCTCGAGAACGAGCAGGTCTATTGTGTGGACGTGCTCAAGCAGATCAAGGCCGTAGACGGCGCACTCAACAAGATCGGCGACCTGGTGCTGAAGAGCCACCTCAAGAGCCATGTCGTCACCGCCCATGAGCGCGGCGACGAGGAGCGCATCGTCGAAGAGCTCATGGAAATCCTGAAGTACCGTTAGCGAGCAAGCCCTCATGGCAGCACCCATCACGATCGGCATCAAGGGCATGACCTGCGCCTCCTGCGTACGGCGGGTCGAGCGCGCGCTCACCAAGCAACCCGGCGTGAACCGTGCACAAGTCAATCTTGCCACGGAGCGCGCCGTGGTCGAGGCGGACACGGCCACTCCGGCGGAGCTCGTCGCCGTCATCGAAAAGGCCGGCTACGACCCGGTAGTGAAGGATCTTGAAATCGGTGTGCGCGGCATGACCTGCGCCTCCTGCGTGGCGCGTGTGGAGCGCGTACTGCGCAAGCTGCCGGGCGTGCTAGAAGCAAGCGTCAACCTCGCCACCGAAAAGGCGCGAGTGCGCTACCTACCCGAAGCCATAGAGCCACGCCAGCTGCATGAGGCCATCACCAAGGCCGGCTACGAGCCGGTGGACCTGAGCCGAGCAGAGGAAGCCCCCGCTGACGACGAAGAGGGCAAGGCGCTGCGCGGCCAGTTGTTGTTCGCCGCGGCGTTCACCATCCCCTTGGTGATCGTCGCCATGGGCAAGATGCTGCCCGGGCTCGAGCACCTCTTCATGAGCGTCATGCCGCATCGCGGCTGGATGTGGATCGAATGGCTGCTCGCCACCCCGGTGCAATTCGTGGCCGGCCGCCGCTTCTATCGCACCGGCTTCGCCGAATTGCGCCACTTCAATCCGGGCATGAACAGCCTGGTCATGATTGGCTCCAGCGCGGCCTACTTCTATTCGGTCGCCGCACTGCTGATTCCGGGCGCCTTCCCGGCAGGCACCGCCGAGTCCTATTTCGAAGCAGCCGGCGTCATCATTACCCTGATCCTGCTAGGCCGTTATCTCGAGCACATCGCCAAGGGCCGCACCTCGGCGGCGATCAAGAAGCTCCTGCAACTGCAGGCCAAGACGGCCCGGGTGCTGCGCGGCGGCGAAACCGTGGAAATTCCGGTCGAGGACGTCGAGCCCGACGATCGCGTGCTAGTGCGCCCGGGCGAGCGTATTCCGGTCGACGGCGTAATTCTCGAAGGCGAGTCCTATGTCGACGAGTCCATGATCACCGGCGAGCCGGTGCCGGTCGCCAAGGGCGTGGACGCCGAAGTCGTCGGCGGCACCATCAACAAGAACGGCGCCCTCACCTTCCGCGCCAGCCGCGTCGGCGCCGACACCGTGCTGTCTCAGATAATCCGCATGGTGGAGTCGGCGCAGGCCGAGAAGCCGCCCATCCAGCATCTGGCCGACACCATCGCCGGCGTGTTCGTGCCTGCGGTCATCGCCGTGGCGCTGCTGACCTTCGCCGCCTGGCTCGGCTTCGGCCCGACGCCGGCGCTGTCCTTTGCCTTCGTCACCGCCGTCAGTGTCCTCCTCATTGCCTGCCCCTGCGCCATGGGACTTGCCACGCCGACCGCCATCATGGTCGGCACCGGCAAGGGCGCCGAGCTCGGCGTGCTGTTCCGTAAGGGCGCAGCCCTGGAAACGCTGGCCAAGATCGACACCGTGGTACTCGACAAAACCGGCACCCTCACCCGCGGCCGCCCGGAGCTCACCGACCTCGTCGTGCTGCGCGGCGAGGAGAATGAGACCCTGCGCCTGATCGCTTCAGTGGAAGCGCGCAGCGAACACCCCATCGCCGAAGCCATCGTGCGCGGCGCGCAAGAGCGCGGCTTGGCGCTTGCCGCGATCAGTGCTTTTCAGGCCGAACCGGGCTACGGCGTTGCCGCCGAGGTCGACGGCCGGCGCGTCAACATTGGCGCCGACCGCTACATGAGTAAGCTCGGCCTGACGCTCGGCGAGGCCAAAACCCAGGCCAAGGCCCTCGCTGAAGCCGGTAAAAGCCCTCTGTATGCCGCCGTGGATGGAGAACTGGCAGCCGTGATCGCCGTAGCCGACCCGCTCAAGGACGGCTCCAAACCGGCTATCCAGGCACTCAAAGAGCTAGAACTGGAAGTCGCCATGCTCACCGGCGACAACCGCGGCACGGCCGAAGCCATCGCCCGCGAGGCGGATATTGAGCGCGTGTTGGCCGAGGTGCTGCCGGACCAGAAAGCCGCCGAGATCAAACGCCTGCAGGCCGAGGGCAAGCGGGTCGCCTTCGTCGGCGACGGCATCAACGATGCCCCGGCACTGGCCCAAGCCGACGTCGGCATTGCCATCGGCACGGGTACCGACATCGCCATCGAAGCCGGCGATGTAGTGCTCATGCGCGGTGATCTGCGCGGCATCGTCGACGCGGTAGCCCTCTCCAAACGCACCCGCCGCACCATCCTCGGCAACTTCGTCTGGGCCTACGGCTATAACGTCGCCCTGATTCCGGTCGCCGCGGGCGTGCTGTTCCCCTTCACCGGTTTTCTACTCAACCCCATGGTCGCTGCCGGCGCCATGAGCATCTCCAGCATCTTCGTGTTGACCAACTCGCTGCGACTGCGGCGCTTTGGTGGCGAACGGGCGGTGTGAGGGAAAGACGCTAACCACAGAGGTGCAGAGACCTTATGCAGGAGCGGCTACCGGCCGCGGCTTTGAGGCAGGTCGGATTTCAACCGGATGTCCTCGACCTGCGCGTCCGACTGAAGTCGGACCTACGAGCACTGCGGAACGGTCTCGGTAGGGTGGTTGCGTCCCTTCGCGGCGAGGCGCCGCTCCTACCCGGGGAGTAAGGCTTGGACGATGCCTGTGAGAGCGGCAACCTTGCCGCGAGGGGCGCCGCAGGCGCCACATGAGCGAGAAAAGCTCGGTTTCATTCCCGCACGGAGCACGTCTTACTCACCAAGGCCGCGGCCTTTCTCCGTGTCCTCCGTGCTTCCATAGTTCATCAAAACACTACGGCTGCACGAGGCCCTGCTGCACACCCTGAGCCCATTCCTGCTGGTCGATCGCGCCGTCGCCGTTGGCGTCGAGGATGTCGAACAGACCGGCGGCGCTGAGTTCAGGGCCGTCATCGGGGCCCGGCGTGAAGTCGTCGCCGATGCCAGGGTCGAAGGCGTCGATGCCGGGCAAGGCATCCTCGTTGGCCATGCCGCCTGGTTCTTCGAAGGTGTCCTCCTGCGCCCAGGCAACTACGGCCACGCCCATCGCCAGCAGTACCGCCATCACTGATTTATGCATGTCGCACCTCCATTGCGCGGAGGTAACGGCACTACCCTTTCGGTTCAAGCAGCCCTGCGCTGACGCAGTTTGCTGATGGCCGCGACAATGGTATGCAGCAGGAGAAGTGCGAGCAGAAGCAGAACCAGCGGCCCGTGCACCACGGCAGCCGCTTGGCCAAGCCCGGTCCAGCCGTTCAGCAGCCCGCTCAAGGGGCCGCTGGCGTACTTACCGCCGTAAGCGATGAGGCCCAGCACGGGAATGAGCGCAAACACCACGACTATGGCCGGCAGCAGATAGCGCGCGATGGGGCTGGCCGGCGGGTACTGGCGCCGAAACAGCGCTAGCCACGCTACCCATACCACGAGCGTGAGCACCGTGATCATTCCAAGCACGGCATGCGCCCCCAGCCAGCGACGCGCGGCAATCAGCGTCAATACCAACGCGGCTACCATGCCCCAGTGCACGATGCGCGCGAAAGGGCTCAGCGGCGGTCTCGGTTGCTTGCTCATAGCGGGGCTTCCTGTTCTCGTTGTTCAGAAAGCCCCGAGCCTAGCACCCCTGTTCGCGCGGAAAATTGCCCCTGGTCAAGAGCCGACCCTGTAACTAATGGCTGGTGCCGCTGGCATAGTTGATCTTGTTGTAGACGTTGTACTTGCCGGAGGGCTTCGCCATCGGGATGCGCTCGACCTCTTCCAGGGTCTCGGCGTCGTACACCACAACCGCCCCATCCTCCTCCCAGATGCTCACCAGGGCATGGCTGCCGTCGCGAGTGAATTCGGTATGGGCAGCGGTCTTGCCCGGCGCGGGCTTCAGGGTTTTAACGATTTCCAGCGTTTCCTTATCGATGATCAGCACTTCGTCCTTGTGCGGCCCGAAGAAAACGTCCGTCCACAGGTAAGGGGTATTCTCATGACTGCGCATGAAGAATCCCGGACCGTTGGTCTTGATGCGCTTGATTACGGACCAGTCTCGGGTGTCGATGACGGTGATCGAGCCTTCCTTGAGGTTGGGCGTGGCCATGACCGTTCGCCCCTTGTGCTGGAAGGTGATGCCGGAGCCGAGATGCGGCATGCCGGGCAGGTCGATTTTGGCAATGGCGCGGCCGGCGTCGAGATTGACGACTTGGCCGCCGCCGGTACGTGCCGCGCCGACGACGTGCTGATAGGCGTCGTCGAAGAAGAAGTCGTCGAGCACGTCGTTGAGGTAGATGCGCCGCACCGGAAAGGCTGCTTCGTCGATGGGCGGATCCTCGCCCGATTCCGGCCGGAAGTCGTGCATCGGGCCCTTGTAGACCGGCAGCGCCACGGCGTCCTCGCGGTACGGAATTTCCCAGAGTTCGGGAACGTCCTTGAGCGCCACGATGAAGCTGCCCCGCGGCGGCGCGGTATACACGGCGCTGACCCGCGAGCTGTGGCCCCTGGTATCCGCGGCGGGAATGATATCCAAGGGAACGAGATTATTTGCGTCCAACACCACCACCGAATGCGGGAGGTAATTGCCCACCAGCACATAGCGGCCGTCGTCGGACACGGCGATGTTGCGGGTGTTGATGCCGGCGCGGACCTCGGCCACATGCTTCATGCTGTAGATATCGTACTTGCTGATCCAGCCGTCGCGGGAAGCGAAGTAGACGAAGCGCCCGTCGGGCGAATACTTGGGCCCACCGTGCAAAGCGAAGTGGGTCTGAAAGCGTGTGATGGGCTCGAAGCTGTCGCCGTCGAGCAAGGTGGCGTGATGGTCGCCCACCTCGACCACGATGAACAAGTTGAGCGGGTCGGCCTTGAATTGGGGCGCGTCCGCCAACTGCTCTGGCGGTGTGAGGATGGCGTGACTGGCCGTCATTTCGGCTAGCCCCCAGTTCGGCGCCTCGGGCAGCGGGGTGTAGATCAACTCGACCAGCGCGTCGATCTCGGCCTTGGACAGCTGCGCATCGAACGCCGGCATCTGGGTTGCCGGCCGTCCTTTGGCAATAACCTCCGCCGCCTCGTTTTCACGCAATCGCCCCAGATTCTCCGGCAGCAGAGCCGGCCCCATGCCGCCCAGGCGATCGCTGCCATGACAACTCGCGCAGTGCTCTTCGTACAGCAGCGGCGCCGTGGGCGCCTGCGCGAACGCAGGCGCTGCGATGAGCAGCGCGAT
>JAJUGG010000117.1 GCA_029268285.1 Ectothiorhodospiraceae bacterium | reverse complement strand
TTCGTCAAACAGGAACAACAGCTTCTTGCGGTTACGTTTGCCGCTGGACTGCGCCAGGTGGCCGGCGAGCTTGAGGCGCTGCGCCTCGCCGCCGGATAGCGTCGGCACCGGCTGGCCCAGAGTCATGTAGCCAAGACCCACCGCGCGCAGCGGCTCCAGACTCTTGAGCACGTCCTTGCGGTCGCGGAAGAACTCGCAGGCCTCGGTGACCGTCATCGCCAGCACGTCGGCGATGGATTGGGGGTTCTGATCGAGGCCCGCGGCCGGCGCCAGTTTTACTTCCAGCACCTCGGCGCGATAGCGCGTGCCGTCGCAGTCCGGGCAGCGGATGTAGACGTCGGAGAGGAATTGCATCTCCACGTGCTCGAAACCGTTGCCTGCACAAGTTGGGCAGCGGCCGTTGCCGGAGTTGAAGCTGAAGGTGCCGGCGGTATAGCCGCGCTCTTTCGCCAGGGGTTCGGCGGCGAAGGCCTTGCGGATCGCATCGAAGCCGCCGACGTAGCTCGCTGGGTTGGAGCGTGTAGTGCGGCCTATGGGCGATTGATCCACCAGCACCACGTCGTCGATCTGCTCGTGGCCGATGATGGCCTCATGCGCGCCCGCCGGATCCTGCGGATTGCCCTTGAGCTTGGCCAGGGCGTTATAGAGCACGTCCTGCATCAGCGTGGACTTGCCGGAGCCGGACACGCCGGTGAGCGTAACCAGGCGGTTGAGTGGAATTCGCGCGTCGACGTTCTTGAGGTTGTGCTCGCTCGCGCCGCGCACCTCCAGCCAGGCCTCGGGTGCGGGCTTGGTAATGCGTTCCGGCGCCACGCTGCGGCGGCCGGTGAGGTAATCGGCGGTTAGCGAATCCTTGGCTGCGAGCAACTCCTCGGGCGGGCCGTAGAACACGATCTCGCCGCCGTGCTCGCCGGGACCGGGGCCGATGTCGAGAATGCGGTCTGCAGCCAGCATCACCGCCGGATCGTGCTCGACCACCAGCAGCGAGTTGCCGGCATCGCGCAGCCGCTGCATCACTGAATTGATGCGCGCCATGTCGCGCGGGTGCAGCCCGATGGAAGGCTCGTCTAGCACGAACAAGGTGTTGACCAGCGAAGTGCCCAGCGCCGTGGTGAGATTGATGCGCTGCACCTCACCGCCTGAGAGCGTGCGCGACTGGCGGTCCAGGGTGAGATAGCCCAAGCCCACTTCGCACAGATAGCGCAGGCGGCTGCGAATACCGTCGAGCAGGATCTCGGCGGCTTCGTCCAGCGGCGCCGGCAGGTGCACGCGGTCGAAGAAGGCGCGCGCCTTGGCGAGTGGCAGCAGCATGACGTCGTGAATGTTCAGCCCCGGCAGGCCCAGGAACACTTGTTTGGGCAAGCGCACGCTGTATGGCCGGTAGCGGTCCTCGCGGGCGATGACGGCATCGGCATCCTCATGATTGCCGATGCGCCAGAGCAGGGCGTCGGGCTTGAGGCGGGCGCCTTCGCACACCGGGCAGGTGTCGTAGGAGCGGTACTTGGACAGCATCACCCGCACGTGCATCTTGTAGCTCTTGGTTTCGAGCCAGTCGAAGAAGCGCGACACGCCATACCACACCGGCTTGTTCCAGCCGCCTTCGCCTTCGATGACCCAGCGCTTATGCGACTCGGGCAGATCCTTCCAGGGCACGTCCGTCGCCACGCCGCGCTTGGGCGCGTACTTCATCAGGTCGCGCTGACAGATGGCGTTGGTCTTGCTCTGGAACGGCTTGATTGCGCCCTCGGCAAGCGTTTTGGTTTCGTCCGGGATCACCAGGCGGTAGTCGATGCCCATGGTGCGGCCGAAGCCGCGGCAGGCTTCACAGGCGCCGGCGGGGGAGTTGAAGGAAAACAGGCTCTGGTTGGGCTCGCTGTAGGCGATGTCGCACTCGGCGCAGTGCAAATCCGCGGAAAAGCGCCAGGGCGTTTCCGGCTCGCGCTGGTCGTTGAGTGGGTACACGGTCAGCCGGCCGCGGCCAAGCCGTAGCGCAGTCTCCAGCGCCTCCACGATGCGGCCGCGGTTGTCCGGCTCCAGCCGCACGCGGTCCTGGATGACTTCGAGCGTGGTCTTGGTTTCCGCATGAATGCGGGTATAGCCCTGCTTGGCGAGCTCGTTGCGGATTTCGTCCGCGCTCAGGCTCTTGGGGATGGCCACCTGAAAGGTGATCATAGCGCGCCGGCCCTCGGCGCGGCTCATCAGGCGCGCGAAGATGCCGTCCGGGGTGTCGCGCTGCACGTGACGCCCGCAGCCGCGGCAATAGAGCTCGGCGGTGCGCGCGAACAGGAGTTTGAGGTGATCGTTGAGCTCGGTCATCGTCCCGACCGTGGAGCGCGAGGTGCGTACCGGGTTGGTCTGGTCGATGGCGATGGCCGGCGGAATGCCTTCGATGCGCTCGGCCGCCGGCTTGTCCATGCGGTCGAGGAACTGGCGCGCGTAAGGCGAGAAGGTCTCGACGTAGCGGCGCTGGCCTTCTGAGTACACGGTGTCGAAAGCGAGCGAAGATTTACCGGAGCCGGATACCCCCGTTACCACAACCAACTCGCCCAGCGGGATTTCCAGGTCGAGGTTCTTGAGGTTGTTCTGGCGGGCGCCTTTGATGCGGATGACGTCGTCGGACATGGATACCTTTCAAGCAGAAGCGGGCTCGACTGCGGCGGGCAGTATAGCGCGGCGCAGCGGCACATCGCGGTGACGGAGGTAAGCCAGACTTCGACAGCCGTAGGTGACGGAGGTTCCGTACAGATGCCTAAGGCGGCTACCGCGATGCTGAGTGCAACACGCCAAGCCGCGCTAGACTATACCCCTTTACTCGGAAAGCCTCGCGCCCGCTGTTTGGGCGGGGCGACTCAGTGCTGCAGCAGTTGCTGCATTTCGGCGATTTGCGCACGTGCCTCGCGCATGGCGGCTATGCTTTGCTCCGGCGTAAGCTGCAAGCGGGCGAAGGCGGGTACCGCGCTCCAATCCACCCGAGCCAGGCGATGCCGGCTGCCGAGGCGGCAGTGGAGATTGGCCACGCAGACAACGTCGGTGAGATCCGGCAGTCCCGGCGTGCGGCGCGTGAGATCTTCGTGTTCGGCGATCGCGATCGCTACCTTAGGCGGAAGCGCCCACAGTTCGGCCACCAACGCGCCGATGCTCGCATGGTTGCGGTCCGCCGCATCGAGCAGATCTTGAAAACGCGCCATGCGGTGCGAGTCCTTGCTCGCGCGGATCAGGATCGGCGCGATGCCGATATTGTGCATCAGTCCGGCAAGCATGGCTTCGTCAGGGCTTAGACGGGTGAAGCGGCGGGCAATGACGAAGCTGTAGGCGGCGACGCGAGTCGCGTACTCCCAGGCTTCGCGCAGCGGCCGACGTATCGCGGGGGTGGCGATTTCGTCGAACAAAGCCCCCATCACCAGGCTGGTTACCAGGTTGCGCACGCAGACCATGCCCAGGCGGCTCACGGCAGCCTGGACGGATTCGACCGGCTTGAGCCCGCGGAAATAGGGGCTGTTGGCGACATGCAAGAGGCGTCCGCTGAGTGTCGGGTCGGCGCTGATCAGTTTGGCGAGGTCGGCGGCGCTCGCCTCCGGGTCGGATGCACAGTCGCGGATCCGCCGCGCGACCTCGGGCATGGGAGGCAGGTACAGGCGACCCTCGATGAGATCCGTACGCAATGTTTCGAAGAAATCGGGATTCAAGATCGAACCGCCCAAAACGCCAGGAATCATGTTGTCTTTATAGCATTAGACTTTGGTAACAAGCTAGCAGGCTTGACTGTGTGGGGAATCTCGTGTTCCGTAAATTCATCTTCGATTACTAATAAGAAAATTAACACCAAGGAACAACATTAAGCGTGGCTAGCACGAATCCTGCCCACCCCCATTGGTCATCCCGACTCCTGTTCGTTCTTGCGGCCACTGGATCCGCGGTCGGTCTTGGCAACGTCTGGAAGTTTCCGTACATCACCGGTGAGAACGGCGGTGGCGCCTTCGTGCTGGTTTATCTGTTCTGCATTGTGCTCATCGGCGTGCCCATCCTAATGGCCGAGGTGCTGATCGGGCGGCGCGGCGGCAGCAGCCCCATTAGAAGCGCGCGCCGGCTCGTGGACCAACTTGGCGCAAAGCGCGGCTGGCGCATCGTCGGCTGGATGGGTGTAATCAGTTCCATCATCGTGCTGTCGTTTTACAGCGTCGTCACCGGCTGGGCGCTCATCTACATCTGGTACGCGCTCAGCGGCCGCTTTACAGAGGCAGTCAGTGGGGACGCAGAGCCGGGGGCGGCTCTGGAAGGGATGTTCTCCGGATTGTTGGCAGATCCGGCAATGCTGCTCGGGCTCCACACCCTGGCCATGGCGATCGCGATCCTCATCATCGGCCGAGGCGTGCGCGAGGGGCTGGAGCGGGCGGTGCGGGTGCTGATGCCGGGCCTGTTCCTGATCCTGCTGATACTGGTGGCCTATGCAGCCTTCACGACCGGCCGTTTCGGCGAGGGCCTGGATTTCATGTTCAGAGCCGACTTCTCGGCCTTGAGCTGGAATGCTGTGCTGATTGCGTTAGGGCACGCTTTCTTCAGCCTAAGCATCGGATTGGGCGCAATGATGGCCTATGGGTCCTACTTGCCGCAGCGAGTCTCGATTGCGCGTTCTGCCTTGCTGATCGCGGCGCTCGATACCTTGGTGGCGCTACTTTCCGGCCTTGCGATTTTCCCCTTGGTATTTGCCTATGATTTGATCCCCTCGCAAGGGCCCGGACTGATCTTCATCACCTTGCCGATTGCCTTCGGGCAAATGCCTGGTGGCGCAGTGATCGGCGCGCTCTTCTTCGTGTTTCTGTCCTTGGGTGCGCTCACCTCCGGCATTTCCTTGCTGGAACCCTCGGTCGAGCACCTGACGGAGCAGAAGGGGCTAACGCGCTGGAAAGCGGCGGGGCTAGTTGGCGGCTTCATTTGGCTGCTGGGCATCGCATCCGCCCTCTCGTTCAGCAGTTGGTCCGGGATCAAGCTGTTGGATCGTAATTTATTTGATCTGTTCGACTACCTCAGTAGCAACTACCTCCTGCCTCTGGGCGGTCTCTTGACGGCGCTGTTCGTCGGTTGGGTCATGCCGAGGGCGGACAGTCTCGACGAGTTGCGGATGAAGGACGGCATCGCGTATCGAAGCTGGCGCTTCGTGTTGCGCTACGTATCGCCGTGGCTGGTTGCCGGCGTGTTCCTCTACGGGCTGATTTAACGGGCTATTACGGTGACCAGAGGTGCTTGAAGCAAGCATGTAGTACTGTGGCCACTAAGAATGGTGTCATTTGCCCTAACGCGCGCGTCCGCTCACCAAATGTCGTGAAAGGCAGATCTTTAGCCACGGAAAACACGGGTGAACACGGAAGGAAGTAGCCATTTCCGTGCCTTCGTGGTTCGACAATGCTGCGTGCGCTCCCTCTAAGGTTCCGCGCTTTCGATCTGCTCCAGCTGCAGCTGATCGCCGCTTTGCGCGCGACGGGCGTGGATTTCGTTCAGGACGCGGGTGGCTTCGTCCAGGTTGCGCAGGACTCTTCGGCGGACTTGAGCGCCGCGCGAGGTACCGCTTTGCCCCCAGGTCTGTGTGAGATGCCAATCGTCGAGGAGGTCGCGCGCCAAATGCACGAGAAAGAAGCGCTCGCCGCGCTCCCAGCGGGCGCAGTACTCGGTAAGTTGGGCGGGTAAGTGTAGCGTCATTGTTATGTTGGGCAGCCGGGCACGGCTACATTCTACCGGACTTGAAGCCGGTTCAATGAGTCTGGCAGGCGCTAGGCGTCGTTTAGCCGCAAAAGATGGGCGATGCGTTGAAAGAAGTCGACCTGTGGCCGGCTGAACTCGATACCGATCCTGAGGCGTCTCTCGTCCGCCTCGCTGCGCCTTATCGTACCCGCCACATTGACGGCGCCCTCACCATCGACATCCGCCACCTGCAAGTCCACCTCTTGTAGCAGAACACGCTCCGCGTGCTGAGCGGCGTCGTGTCCTTCCTCATTGGGTAGCACTACTTGGCAGCCGGTGGCACTGAGATCCACCAGTAGCCCAAGCCGAGGCTCCTCGTCGAGGTTGATGCGGCAGGGTAGGGTGCAGGCCAGACGTTGCGCCTGTCTCAGGGAATGCCGCTGCAGCCCGGCCTGAGGGTAGGCCAGAAAGATCAGCTTCTCCGGCTTCAGCGCCATGTGCAGCACGAAACTGCGAAAGGCGTAAACCACGCCCTCGTGCAGGTAGCGCACGATGACGCTTTCCCCGTAGTCGAGCTTGATGCCGTCCAGGCTGCCGCGGTTGCCGCGCAGGACTAGATACTGCGCGGCGAGCTTGCCCAGCAGTCGGGTCGGTATGCGGTTCCCTCCCCGCAGCTGAACGCTGACCTCGGCATCCAGAGCAATTTCCAGAAGGCCTTGGGGGTTTGGGGCTGTTTCTTCGATATGCATTTCGTGTCTCGACATGGAGCGCCTAGCTATTGTCTGCCGGGCATCATCAGCCGCGTTCCGTGCGCGCGTTATGCTGCCACGAACGCCTCACATCCGTCTCACACGGCGCATGACTCCGCTTCGGAGCGTACCGCGTTTGATGTTTTTGCGCGGCTGCTCCCATAATTAGGAACGATATCTTTCCAGATTGGCCGGATTAGCGCCAGCTAATGTTTTGGCGGCGTTGCAAGGGGCCTCTCCGGGCTTATCGTTATAAAAAACATGAAAGGTTGGAGGAGGAGTGATGGAAGCCAAGACGCGGGCGACGCTGTGGGATGTCGCGAAAGGCACGGGGCGTATTCTGCCACGCCTGCACATTGCCAATGCGGGACTGGCGCAGTTGGCCCTGATCCGTTCCGGCCAGCGCAAATCCATCGGACGCCTAGTCGAGAAATGGGCGCGTAAAACGCCCGACGGCGTGGCGCTCAGGGACCAGCAACGCAGCTATACCTATGCCGAATTCAACGACCGCGCGAATCGCGTAGCTCATTTCCTCAAGGCTCGTGGCGTCAGGCGCGGCGACTGCGTAGCCTTGTTGATGCAGAACCGCGTCGACTTGTTGGTGCTCGCAGCCGGCGTGGTCAAGCTCGGCGCCGCCGCAGCCATGCTCAATTACAACCAGCGCGGAGACATTTTGGCCCACAGCCTCAGCATTACCGGGCCGAAAGTGCTACTCCTAGGGAGCGAATGCCGGGAGGCCTTCGAGTCCCTGCGCGGGCAATCCCTGCCGAACGGCTTGCTGGAGAAGGCCTACTGGTTGGCGGACGGCAACGACGACGCGCCGGTATCCGGCGCCGGTAGCCTGGGGCAGGAACTGCGGGCCTGCAGCGGCGACAATCTGCCCGACACCGAAGAGGTGACCACCAGCGACGCTGCCTTCCATGTATTCACCTCCGGCACCACGGGCCTGCCCAAAGCAGCGGTGATGTCCCACGGCCGCTGGCTGCGCGCGATGACGGGCGTTGGTCTCGGGTCGTTGCGCATGCACCGGAGCGACGTGTTCTACTGCCCGCTGCCGCTGTATCACAACAATGCCTTGACCTTGTCTTGGGGCGCGGCTCTGGGCAGTGGAGCAGAGCTGGCGATCGCGCGCAAGTTCTCGGTGTCACGCTTTTGGGACGAGGTCGCGGAGTTCAACGCGACCGCCTTCTGCTACATCGGCGAGTTGTGCCGTTATCTACTCGCCCAGCCCCCGCATCCCCGGGAGCGCGAGCATCGCATTCGCATCGTGCTCGGCAACGGTCTGCGCCCGGAACTTTGGCCGCAGTTCCGCCAGCGCTTCAACATCCCCCACATCAACGAGTTCTACGGCGCAAGCGAGTGCAATCTGCTGTTCACCAATGCCTTTGACGTCGAGCCGTCTTGCGGCTTTTCGCCGTTCGCCTATGCCGTTGTGAATTACGACACTGATACCGAACAGCCGGTGCGTGATGCCAAGGGGCGGTTGCAGCGTGTCGGCAAGGGAGAGGTCGGGCTGCTATTGTCCAAGGTCAGCAACATCGCACCTTTTGATGGCTATACCAGCAAGGAAGAGGGCGAGAAAAAGCTTATCCGGGACGCGTTCAAGAAGGGCGATTGCTACTTCAATACCGGCGACCTGGTGCGCGACATGGGACTATGGCACGTGCAGTTCGTCGACCGTCTAGGCGACACCTTCCGCTGGAAGGGCGAGAACGTAGCAACGACCGAAGTCGAGCGCGTGATTAACGAACTCGCCGTTGTGAAGGAAGCGGTGGTTTACGGCGTCGAGGTGCCTGGCTGTGAAGGCCGTGCCGGCATGGCTTCCATCACCCTGAAGCCAGAGCAGGCTTTCGACGGCGCCGCCTTGGCCAAACATCTGGTGGCCCGCTTACCGGATTACGCGATTCCGCTGTTCGTGCGGCTTAGCGAATCCCTTTCCACGACCAGCACCTTCAAACATCAGAAAAGCACCCTGAAGCAGGAAGCTTTCCACTTGGATAAGGTGCGCGATCCGCTCTACATGCTCAATGCCGAGCGGACGGATTATACGCCGCTCAAGGCTGAGTTGTACCAGCAAATCATGGGGCAGAAGATCGCGGTTTGAAGATACGAATCCGACGGCGCCCAGAAGGGCGCCGTCGGGTAATGCTTACTGCGGTGCTTCCGCCGTTTCGACCTCGGCCTCGGTTTCGGCCTCGGCGGTCTGGATGTCTTCGGCCTGCTCCTCGGCCGCTTCGCCCTGAATAGCACGACCCAGCGACGCAAAATCCTCACCCATGCCTTCCATGGTGTTGCAGCCGGCCAGCAGCAATACCGATCCTAACAACATGCTCATAAGCCAGAGCCGCGTAGTCTTCATCATGGCCTCCTTGCTAAGACTGACACGCCACCGTTCGTGTAGTGGGCCCGGGCCTTAATTTCAATAGGTGCTTATAGAGAGGGTTTCCTATGTGGTGGGTGCGCGGGGAGCCGTTTTCCGCAGGGTGCGTATCATCCACCCTCACCGGCAGAACCGGCTTGGAACCGTGCGTGATACACACCCTACGACTTTGGTGGCGCCTGCAAGGCCATGCGCGGCGGAGTCTCCGCTCCCACCGGGCCTCTTTGCCTAAGATTCTCTGTGGGAGCGGCGCCTCGCCGCGACTTTCGGCGCCGCGATGGTCCCAGCAGGCGTCGCTTCTGCGGGGGAGGCTGTATTTACGGGGTAAGCGGATTAAATGGTTGATCTTACCTTTGCATGAGAGTGAGACAGACCGGCATCTCATCGGATTATCTGGTTGATGCTTCACCTACTGCTGGTGCATGTTTCCTTCGCTAATTCCAGCAAGAACCCCACACGCC
>JAJUGG010000116.1 GCA_029268285.1 Ectothiorhodospiraceae bacterium | reverse complement strand
CCGGATGGCTGCGATAAGTGCCGCCCGGCATTGAATTACTACCTTATTTCCACCTGGCCCCAGGAGGCCGAGGATGATCCGCGCGCGCGCTTCGTCAACGAGCGCATGCACGCCAATATCCAGAAGGACGGCACGTACTCGTTGGTACCGCGTATCTGGGGCGGCGTGACCACACCGTCAGAGCTGCGCGCCATCGCCGAGGTAGCGGAACAGTTCCAGGTGCCGACGGTGAAAATCACCGGTGGTCAGCGCATCGATCTGCTGGGCGTCAAAAAGCAGGATCTCCCTCGTATGTGGGGCCGCCTCTCCGAGGCCGGGTTCGTGTCCGGGCATGCCTACGGCAAAAGCCTGCGCACCGTGAAGACCTGCGTCGGCAGCGAATGGTGCCGCTTCGGCACCCAGGACTCCACACGCTGCGGAATCGAGCTCGAGAAAATGACGTGGGGCTCCTGGACGCCGCACAAGTTCAAAATGGCCGTCTCCGGCTGCCCGCGCAACTGCGCCGAAGCCACCATCAAGGACTTCGGCGTTGTCGCGATCGACTCGGGTTGGGAACTGCACGTCGGCGGCAACGGCGGCGTCAAGATCCGCGCCACCGACGTGCTGTGCCGGGTGACAACAATGGATGAAGTAAAGGAGTACTGCGCCGCTTTTATGCAGCTTTACCGAGAGGAAGCGCGCTATCTCGAACGCACGGCGCCGTGGATCGAGCGGGTTGGTCTTTCCTACGTCAAGCAGCGCGTAGTCGAAGACGAGATTGGCCGCAGGGCTCTCGCCAAGCGCTTTCTCGATTCACAACAACACTTCCAACAAGACCCCTGGGCGGAGCACGCACGCCCCGAGCACCGGGGCAATTTCATTCCGCTCAAGGAGATCAGCCAATGAGCATTCCCGCGCAGCAGCCTTCCCTGCGGTGGCTCGCCATCGGCCGCGTTGAGGACGTTCCGGCACAGGGCGCACGCGTAGTGCTGACGCCCGATACCGCCATCGCCGTGTTCAAGACCCGCGACGGCCGCCTCTTCGCGATCGAAGACCGCTGCCCCCACAAGGGCGGCCCTCTATCGGAGGGCCTGGTTCACGGCGACTGCGTCGTCTGTCCACTACACGGTCTGAAGATCGATCTGGTGAAGGGAAGCGCCATCGCGCCCGATGAGGGCAGCGTCAAACGCTATCCCATACGCCAGGAAGGCGAGCAGCTTTTCCTGGGAGTTGCGTGTTAATCGGCACAGGACGCTTCCTGCGCCTTTTGCGGTGAATCTTCAACGACGCTTCCAAGAGGATAAGTTCATGCCAGCCACCGTCAGCACCACCTGCCCGTACTGCGGCGTCGGCTGCGGCGTGCTCGCCAGTCGCGACCATAACGGCAAGATCGAAGTACGGGGTGATCCGGCTCACCCGGCCAATCGCGGACGGCTGTGCTCAAAAGGGTCAACACTGGCCGAAACACTCGATCTCAGCGGTCGCTTACTGAATCCGGAGATCGGCGGCCGCCGCACGAACTGGGACACCGCACTAAGCGCCGTCGCCGACGGCTTCTCGCGCGTCATTGCCGAGCACGGGCCGGATGCGGTAGCCCTCTACGTATCCGGGCAACTCCTGACCGAGGATTACTACGTTGCCAATAAGTTGATGAAGGGGTTCATTGGCAGCGCCAACATCGATACCAACTCGCGCCTGTGCATGGCTTCGGCAGTGGCAGGACATAAGCGCGCTTTCGGCGCGGACACCGTGCCTACCTGCTACCAAGACCTGGAAGAGGCCGAGTTGGTGGTATTGGTGGGCTCCAATCTGGCGTGGTGCCACCCCATCCTCAACCAACGCTTACAGCGCGCACGCGAGCGAAATCCGCAGCTGAAGTTGGTCGTGATTGATCCTCGCCGCACCGACAGCTGCGATGGGGCCGATCTACACCTACCGCTCGCACCCGGCTCCGATGTCATGCTCTTCAACGGCCTGCTCGCCCATCTGGTCCGCTACGGTGCGGTGAACTTCAAGTATCTGGAGCAGTGTACGGAAGGCGCCGCGGACGCCATCGCCGCAGCCGAGGCCCGGAGCCCCGACATTCCCACCGTCGCCGCCGCCTGCGGGCTGAAAGAAGCCGATGTCTCCCGCTTCTACCACTTGTTTACGTCCACGCAGCGCACGGTAACGCTGTTTTCGCAGGGCGTTAACCAATCCTCAGCCGGAACCGACAAAGTCAACGCGATCATCAACTGTCATCTGCTCACCGGCCGCATCGGTTGCCCCGGCATGGGTCCCTTCTCGATCACCGGCCAACCGAACGCCATGGGTGGACGTGAAGTCGGCGGGCTCGCCAACCAACTCGCCGCACACATGGGTTTCACGCCGGAGAACATCGCCCGTGTCGGGCGCTTTTGGAAAGCGCCACGCATCGCAGAGGCACCCGGTCTCAAGGCGGTGGAGCTATTCGACGCCGTCTATGACGGGCGGATCAAGGCGATCTGGATCATGGCCACCAACCCGGTCGTGAGCCTGCCCGATGCCGACCGCGTACGTGCGGCCCTTCAGCGCTGCGAGATGGTGGTGGTTTCTGACTGCGTCCGCGATACGGACACCGTGCAACTAGCGCATATCCGCCTGCCGGCGCTGACCTGGGGAGAGAAAGACGGCACTGTCACCAACTCCGAGCGCCGGATTTCACGTCAACGCCCCTTCTTAGCCGCACCCGGCGCCGCCAAACCGGACTGGTGGATCATCTGCGAAGTTGCCAAGCGCATGGGCTTCGAAGCCGGCTTCAGATACCAAAGTCCCTATCAGATCTTCCGCGAGCATGCAGCACTATCCGCCTTCGAAAATTGCGGTACGCGCGCTTTTAACATCGGCGCCCTAGCCGATATTGATCTCGCCGCCTATCAGACACTGCAGCCCGTGCAATGGCCGCTGCCCACCGGCGCTCGCCAGGGGCAAGCACGGCTGTTCGCTCCCGGCGAGCGCTTCTACACGCCCAGTGGGCGCGCTCGCTTGGTGCCGGTAACACCGCGCCCGCCCGCGAACCCCGCTAGTGAGGATTTCCCTCTGCTGCTCAACAGCGGGCGCATACGCGATCAGTGGCATACCATGACCCGAACCGGAAAGGTCGCCCGGCTTAGCGGCCACACGCCGGAGCCCTTTCTGGCGCTGCACCCGGACGACGCCGCGCAACTCGGCCTCGCCGACGGGAGTCTTGCCCGCGTCCGCAGTCGTTGGGGAGAGGCGATTCTTCGGGCTCGCCACGACGTCAAGCAACGCTTGAGCGAAGTGTTCGCGCCCATGCATTGGAGTAACCAGTTCAGCGCCCGTGCGCGCATCGACGCGGTGATCAATCCGGTGGTCGACCCACTGTCCGGCGAACCCGAGTACAAGCACACCCCCGTTGCCGTCGAACGGATCGACTACGCCTGGTACGCATTCGCGCTCTCTCGCCAACCGCTGCCCGACCTGCCCGGCAGTTACTGGACCCGCATACAGGGACACGAGCACTACCGCTACGAGTTGGCAGGAGACAGCGAAGTCGACTGGGAAAACTGGCTTAGGCGCAGCGGGTTAGACGGCGAATGGGTCAAGTTTCAAGATCAGGGCTGCGGCCAGTTGCGTATCGCCTGCGTGCATCAAGGTCGCATAGCGGCCTGTGTGTTCATCGCGGACACGCCTGCTTTGCCTTCCAGGGCCTGGTTGGCCGGCCTGTTCGAGCGCACCGAGCTGGACGGGCCGGAACGCCTGGCGTTGCTGAGTGCTCAGCCGCCGCACGGCCAAACCGACGCCGGACGTACGGTTTGCAGTTGCTTCGGGATCGGTGAGAACACCATTCGGGCCGCCATCGCAGGCGGCTGTACGACGCTTCAGGAAGTGACACGCAAACTCAAGGCAGGCGGCAACTGCGGAAGCTGTGTACCCGACATCAAGCAGCTCATCGAAAAATCGCATCGAGGTGCTGCGTAAGCCTGCCCATCCCCAAAGATGCAGAGCTACCGAGTGCATGTCCCCTCAAACTGAGAAATGAGCAGCAGTTCACACCGACGCGCCCGGCTAACATCGGGCACTGCGAACGAAGCTGTTCCAGTTCGTTTCTTGGTTGAGAGAGATGCATGACCTTTGAAGACTATTTGAAGATTCTTGCCGTCAAGGACGGATCGGATCTGTACCTGACCACGGGCGCACCAGCGGCCGCCAAATTCCAGGGCCAGCTCAAGGCGATCGATAAAGAAGTACTGACGCCGGAACGGCTGTGGGCCATCGCCAATGAGATCATGGACGAGGAGCAGCGCGCAGCGTTCGAGAAGAAGCCGGAGATGAACCTGGCGATCAGCCGCCCCGGGGTCGGGCGCTTCCGGGTCAACATCTTCAAGCAGCGCAACCACCCGGCCATGGTGGTACGGAACATCAAGACGGACATTCCGACCGCGGATCAGCTAAAGCTACCCGAGGTGCTGAAAGACCTGATCATGTCCAAGCGCGGCTTGATCGTCTTCGTCGGCGCCACCGGCTCAGGTAAGTCGACTTCTTTGGCCGCGCTGATTGACCATCGCAACACTAACTCTTCGGGCCATATCATCACCATCGAGGATCCGATCGAGTTCGTGCACCGCCACAAGAAAAGCCTAGTGAATCAGCGCGAAGTCGGCGTCGACACGGACTCCTTCCATGATGCGCTGGTCAACACGCTGCGCCAGGCGCCGGACGTCATCCTGATCGGTGAGATCCGCAATCAGGAGACCATGGAGCACGCGCTCTCGTTCGCCGAAACCGGCCATCTGTGCCTGTCGACACTGCACGCCAACAACGCTAACCAAGCCATCGATCGCATTCTCAATTTCTTCCCTGAGGAACGTCACAAGCAGATCCTGTCGGATCTGTCGTTGAACCTGCGCGCCATCGTCTCGCAGCGCCTGGTTCCGACGGTGGATAACAAGCGTACCGCGGCGATCGAAATCCTCATCGGCACGCCGATGGTGCAAGACTTGATTGCCCGCGGCGATATCGGCGGGCTCAAGGAGATCATGGCGAAATCCGGACCGCAGGGCATGCAGACCTTCGACATGGCGCTGCTCAAGCTCTACCAGGATGGCCTCATCACCATGGACGAAGCGCTGCGCAATGCGGACTCCGCCAATAATCTGCGCTTGCAGATCAACCTCCAAGAATCCGGCTCCAAACCGAAGGGTAATTTACCGGGCGTCCTGTCACTGGAGATTGAAGAAGACCTCGACGAAGAGGATGCCGACGCCGGCAGCCTGTTCCCGACCGGTCGCACGCCCGGTCGGTAGCTCCCTCACGTCCCCCGCTGCGGCGGTTTGTCTCTGTGGCACGACAGGTCATAGACAGTCGTACGCACAAAGTGTGAAACGGCCCCGGATACCGGGGCCGCGCTTTCTTCACAATAAGCCCCGATTTACGACGCAGGTTGAACGACACGGTTTAAGCGCCGGACACGCAACCGCCTCGAAATCAGCGCGGGCAAACACTTATACGGCAAGTGCACATAGGACGCTTCCCGCGGCGTCGACCTAAGCTAAGCACGCGCCAATCGTTATATACGAACCTTCGTCGGTCACGGGCGGAAGGACTCCTCGGGCGAACTCCTGCGCCTACGTCAGCGGAACCGACAGAACCGGAGTCCGGCGATGCGTTCTGGAGGTTTCGGTATGAATCTGGCCAAGCGGTTTCTGGTCATCGGTATCCTGAGCGCTTCCTGCTCGGCCGCGCTTGCGGCCCAGCCTGCCGATGGCGGCTACGACGTCATCCAACAGGCATCCAACGAGTGTGGCCCTACGATCACTTGGTTGATGATGAACCATCACTACCAAGGGGCGATCCTGAAGACTGGCAACGGCCGCACGGACTTCTATAACGCCACCTTGCCGCCGGTCTGCGTCGGCGATGTGGACGACTGCACTTCGCGCAACGCCACGATCCACAACGCCAGCGAATATGCGGGCTGGATCGAAGCCCAGCGCGACGGCAAGATGAGCCCCTCGCTGCGCTTCCTGAGCGAGCGCCTCACCGAGATGCGCGACCCTGCCACCGGCAAGCGCATGTTCGAGGTCGAGGGCAACTATGACATCCCGTCGAAGAGCAATGTCAGCGAGCGCGTTTCTCGTCTCGCGACCATTCGCCAGCACCTCGACAACAATCGCCCGGTGATGATCCACCTCGAGCGCCCCTGGTTCATTCCTGGGCACTACGTTTCGCTGGTCGGCTACGAGCGCACTGCTAAGGGCTACGTCTACAGCTACGTCGATACCGTGCAGCCGGAGAAAGGGCTTCTCGAAGTAGCAGAAGCGGATCTGGCTGGGGCCGATGCCTGGTATGACAACGGCAGCGTGAATTACCTCGCCCGCTGGACCGGTCGCTACATGACCTTCTGGCCGGTGGAAACAGCCACGGCACCGACCATGCCGGAGGTCGAGCCGCAGGAGCCTGAATCCGAAAAGGAGCAGGCGCCGACGCAGCCGGCACCCGCAGACGAGCCGAAGGAAGAAAAATCCAGCGGCTGGGGCTGGCTGTCCTGGCTCTGGAGCTGGTAAGCCTACGGCTTCACGCCTTCAATGTCGTCCGCGCCGCTCGGTGCGGACGACATCCTCCCCCGCAGGCATCTGCACGTATCACTCCCAGTTTCTTTTGGCGCAATAGGGCACATATACCTAATTAACGCGCTCAGAAGAGACAGGGGAGCAGGGAGCAGTATGTCTACCAAGGCGCAAATTAGGACACTTCACGCTGGCGAGCGCGCCGACGTTAGCAACGATACCGGCAAGCCCCTGCAAGTCGTCTTCCGAACCGGCACCGGTACGAGTCTCTCTACGACACTGCCCGTAGGCGCTTCCATGCAAATCAACATGGGACGGGACAGCGGAAAATTATTCTTGCTGGAACCCGAAACCGAACCGCAGCGCCTGCGCATTGTACGCAGCCAGTAAGCTACTCTTTCCCCTTTAGTTGCTACAAGCCGGATGCTATCCGGCCGGCTCTGTCTGGTTGAGCGAGCGCTTCGACGCGAAATTCCGTGCCCATGGCCCGTAAGCGACGTAGAGCAGCCCAAAAGAGATCGCCGTCGCGAAGGCCAGGGTAATCGCCGCAATGGCAAGCACTAAGCCATTACCCAAGCCCGCCAAATACAGCAACAGGTCATAAGCTTCGCTCCCCGCGACCACGACAAAGATGGCCGCCATCCCGGCGAGCGATACTAGAAAAAGAATCCCGACCCCGCCCCAAACCAAGCGCGAGCGCTCCGCCGCATTTGGCGCACGCCCTTGGTCATGCACAAACTTTGTCGCAGCACCAAGCCCTGCGCCCAGCGTTGCGCCGATGCCGAACCCCGCGCCGAGGTCGACTTCCGTTCCCAGTAAGAACTCCAGGCCCAGCATGGCCGCGACACCGACTCCGGTAATGACGATGTAAAGCCAGGTGAAACGGTAGTAGTAGGGTTTCAGGGACGGCACTTCCTTGGTCATGCAAAATCCTCGGTTACAAAATTATTATCGTTGCTCGCAAGCACCCGCTGTGCTTTAGACGTTGTACCGCCTGGTTTCCGAATCAGCCGCCTCCGGAGCGGCCCGGAAGTCGGGACGTTCGCCTTCGCACAGCAAATATGCTCCGCATTACCTATCCCTGTTCCGCCAACTCGGACAGCCTCCCACAACGCTGCCGCAGCGTGTCAGACGGTGTATATGAGCCCACTAGCAGTAGTGACTAGATCATCGGTGCTCCCGCATCGCCGGGCAGGGCGGGGCTGTCGCCGATGACGACGTCACCCGCCCCGGTTTTGACGGTACCGCCGCAATCGATCGGATCCCCGACACGCGCTGCTGGCACCCCGCCGATCAAAACACTGCCGGCACCGCCTGCAATGGCGCGAGGATGGGGCGGTTTTTTCGGTGCGGCGTGCGGCACCAACGGGTCGCCCTGCCGGGCTACCGGACGGCCGTTGACGAGCACGCTGGAGTCACCGGCAATGATCGGCGTCGGCGGGTAGCTGCCGTGCTTATCACCAAGATCGCCGAGGCGGGCAGCTGGCTTCTGGCTCATAAGCGCTTTCCTTAGTTGAGCTGGATGGTGCCGCCGTCGATGTCGACGACCGCCGAGCCTATCTGCAGCTTGTTTCCGGTAAGCTTGATGCTGCTGCCGCCGACGACGATTTCGATCTCGCTCCCGGCGTGAATCTTCAGCTTGTTGCCGACCTTAATCTCGGCGTTATTTTTCACGCCGATCTCCTGGTCGTTATCGACCTTGCGCTTCTCGTCGTTTTTAACGTAGACCTCGAGATCCTTCTCAGCCTGCACATAAAAGTGCTCGGAGCCTTTTTTGTCGTCGAAGCGGATTTCGTTGTAATTATCCGAACTGCCGCCCTTGGTTGATTGCGTTCGGATACCGCTTTGGGTGGGCTCGCCGGCGTAAGGCGGCTTGTGTATGGGGTGGTAGAGCGCCCCAAGCACGAATGGCCGATCAGGGTTGCCATTCTCGAACGCCACGACGACCTCTTGGCCGATGCGCGGAGTGAAGTGAGCGCCGAACCCCGGCCCGGCAAAAGAATGCATGACACGCAGCCAACATGTGGTCTTGTCGTCGTGCTTGCCCTCGCGGTCCCAGTGGAATTGCACCTTGATGCGCCCAAGCTCATCGGTATGGATCTCTTCACCGGCCGGCCCAGTCACTACCGCGGTTTGCAGCCCGGCAATCAGCGGTGTCTGCTCGACCTTCCCGAATGCGAGCTCGCCCTTGGGGATGGCTTCGAAACTGGCAGTAAAGAGCGACTCTTCGTTGTCCACGGCGAGGTGGAGGCGACTGAGCGTGAATTCCTTGCCGTGATCAGGCCATTCGCCCGTCGGAATCTGCTCAACCTTAAAATGGCGCCCCGCGGCAAGATGGCGGTAGCTGGCCGTGCCGATGATCTTGTCATGCCGCTCCGTGGCTTGATCCCGCCGCCACTGGACATCGGCCTTGCCGTCGGTAGTGGTCTGGTAGGATTCCGAGTATTGGTACTGCTCGGTATCCGGCACCCCGGGAATTTTCAACAACGAAGCGGAAGCCTGAGTCTCGACCTCCTGCACCTTGTCCGCCTGCTTGTAGTTGTAGGAGCGCTCGGAAAAGCGCCCGGTTGCGAACGCGTTTTGGTGCTCCCATGAGATGAGGCGGTCGCCGACACTACCCGCCTGTAAGTTGAGCGTTGCCGGGGTGAGTTCGGGCAGCGACTTGGCTTCATCGACGAAGTGGATGACATGCCCGTCTTCCTGGTGCTCGATGTAGAACGCAATGCCCTCCCGGCGCAGCAACCGGTGCATGAAATTGAGCGAGGTTTCGTTGTACTGAACCAGGAAGCGGTGCTCAGGGTGCGGCTGCGTCAGCTTGAACTCGAACCTGGCCTTGCTGCCCAATGGCGCGAACAGCTCCTTGAGCACGTCTTCGACCGTCATT
>JAJUGG010000115.1 GCA_029268285.1 Ectothiorhodospiraceae bacterium | reverse complement strand
GCCTGCAGCTGCGGCCTGTAGCAGGCAGCTAGGCCAAGCGCGACGATTCCGCCGAAGGAGTGCCCAAGCAGCACCGGCCGCTCTACGCCCAGATACAACAGCAACTCTGCCGCATCCTGGACGACATCGATAATCCCGAATGGCTGCGTTACGGCATCGGAATCGCCCTGGCAGCGATAGTCGAACAGAATCATGCGACTCTGCTCGGCCAGCGGGCGAAACCTCACCTGCTGCGCCCAGCCGCCCATGCCCGTAAAAAGTCCGTTGCAGAAAACCAGATCGCGCTTGGCGTCGGCATTGCCGACCATGCGGTAAGACAGCTGGACCCCGGAAGAGGTCACGAAGACATTATCGGAAAGCGACGAGCGTTCCTGCGGAGCGCGCTCCAACCCGAGTTCCACATCCATGTGAACCGTCCTTTGTTATTGTTCATGTTCGCTGGCAATCACGACTGCCGGTGACGCGCTTCCTGCGCGCCCTGCCCGGCAATGGCGCCTTCCCTGCGCCAATCACGCATAGCCTGCGTGAATATTCATCATCGAATCGAGCAAGCTCGAAGCAACCTTCCAAGTAGAGCACGAACGCCCGGGCGTGATCTACCACGGGCGTTCCCGTATTTATCAGGACAAATTTAGATAGGCTTGCGAGCCCGGCAAAGCTTACTCGCCCTGCCCCTCGAGCTTGTCCTGCGTCTTGGTCTCGAAATCGCTGGCGTCGTGCCGTTCGTGAAGCTGCTCGGAGGGGTCGCCGAAGGTTCGGTTGACCATGCGGCCACGCTTTACGGCCGGTCGCGCGAAGATCTCATCGGCCCAACGCAGCACGTTCTTGTAGGTGTGCGCCTCGAGAAACTCCGCCGCTCCGTAAACTTCGTTACGCACCAATGCACCGTACCAGGGCCAGATGGCGATATCGGCGATGGTGTACTCATCGCCCGCGATGTAAGGCCGCTCGGCCAACTGGCGGTCGAGCACGTCGAGCTGCCGCTTCACTTCCATAGTGTAACGGTTGATCGGGTATTCGTACTTCTCCGGCGCATAGGCGTAGAAGTGGCCGAAGCCGCCGCCGAGCAACGGTGCGCTGCCCATCTGCCAGAACAGCCAGTTGAGGCATTCGGTACGGCCGGCGGTATCAGCAGGAATGAAGGCGCCGAACTTCTCGGCCAGATACAACAGGATGGAGCCCGACTCGAAGAGGCGGATATGCGGCTCCACGCTGCGATCCACCATGGCCGGAATCTTGGAGTTCGGGTTGACCTCGACGAAGCCGCTGCCGAACTGATCCCCGTCCATGATCTTGATCAGGTGCGCGTCATACTCCGCGCCCTCGAACCCCTGCGCCAGCAGCTCTTCGAGCAGGATGGTGACCTTCTGGCCGTTGGGCGTGGCAAGCGAATAAAGCTGCAAAGGGTGCTTGCCCACCGGCAGCGTCTTCTCGTGCGTCGGGCCTGCGATAGGCCGGTTGATGCTGGCGAACTTACCGCCGCTCTCGGCATCCCACTTCCAAACCTTGGGTGGTGTGTAGCTTGTGTCTCCCACGGCATTCTCCTCGTTTGCATGCGAACCGCACGCGGCGGTCCGGCAATGGTTGAACTCGCACCCCACTATAGCGGCGCTTGCCGATCAAACCAGGGCCTGGCCTGCTCGAGTTGACCGGCAAGGGAAAATAGCTTGCCCTCGTCGCCGTGCCCACCGACGAACTGCACCCCCAAAGGCAGGCCGTTGTCGCACCAATGCAGCGGCACCGACATAGCCGGCACGCCGGTGATGTTGGCCAACTGGGTAAAAGGCGTGACCTCCAGGCTCTTCAGCGCCTGCTCCTCAATCTGCCCGCTCTTCGCGACCACTTTGCCCGCTCCCACGCGCAGCGCGAGCTTGAGCGAGCTCTGCAGCCAGGCCGGCGTGTCGTTTTCGCCGATTACACAGGGCGGCCGCGCGACACTGGGCGTGAGCCAGAAATCGTAACGCGCGAGGTAGCGATCCAAGGCAATCATGTACTGCTGCCAGCGCCCCTGGCACAGCGCATATTGATCGGCCGGCAGCGCTCGCCCGAACGCCGCCATGGCTAGCGTATCCGGCTCGAAGCCCTCGAGGCCGCAGCCCGTCATGCGCCGCACGGTATCCACGATGGCGGCACATTGCGCAAACCAGACGTACAGCCAGTCCAAGCACATCTGCCGCATGTCCATGTCCGGGCGCGCCTCTTCCACCTCATGGCCGAGATCCCGAAGTAGTGCGGCGGCTTGCTCGACTGCTTTCACCGCCTCCGGATCCACCGGCGTACCCAGCGGCGACTCCTTGGTGAAGCCGATGCGCAGCGACTTCGGCGGGGTACGAACGGATTCCAGGTAAGACTGCTCCGGCGGCGCGAGGCGGAACAGGCTGCCGAGCTCCTCGCCATGCGTAAGATCCAGAATCAAGGCGCTGTCACGCACGGAACGCGTGAGCACATGGTTTACGGCGATGCCGTGCATGGCTTCGGTGATTTCCGGCCCCCAGGGCGTGCGCCCGCGCCCTGGCTTGAAGCCGAACAGGCCGCAGTAGGCGGCCGGAATGCGAATACTGCCGCCGCCGTCATTGCCTCCAGCCACCGGCACCACGCCCGCGGCGACCATAGCTGCGGAACCGCCGGAAGAACCGCCGGGCGTGCGTGTGGTATCCCAAGGGTTGCGGCTGGCGCCGAAAGCCTCCGGCTCCGTGATGCCCTTGGAGCCGAACTCCGGCGTGTTGGTGCGGCCGAACGGCACCAGCCCCGCTGCTTTCCAACGCCGCACCAGGGTCGCATCGTGGGGCGAGCGGTAATCAACCGATTTCAACGCCTTGCAGCCCTGGTAATGCGGCGCGCCTTCGATTTCCTGGAACAAATCCTTCACCAGCATCGGCACGCCGGCCAGCGGGCCCGACACACCGTCGGCAAGCTGCCGGCGCGCGTGATCGTAAAGCGGATGAATCAGCGCGTTGAGCTGTCCGTTGACTGCCTCCGCGCGCTGGATAGCCGTCTCCAACAGCGTCTCACCACTTACTTCCCCAGCCTTGACCAACTCCGCCATGGCCACGGCGTCCAGCTTGCGATACTCCTCGAATTTCATTCTTATTCTCCTTGGCGCAGTGAAAGCGGGGCTTATGAACTGCGATTTTTAGTGCCGCCATTTCCCGTAGGTTCGACTTTAGTCGGACGTACCGGCCGAACACGCCCGCCTACAGTCGGATCTACAGCTACAAACGCCATACGCGGCCAGGGGCCGCCCCTACAACCGTAGAACGCTTTGCTGCGAGCGACTCCTGGCCGCGAACTGCGAAACTACAGCCCCCTCGCCCATTCTGGCCGCAACCGGGCCTGATCCGGCCGTTCGATGGCCGTGCGCACCTGCGCGAGCATACGCTGCTTGTCCGCGCCCAGGGTGCCCTTCAGCACGAGGTAGTTGGAGGCGTGGTCGCTGCGGAATACGGTATCGCTCAGTTTCAGTTCGCTCAGCAGCAGTTCGACCTCCCGGAAAAGCCCCTGCTGATCCAGCGGCTCGAAATCCGGAAACTGCGCTTGGTAGCGCTCCATGCCCTGCGGAAAGCTCACTACTAAGGTGGAGAGAAATTCGGGTTGAGTCGCGTTCATCAAGCGGGCTGAGTTACGCGCATGCTGCTCGCTCAGACTGCGGCCGCCGAGCCCGTTGAGAATCATCACTGAACGCTTGATGCCGGCCTCGCCCGCCTTGAGCAGCGCTTCCTTGGTGGACTCATGCGTCTCGCCTTTGTTGACGCGCGCCAACACCTCGTCGTCACCGGACTCGGCACCGACATAGATCATCTGAAGCCCAGCCTCGCGCAAGGCAACGAGATCCTCGACCGACTTGCGCTTCAGGTTGCGCGGCAGGCAGTAGGAAGTAACCCGCTCCACCGAAGGCATGTACTCGCGAATCGCTTCCAGAATGCGCAATAAACGCTTGGTCGGCAGCACCATGGCATCCCCGTCGGCCAGGAACACCCGCCGCACCCTCAAGCGCTCGCCGCAGCGCCGTATCTCCTCCAGCACCTCGGCCTCGTCACGGGCGCGAAACTTCTTCTGCGGCGCGGTGTACATCTCGCAGAAGGTGCATTTGTTCCAGGAGCAGCCGTTAGTCACGGGCAAGATCAGCGAATGCGCCTCGCTGGGCGGGCGAAATACGGGCTCGATGTAATGAATAGGCAAGGAATACATCTTGTTGAACGACTCCGGCAAATCGGCGAACAGACTTAAGAGAAGCTTATCGAACTCGGCTGGGAACAGAAATGGCGGCCTGATGCGGCGCGAGCGCTCTTCGCCGGGTGCCCCTGCGCACCGTGGTTTGAAATTGTTCTAATGCGCGGGGTCGCGCCCTACGAGAAACGCCACATGGGAAAGCGAGTAACTGTGGGAGCGGCGACCCCGCCGCGATTCTTCTCGCTCTGATGACGTCTTCGACGCCATTCGCGGCGGAGCGGCCGCACCCACAGATAGAGCGCCTTGCTATTTCCGCGCCTGCCCAACCGGCAACACCGCGGCCGCTTCCCAATCTCCCGAATCAAACCATGCATCGCCTTCCAGATAGGCACGCAGCATGGGCAGGCTATCCAAGCCCCAGAACAGCTTGTCGTCGACTTCAATCGTCGGCACACCGAAGAGACCACGCTCGAGCGCCGCATCGGTATTGGCCCGAAGCGCCGCCTTAACCGCCTCGCTCGCAGGGTCGCGCTGTGGCTGTAAGCGCTCGGCCAATTCAGCAAGTCGCCGGGCATCGCCGGCATCCTCGCCCGTACGCCATAGGAAGCGGAATATCTGCTCGGCAACCTGCCTATCTACCTGCCCCTCATCGCCGCAGGCCAGCGCTAAGCGCAGCGCGCCGAGCGGGTTGAAGGGATGCGCCGCCGGCAGCTTCAGCGGAATGCCGTGACGGTGCGCGAGCCACAGCACCTGGCGGTAAGTCCAATCTCGCTTGGGCGCGATCTCCGCCGGGCCAAGCTGGCCGTGGCGCTTGAGGAAGCCGGCGAACAGCACGGGCCGGTACGTCACTTGATAATTCAGCCCCGCCAACGCTGTCGGCAATGCCTCGAAGGCTAAATAAGCAAAGGGCGAAACGAAGTCGAAATAGAAGGTAAGCTGCTGCAGGCGCGCGGCCTGAGCACTGGGCGGCGTCGGTGCCATTGTTTTTCCTTTCTATAGTTGCCCAATGTGCAGCCAAATACGGCTGCTCTGCCCCGTCAGAAAGATACTGTTCACCAGCGCCACGCTACCGTCGGCGTTCATGGCCAGCCGGTCCATCAGCAGGCCTTGGGTACTCCCGATGAAGCCCTGCTCCGGCGCTACGGTATGCGGCATCACTTTCGGCGCCCGAAAGGTTTCCCCGCCGTCCGTGGAAAGCGTGTAGCCAAGCGCTTTCGGCCGCTGCCCACCCGCATCGAACAGCCCCCACGCGATCATCAGCCGCCCATGCGCATCCGCCGCGAAATCAGGAAAGTCCGCGCCCGCGAAACCAGCCGCGCTGCCTGTCGCCAACACACGCGGCTCGACAAACGCTACCTCCGGGCCTAGCGCATGGGTATATAGAATTGCCGACGGCGAAGAGCGCCCCTGCTCGCTTTCACCATAGACCAAATACACCGTTCCCTCCGCCCCCACCGCAAGCTTCGGTGCCCAGGCATGGCCGGCGGTATCGAAGAGCACGCGCGGCGGCTCGAAACTGCGGCCGCCATCCTGCGAAGAGGTAAAGTAAATATCGGCCTCGGGATCGTGTCCCACGCCCCAAGCCAGATACACCACACCCGCCTCGCCAGCCGCCAGCGTCGGCCCTCCGGCCGGCAGCGATGCATCCGCGAACACAGGCATCGGCTCCGAAAAACTGGCGCCGCCGTCGTCTGAGCGCGAAAACCACAACGTGCCTTCATAGGCGGTCCATGCTGCATAAAGGTCGCCGCTTGGCGCTTGCACGAGGTCGAGGCTGCCGTTGTGCCAGACGTCCTTGGTGAGCCGTCCCTTGCCGTCGCCTGCCATGGAGCGGGACAGGTTCAGCGGTTTGCTAAAGGTCCTGCCGCCGTCATCGGAGCGGGCAAAAAAGGTTTCACCGCCATGGGAGCCGCCGGAAAACACGATTTCCTGCCAGAGCACGTAAACCCGCATGGGCTCTTCGGTGTCGAGCACCACGCGCGGCAGCCAGGAAAAGACGTCGCCGCTCGCGGAAACATTGACCGGGCTGGCTAGCAGAGCCTCGCCTTGAGCCGTATAGGCCTGATAAAAAACGTCTTTGCGGGTTTGATCGACCCAGGCCACCGCAATGTCGCCATTGCGGCTTAATGCAACCGTCGGGTCGTCGACGAAATGGAATTGGGAGTCATTCTGCTGCCAAGGCCCCCGCTCGGCCGGGCCCGCGGCAACTTCAATAGGCTTCTGCCAGATCGGCTCCAAGGGCTGCGCGAGCACGCCACCGCACGACGTGAGCGACAGCGCCATGCCTAGCAGCCACCGACGCAGATCTCGCTTTGCTCCTCGAACGCGCGAACTCATCACCCACCTTGCGCCTGCACGCGAGCGATCGGCTGTAGCGACTCGCCCGCGCACGGGTAACTCAAGCGCGCCCGGTGCGCAGAGGCGCACCCTACCGGGCTTGCGACCCGCGTCCGTTCACCGCAGAGTCGCTTCGTGGCTGATGGTAAGCCCGCCGCGCAGCAGGTTGGACACCGGGCACTTCTGGTCTGCCTCGGTCACGGCCTGACGAAAAGCATCCGCCTCCATGCCGGGCACCTGCCCTTCCACGGTTAGATGCATCTTGCTGATCGCTCCGCCCTCCAAGGTAATCGTCGCGCGCGTCTGAATTTCTTCGGGCGTATGCCCCTGCTCGGCGAGATAGTTCGACAGTGCCATGCTAAAGCAGCCGGCATGCGCGGCCGCGATCAACTCCTCCGGGTTCGTGCCCGCGGCGTTCTCGAAGCGCGTCGCAAAACTAAACGGCGCCCCTTTCAGCACATCGCTCGCCCCAGACATTTCACCCTTGCCGCCCTTGAGGTCGCCGCGCCAGACTCCGGTCGCGGTCCGTTCGATTCCCGCCATGATGGCCTCCTTGTCCTGAGTCGACTGAAGCTCATTGAGCGAGACGTTGCGGCATGACCCGGCCGGATCAAGAACGAACAACGCGAGTATTAGGGCTGATCGGACAGTGCCTGGAATTGCGCGCCGATAGCCTTCTCTTCCCGAACCCGCGCCAGTAGCAGCCCGCCCGCCACGAACAGAATAATCACTGCCAGCATGGAGTAGCGCTGGCCGAACCACAGCCCGAACAAACCGAATAGCGGCGGCCCGATCAGCGTCGCGAACTTGCCGAGGAGATTGTAAAAGCCGAAGAACTCGCCCGACTCCGCTTCCGGGATGAGACGAGCGTAGTACGAGCGGCTGAGCGCTTGGACGCCTCCCTGCACCATTCCGACCAAGACGGCGATCCCAAAGAACTCCCAAGGCTCGCTGAGGAACACGCCCCAGACGCTAACCCCAACATAGACGGCCAGCCCAAGGAAAATGCCGCGCTTGGCGCCGATGCGCTCGCCGAGCTTGCCGAAGAGTATCGCCGCCGGAAAGCCGACGAACTGCACCAGCAGCAGCGCACTGATGAGTTGCTCCGTACCGAAACCCAGCGCTGCGCCGTAGCCGACCGCCATGGTGATGACGGTATGCACGCCGTCGATATAGAGCCAATACGCCAGCAGGAAGAGCCCGACTTGGCGCATCTTGGTGATTCGGCGCAGCGTCACGGCCACTTGCTTCATGCCGGCCGCCACCGCGGCTCGGTAGCTAGTTAGCCGCGGCGCAGGCTCTGGCACCCACAGGAACAACGGCAGCGCGAATATCAGCCACCAGATCGCCGTCGCCACGAAACTTGCCTGCACCGCCTGCGCTTGATCCGCAAGCCCGAACAGCTCCGGCTTGAGCGTTGCCGCGACCGCTCCGGCAAACAGCAAGCCGCCGCCCAAATAGCCCATGCCGTAGCCGAGGCCGGATACGAAGTCCAAGCGCTCCCGCCGGCTCACCGCGACCAGCAGCGCGTCATAGAACACGTTCGCACCCATGAAGCCGACATTAGCCAGCACGAACAGCGCCGCCGCCTCGAACCAAGCGCCCGCCTCGACGAAACTCAGCGCGGCGGTGCAGAGCACCCCCAGCAGCATGAAGAGCCCGAGCAAGCGCCGCTTGGCCCCAGCATAGTCCGCGATTGCCCCGAGAAACGGCGCCGACAGCGCAATGATTGCGCCGGACAGGCCGTTGGCGAAACCAAGCCGGCTGGTAGCCACCGCCGGATCCACCCCCGTGCTCCAGAAACTCTGGAAGAACACCGGAAAGAAACCGGCGATGACCACGGTGGCATAGGCCGAATTGGCCCAGTCATAAAAAGCCCAGGACCACGTGGCCCGTCGTTCTTGGTTATTAGGTTTCATATCCGTTCCGCCGCGGACGCTATCGGCTATGGTTCTTAATAACATCGCACGAAGCGTGTGGCTGAGTCTCCTCGATACCACCTTGCTTCTCCTGCAACTCACCGTGATGATGGAGCCACCAATTACGAGGAGAGGATAAAAATGGATCAAACAACAAGCGGGTTAGAACTGCGTTCGCTGACCACTTCTGATGGGCAATTACGTCTAAGCCTGGAGCCGGTTACGCCCGGCGCTCCGGGGCCGGACGAAGTCCTGGTCCGGGTCGAGGCTGCCCCGATCAATCCGTCTGACTTGGCACTCTTGCTCGGCCCTGCCGACGTTTCCACTATCCGCGCGGAAGGCACGCCGGACCGCCCGGTACTCGTTGCCGACATTCCGCAGCAGCGCCTGGCGTACATTCGCGGCCGGCTCGATCAGTCGCTGCCGGTCGGCAACGAAGGCGCTGGCACCGTCATCGCAGCAGGCAGCAACGCTCAGCACCTGCTTGGAAAAAAGGTCGGCATGATCGGCGGCGCCATGTTCACGCAGCTGCGCAAACTGCCGGCGCGCGACTGCATAGAACTGCCCGAAGGCGCCAGCGTCGCCGACGGCGCCTCAATGTTCGTCAACCCGATGACCTCGCTCGGCTTCACCGAGACCATGAAGGCCGAGGGGCATAAAGCCCTCATCCACACCGCCGCCGCCTCCAACCTGGGCCAGATGCTCAACAAGATCTGCCTCAAGGACGGCATCCCGCTCGTCAACATCGTGCGCAGCGAGGCGCAGGCGGAGATTCTCCGCGGCATCGGCGCGCGCTACATCGTCGACAGCACCTCGCCCAATTTCATGGATGAACTGACCGAGGCCGTCGCCGAAACCGGCGCCACCGTCGCCTTCGACGCCATCGGAGGCGGCAAGCTCGCCGGTAAGATCCTGCAGGCCATGGAAGCGGCCGCTGCCCGTAACATGAAGACCTACAACCGCTACGGCTCGGATACCTTCAAGCAGGTCTACATTTACGGCGGCCTGGATCCCAGCCCAACTATTATC
>JAJUGG010000114.1 GCA_029268285.1 Ectothiorhodospiraceae bacterium | reverse complement strand
GATGTAGGCGAACTGTTCGAGCGCGGCGTTAGAGCGGGCGAGGGCGGCGGTTCGGCGCTCGACCTCGGCTTCGAGGTGGCGGCGCGCCTCCGCATGCTTGGTGGCAAGGCGGGCATCGAAGGTGGCTATCAGCAGGACGATGCTCAGGATCGCGCAGCTGCCCAATCCGACCGCTACGGCCAGTGCATGTTCATGCAAACCATTGCCGGCGGCGAGGCTGACGCTGGCAAGTGGAAAGTGCGCGGCGGCCATGCCGGTGTAATGCATGCCGCCAATGCCGAGTCCGAGCAGGGCCGCGGCCGCGAGCTGCTTGCCGAACAACCAAGGCTCACTGCGTTTTAGCCGCAAGCCGACGGCAAGCGCGGCCGATGTCGCGAGCAACGCGATCAGGCAGGACATCAGCACCAGGATTGGATCGTAGACGATGGCGGGCGACATTCTAAGCGCGTTCATGCCCATGTAATGCATGCCGACGATGCCGGCCGCGATCAGCGTGCCGCCAAGCCAGACCGTTTGACGCGTGGCTTGCCGCCGCTGGGCGATTCGCAGGGCCAGCGCCGCCGCGGCGATGGCGGGTACGATGGAAAGCGCGCTGAGGCCGGGGTCGTAGCCGATGGGCACCGGCAGGGAGTGCGCGAGCATGCCGAGAAAGTGCATGGACCAAATGCCGAGCCCCAAGGCAATGCTCCCGCCTATGAGCCAGTAGCGTGCGGTGCGCGCATCCGCGTCCCGAACCCGCAAAGCGATATTGAGCGCGGTGTATGATGCGAATACGCCTATTGCCAGCGATAGGGCGACCAACCAGGAATTGTAGTGCTCGGTCACGTCTTCAGCCCTTAATGCTTGTTTGACCCCCGGGGCGTCGCTTGGCTTGGCATGGCGCCGGCCGAGAAAAGCGCCCGAAGCTCTGATGCCGGTCCGGCAGGGCGTTGCTCGCTAAACCGCCGCAAGCCATAAGCCAATGTTGCCGGACACCGGGCAGCTAAACGCCTGCTCATACTATGCGGCTTGCGCTGTGGGCGCTCCAGACGTGCTTGCGCGAGTTTTGCGTCGTGTAAAAGCGACAAATGAAACTGCCTCACTTAACGCGACTTATAACGTAATGAGGAACCGCGCAGATTAATCCAAAAACGAGCAACGGCAACGGCTTAGGTTCCACGTCTTGTCTACAATAAGTATCTCGCGCGGCCCCTGAAGGATCCACTTTGGATGAAAGTATCATCCGCTTGCTGGAAATTAACGATTATAAGTAGTTTCCCTAGAATTCATTGAATCGCATTGGCTGGAAAATGCGTGCGCCCGTCGCCACCTCACGGGTAGCTCATCGTTTCACGGTGAGTGGCGAAAGCTGTCGGACCGGCAAAGCAACAACCTTAATCCCGGACGGAACGACAGAAGCGTGTGGCTGAAGATGGACTGCCTAAGGGCGCTATGCTGAGGGCGTCTGGGCAAGGAAGCCCGAGGCAGTCCATCTATTTTTTTTGCTTCTGCACCCCTGCCTGTCCCAGCTTGGAATGAAACACCGCGAGTACGCCTGCCCATGGCCACGGCCTGAATTTCGGCGCGTGGGTTCTTTCTCGTATAATGAGCGATTTGCCATAAGTCGGTTTACGGTGCCCGCGTCGGGGCGCCGGGTGAGCGCGATGTTTTCGTTGATTCTCAAGGGCGTCGGCTCTTTTCTGCATTTCTACGTCGGGCTGCGTGCGGCGGCCGCAGTCCTGTGCAGGGCTATCGTCTTCTTGCCTGGCTCGGGCTGGTAGTTCTGGTTTGGCTGGCGTACATGACCGGTCTCGAGCGCCGACACGGCGCCGCTGGGGGCGTCGCATGGCTGCTGGGGCAATTTTCGCTGAACTGGCTGGCCATCATGTTCATGGCGGCGATGTGTCTGTTGGCGGTGGATTTATGCACCGGCTTCGGCTTATGGCTGCGTCGTTGGTCGCTGCTCTTGCGTCGCGCCGCTATCGGTGCGGCCGCTGTGTTGGTTACGTGCGCCTTCTATCAGGGGCTGCGCGCACCGGTCGTGACCGCGTATGAGGTACGCGTGGCGGGGTTGCCTCAGTCGCTCGATGGGACCTTGATCGCGGTGCTAACGGATTTGCATCTGGGCAATCAGCGCGGCAATGACTGGATGGAAGCCCGCGTCGAGCAGGCGCGCGCCTTGAATCCGGATCTGGTCGTGATGGTGGGTGATCAGGTCGACAGCGAGATGGCCGAGCCGGAGGCGCTGGGCGTGGTGTTGAGGAGGCTCGAATCGCCGCTCGGCGTCTGGGCCGTAACGGGTAATCATGACTTTCACGGCGATTTGGGCGAGAACATCAAGCATTTCGAAGCCGGCGGCGTGAAATGGTTGCGCGATGAAGTGACCATGCTCGCTCCAGGGCTCTATCTGGCAGGCATCGACGATCTGGGCCGGGCCATGCGGCGCGGCGACGGCACGGCTGAGGCAAAGGTTGCCGACGTGTTGCGCCAGGCGCCCAGTGATGCGGCTACGATCTTTCTCTCACACACGCCGACGGCCGTAGAACAGGCCGCAGAATCCGGCGCTGCGCTCATGTTGTCCGGCCACACCCACGGCGGCCAAATCTGGCCTTTCGGCTATCTGGTGCAGCGGGTGTTTCCGCGGATGATCGGCACGCATCAAATCGAAGATATGACCCTGATCGTGAGTCGCGGTGCCGGTAGTTGGGGACCGCGGATGCGGCTATGGCATCCGGGCGAGATTCTCGCAGTTTCGCTCCTCGCGGAATAACTGCGTCAGGGCGGGATTATCAGTCCTTCAGTTGCCGCGCCGTCATGGCGTCTAGCAGCGTAACGCCATGCAACCATGGCGATGGACACAGCTACTCGCTCGCGTTGTGAGCTGCTGCGGTAGCCGTTAATAAGTACCGCGAGGTCGAGCAGGTCGCCTGCAAAACGCCCCCACAGGGGCCAGGGAGAGCGAGGCCTCGCGAGCACAGCGAGACCGGAAGCGATTTCGCGCAGCCCCATGACGCGCAGAAGGGTGGTTCGTTGGCCGAGGCCTGTTTGCCGTCCCAGCCAGTGAGGCGCAACGAGTTCCGCCATACCGAGGCCGATGCTGAACCAGCCTAAGCCCCGTGCGACGCCGAGCGCAGGTTCATACCCTCGTTGCCGATAACGACTGCGCGATGAACCCGGTCTGCCGAGATTGCCGTAGTTCTCCCCGCCGAGCCATTCCTGGCCGGCATAGGGATCAGCAGTGTGTTGTCGTGCGGTTCCCAGACGATCCTGATAATCAGCCATCGGTGTAAGTCTCGCGAATTCGGCGCTACTGCGTTGTGGGGCGCGCGCCGGCCGATTACAAGCGGGAGGCTTCGACGAAGTTACGGGTTGCCGCGACCAATTCGGCAGCAATCGCCGGGTCGGTGGCAAGGTGCCCCGCGCCGGCTGTGAGACGCAACTCAGCGCGAGGCCAATCTTGTACCAATGTTGCGGCACCCTCGGGCGGGCAGACCAGGTCGTTCCGGCCTTGAATGACGGTGGCCGGAAGCTCGAAGAGCTTTCCTTTCTGCTCCAGAATGCCGTTCTCCGGCAGAAAGAAGCGCTCGGCTGCGTAATGACAGGCAATGGCGTAGCGCTCTATCGGCGCCTCTTTTTCGACTTTGGGGTTGCCCGTTGCGATGGTGTTGTCCCAGGCGGCCCAGGCACGGGCGGCTCGTTGGCGTTCCTGAAGGCTCCCGGCGAACAGTTGCCGGTAAGCGGCCAGCGGTTGAGTTCGTCCCTGTTGCGGCAGCACGCTCAGAAAATGCTGGTACTCGAGTGGGAATAGACGCGCCACGCCCTCGGTGCCGAAGAACCAGTCCAGGTCGCGTTGGCGACCAAGCAAGGGGCCGCGCAGAATCAGGCCGAGCACACGATGGGCGTGAGTTTGAGCGTAACACAGTGCCAGGGTTGCGCCCCACGAGCCACCGAAGAGCAGCCAGCGATCCACCTTCAGGTGACGCCGAATGGACTCTAAGTCGCCAATTAGGTGGTGAGTGGTATTCGAGTCGAGTCCCCCGCGGGGCTCGGAGCGGCCGGCACCACGCTGGTCGTAAACAATAATGCGGTAACGGGCCGGATCGAAGAAACGCCGCAGATAAGCGCCGCTGCCCGAGCCCGGGCCGCCGTGCAGACAGATCACTGGCAAGCCCCTCGGCGAGCCGCTTTCTTCCACGTATAGGCGATGTCCGTCGCCCACCTCGAATGCATGCTGGCGGTAAGGCTGCAAGGGCGGGTAGAACAATCGCTCCAGTACATCCGCGGCAGCGGTCGCGGGCGAAGGCGTCACGGCTGGAGGCTTCGTCGTTGGAGTCATTGGCGCCCAAGGTGACATGCAAGACAAAGGCGATAACGTGCCGTCTAAATCCTGCGGGTGGTTCCTGATCCATTCAAGCAGAACGAACCGGTTCGCATTGAAAATCCATCGCCGGTCTTGCCTATGGAGTGCACCGGACGCATGTAGTTCCACTACCGCCCAAGTGATGGGGGAGCGAATCCTCATCTCCCGCACCGCTATTCGAGACAGGAGCAAGCCTATGAAATGGACCAAGCCCTCCTATCAGATCCTTCGTCTTGGTTTCGAAATCAATCTTTACATCAACAACCGTTGATTCGGCCTGCCGGGGCTGCGGCGCGCTGTCCCGGCGCATAAAACACAATAAGAGCCTCTAAATTGGGGGGCGCAGATGCGCATACATGTGCTTGGCTCTGCCGCCGGAGGCGGCTTTCCGCAATGGAACTGCAACTGTCCCAACTGCGAGGCAGTACGCCGCGGCGATCCGTTGCTGCGTGCGCGAACCCAGTCCTCGATCGCAGTGAGCAGCGACGGCGAGGCCTGGGTGCTGATCAATGCTTCGCCCGACATCCGCGCTCAGATACTGGCATTTCCGGACATACAACCGAGGCAGGCACGGCGGGACACCGGCATTCGCGCTGTGCTGCTTACCGACGCGCAAATCGATCATGTGACCGGGCTGCTAGTTCTGCGCGAGGGCGAGCGGCTGCCGATTTATTGCACCCGCCCGGTATACGAAGACCTCACGACGGGGCTGCCGCTACTGTCGGTTCTGGAGCATTACTGTGGCGTAGACTGGCATGCGCTCGAGCTTGACGGGACGCCCTTCGAGATCGACGGCGTTCCGAACCTACGCATTACTCCGATCCCGCTGGAGAGCAAGGCGCCGCCATACTCGCCTCACCGTGAGAATCCTCACCCGGGCGACAACATCGGTCTTTGGATCGAGGGTGCCGACAGCGGCAAGAGCGTGTTCTACGCGCCTGGTCTCGGCGAAATCAGCGTTGCCGTGCGAGAGCGGCTCATGCAGGCGGACTGTTTGCTGGTGGACGGTACCTTCTGGCGTGAAGACGAGATGGCGCAGACCGGCGTCGGCCATAAGACGGCCTCGGCCATGGGGCATCTGCCGCAATCAGGAGACGCCGGCATGATTGCACAGCTAAAGCACGCGCGCGCTGAGCGCAAGATTCTCATACATATCAACAATACAAACCCCATACTTCGCGAGGATTCGCAGTCACGCTCCCGCCTGAGCGAAGAGGGTATCGAGGTTGCTTACGACGGCATGGACATCACGCTATGAGCGACAGAGATACGCTGACGACGCTTGAAGCCTGGAGCCGTGAGGAGTTCGAGAGCCGATTGCGCGCACTGGGGCGACGCTATCATATTCATCATCCGTATCAGGTGTTGATGAATCAGGGGCGGCTGACGCGCCTACAGGTGCAGCGTTGGGTGGCTAATCGTTACTATTATCAGCTCAATATCCCACTCAAAGATGCTGCGCTGATGGCACGCTGCCCGGATCGCACGGTTCGGCGTCAATGGGTGCTGCGTATTCTCGATCATGATGGGCAGGGCGACGACCCGGGCGGCATCGAAGCTTGGCTGCGTTTGGGCGAGGCGGTCGGCTTGCGCCGCGAGGAGTTGATCGATCAGCGCTATGTCTTGCCGGGTGTGCGCTTTGCCGTGGATGCGTATGTGAACTTCGTGCGCCAGGCGCCCTGGGAGGAGGGTGTGTGTTCCTCGCTTACCGAACTGTTCGCGCCCGAAATACACCGCGAGCGGCTTAGAACTTGGCCGGAATATTACGACTGGATCGAGCCTGAGGGGCTGCAGTACTTCCGTAAACGGCTGAACGAAGCGCGCCGCGACGTAGAGCACGGCCTGGAGTTCGTGCTCGCGCATTTCCGCAGCCGCGCCGAGCAAGAGCGCGCACTACAGATTCTGCAGTTCAAGTTGGACGTTCTCTGGAGCATGCTGGACGCGATGTATCTCGCCTATGTGCTAGATATGCCGCCGTACCATACGCTGGAGGAGGCCTCATGAGCACAGTCGTCGATGCTGCCAAAGTCGCCCTAGCACCGGGGTATCGGCTGCAGTGGGAGCCCGCCCAGCAGGCGCATGTGTTGCTTTATCCGGAGGGCATGGTGAGTCTTAACGAGTCTGCTGCAGAGGTTCTCAAGCGCTGCGACGGCCGTTCGTTGCTTGCCCTCATCGAGGATCTGCAGCAGCAATATCCGGATGCCGATCTGGAAGCGGACGTGCGGGAGTTCATGGAGGTTGCCCGTGATGAAGGCTGGCTGCGTGTCGACTGAACCGTCCCCGCCGCTATGGCTGTTGGCGGAGCTGACGTATGCCTGTCCGCTTCAGTGTCCCTACTGCTCGAACCCGGTGGATTTCGCGCACTTTGGGCCGGAGCTCGATACTCAAGAGTGGCTTTCCGTCTTACGCGAGGCGCGGGCGTTGGGCGCGGTACAGCTCGGCTTCTCGGGCGGCGAGCCGCTGCTGCGCCCCGACCTCGAGGTGCTGATTGCGGAGGCGCACCGGCTCGGCTACTACACTAATCTCATCACCTCCGGCCTGCGTCTGGATGCAGCTCGGGTAGAACGGCTGCGCGAGGCGGGGCTCGACCACATTCAGCTCAGTTTTCAGGCTAGCGCGCGTGAGCTGAACGATCGCATGGCTGGTACGGCCAGCTTTGAACAGAAAAAAGCGGCTGCGCGTCTGGTCAAAGCTGCCGGCTATCCCATGGTGCTGTGCTTTGTGCTGTATCGGGACAATATCGACTGTGTTCCGCAAATGCTCGCGCTTGCCGAGGAGTTGGGTGCGGATTACGTCGAACTGGCGAATACCCAGTACCACGGTTGGGCTTTGCTGAACCGCGAGCGTCTAATGCCTAGCGCCGAGCAGGTCAAGACGGCCGAGCGTGCGACCAACCAATACCGAGCGCAGTCGGACGGCCGCATGAAGGTCTACTACGTGGTGCCCGACTACCACGACGGTCGCCCCAAGGCGTGCGTAAACGGGTGGGGCAGCACCTTTCTCACCGTCACCGCCGACGGCAAGGCTTTGCCCTGCCATTCCGCGCGGGACTTGCCGGGCTTGAGCTTTCCGGACGTGCGTCGACAGCCGCTGCGCGAAATATGGTACGACTCGCCGTTATTCAATCGCTTTCGCGGCTTCGATTGGATGAAAGAGCCTTGCCGTAGCTGCCCCGAGCGAGAGCGTGACTTTGGCGGGTGCCGTTGCCAAGCCTATCTCTTGACCGGCGACGCCGCGAACGCCGATCCTGCATGCAGCCAGTCGCCGCTGCATGCAGCGGTCCGAAATGCCGTTGCAGGCGCTGGCGAAAGCGTCTCCTCCCAGACCTTGATCTTCCGTAATCGCCGTAATTCACTTACCGACGCCAAGCCTGAGCCCGCCCCCCGCAAAGCGCAAACCTGGACACCCTAGTACCGCAATCGCGGCTACCGATTGCGCTTCCTCATGGAGGGCCATCGCGGCGGCAGCCGCATGAGACCGTTCTCGTACGGTAGAATACCAGACGCGCGCAGGGTGCTAGCGCGTCCCGTCTTGGTTTAACCCCAGAAGATGAATGAGCCGTGGAAAGCACAGAAAGCACGGACGGACACTGAACGAGCTTCTTCCTTCCATATTCATCCGGGTCTGCCGTGGCGCAAGATTCGCCGTTAACGACAAGGAGCTGCAATCCAAGGATGAGGAGCGTATTCGCTGCCGGGGACCACTTTGTATCACCGGTCGGGCTCGTGGCGACGCAGCGAGCGCTTCGGCGTGGCGACTGGAGTGTGAGGGTAGAGGCGCGAACTCAAGCTTTCTTGTACCGAAGATAAATTTCGCGTGCATCTGCAGCTCGATGCCTATGAAGGTGAAGATCGAGTTTTCAGTCGGGACTGGCACGAGGCGGTAGCGCGAAACTTGCTCTAGTTGGGCAAGTAGAGCGTGCGAGCCTTGCGGGATCGTCCGCGATCAACGGGATCGGGCCGCTTGGCAGGAATCAGCTTCACGTTGTCTACAGGGGCGTTGCACCACGGTGCAGGTGTTGGCGAAACACCAGGCATGACGCAAGGAGTTCGCGCCGGTACGCTCGGCCATAGTTGGTCTTAAGTGCCTGACGGTACTGTCGATAAGTGCGGCGCGCGAAATCGTCGGCGGCGCGCTCGCCATCCCGTGCAGCGATGTAGTGCAGGCGCTGCTGCTCCAGGCGGACGTGGTCTGTCATGTGGGCATCCTTCTTGCGGCGCTGAAACCTTTGGACTTGAGCAGGCACGGTGAATTCCGTTGCGCCCGCCCTCATTCTTGAATACAGCAGTTCGACTGTCGAACGCGATAGTAGAGCGCCACCTGTAGAGCGATAGAGACGCGCAGGTGCACCGATGACCAGCTCGCTCGGCAAGCGGCACAAAGGAGATGGACGGTTATGTGGTTCCGGCCTTCTGCGCTTACGGTGGGTGCCGAATATGAGTTGCAGCTTGTCGATGACGCATCGCTCGATCTGGCTGACGAGGTCGACGAGTTGCTTGCAGCCTGCGCGGATCGCACTCACCTCGTTGCGGAATATTTCAAGCCGACGGTGGAGATTGTCTCTCGGGTGTGCTCGGATGCTGCCGAGCTGCAGCGGCACCTGATGGAACAGTTGCAGCTCCTGCTGAGCGCCGCACGCTCTATTGGTCTGAGGCTGCTCGGTGCCGCCACTCACCCCTTCAGCCGACGCCAGGTGGGTGTGAACCCCGATCCTCGTTACCGCAAGGTTCTGGCGGTTTCCGGCATGGCCTGTCAAATGCAGGTGACTTACGGCCTGCATGTTCATGTGGGGTTGCGCTCCGGTGAAGAGGCGATCCGAGTCATGGGTCGGCTGCGGCCGTATCTTCCTGTGTTGCTGGCGCTATCCGGCAACTCTCCTTATTGGCAGGGCGTCGATTCCGGATTTGCGTCCTACCGGCAGAGGATGTTGATGACCTTACACAGTTTCGGGCTGCCGCCACGGCTGCCCGACTGGGAGAGCTTTGTGCGGTTGTATGAAGTGTCGCGTCGAGCTGGGGTTTTCAACGGGTTGAAGGATATTCACTGGGATTTGCGACCGCGCCCCGACTTCGGAACCTTGGAAATTCGCGTCATGGATACGCAGCTCACCGTGGCGGATACCGCGACGCTG
>JAJUGG010000113.1 GCA_029268285.1 Ectothiorhodospiraceae bacterium | reverse complement strand
CGAGTACGTGCCGTCCTTCTGGATATTGGCGTGCATGCGCTCGTTGACGAAGCGCGCGCGCGGATCATCCTCGGCCTCCTGGGGCCAGGTGGAAATAAGGTAGTAATTCAATGCCGGGCGGCACTTATCGCAGCCATCCGGCGTTCTCCATTCCAGGAAGTCGAACACCGCCTGCAGGCTGGTGAGCTTCTGGGCTCGAATCGCCTCTCGAACCTGGTCGTGGCCGAAATCGGTGCAGGGGCATAGGGGCTTGATGACCGGCTGGGAGTAATCGCCGCCGACGGTGTCGGCGAGAATCTGTTCGACCAGACCGGTGCAGGAGCCGCAGGAGGCGGCGGCCTTGGTATGGGCTTTGACCTCGTCGAGCGTGAACAGGCCTTTGCTGGTGATGGCCTCGACGATGGTGCCCTTGCAGACCCCGTTACAATCGCAGATTTGGGCGGTATCCGACAGGTTGGTGATCCGATCGACGCCGCCGTGCCCGGCATCACCCAGGTTGCCCTGGCCGAACAGCAGCGTGTCGCGGAAGTCGGCGACTGAAGTTCCTTCCCGCATCAACTGGAAGTACCAGCTACCGTCGCCGGTCGCGCCATAGAGTACGCAACCGAGGATTCTGTCCCCTTTGACGACGATTCGTTTGTAAATGCCGACGGCGGGATCCTGGAATACGATCTCGTCCCTATCGTCGCCGCTCTGGAAATCGCCCGCGGAGAACAGGTCGATACCGGTCACCTTGAGCTTGGTGGAGGTCACCGAGCCCTGGTAATAACTGAAGCCCAGCCCGGCTAAATGGTTGGCGCAGACTTTGGTCTGCTCGAACAGCGGCGCCACCAGGCCGTAGCACTGGCCGCGGTGCTGCACGCATTCGCCGACGGCGTAGATCTTGGGGTCGAAGGTTTGCAGCGTGTCCGATACCACGATGCCGCGCTCGCAATACAGCCCCGCTTTTTGCGCCAGCGCCGTGTTGGGGCGGATACCGGCGGCCATGATTACCAGATCCGCTGCCTCTTCGCTGCCGTCGGCGAAGCGCACGGCTTCGACGCGCTCATCGCCGATAATTTCCTGCGTCTGCGCCTCCATCCGAAAGCGCATGCCGCGCGCCTCCAGCGAGTGCTGGAGCATGCGGCCGGCAGGCTTGTCGAGCTGGCGCTCCATCAGGGTGTCCATGAGATGCACGACGGTGACTTCCATGCTTTGCTTCATCAGTCCATAGGCCGCTTCTAGGCCGAGCAGCCCGCCGCCGATGACCACCGCTTTTCGGTAGCGCGTGCTGGCGTCCACCATGGCCTCAACGTCGTGCACGTCGCGGTAGCTCAGCACGCCGGGCAGGTCTTTGCCCGGTACCGGAATAATGAAAGGACTGGAACCGGTCGCTAGAAGCAGGCGGTCGTATTCGACGCTAGTGCCGTCGGCGGCGATGACGCGTCGGCCCCAGCGATCGATTTCCACTACTTCCTTGCCGGTGTGCAGTGTGATGCCGTTTTGCGCATACCACTCGACGTCGTTGAGCATGATGTCGTCGAGCGTTTTTTCGCCGGCGAGCAGCGGCGATAGCATGATGCGGTTGTAGTTGCCGTAGGGCTCCGCCCCGAAAACGGTTATGTCGTATAAATCGGGCGCGATGGTGAGCAGTTCTTCGATCACTTTCATGCCGGCCATGCCATTGCCGACGAGTACCAGTTTCTGCTTCTTCATGCCGAATACCTCTTTCGCTTTCATTCGCTGGGTGTCAGCGCGTTACCTAGGCCGGCAGCGATGTGCCTATGGGCTGGTCGCCCCGAGCTTTGAGTGCGGAGTTGAGCGCCGCGTCCTCCGCCGAAAGTTGTTCCGCTGAGAAGCGCACGGCGAAGGCGGCGAAGGCGCAGATCATTACGGCGATGCCCAGAAAGAGAAGGCCCTGCTGATAGGTCAGAGACTCGCTTTTGAACAGGAAACCGGCTGCGACGGCACCGGCATTGCCGCCGGCACCGACGATGCCCGCGACGCCGCCGAGGGCTTTGCGGTTCATGAAGGGCACGAGGCCGAAGGTCGCGCCCTCGCTCATCTGCGTGAAAAGACTGAAGATGATGAGCGCTGCCACCGCCGCCCACAGCAACTCCATCTGCGAGAACGCGACCAGCGCCACGCCCTCTAGGAAGAGCGCCACGAACAGAAACCTCACGCGCCCGTTGAGGCCGCCGCTTCGAGCGAAGCGGTCCGAGAACAGGCCGCCCAATGTGCGCGCGAAGATGTTCATCAAGCCGAACAGCCCGGCGATAAGGCCGGCAGTTTTCAGGCTCAGCTCGAAGCTGTCGAAGAAATACAGTGCGGCGATATTGTTGATCGTGAGTTCGACGCCGAAGCAGGCCGCGTACACCAGAAACAGAGCCCAGACACGTGGGTCGCGGGCGGCGAGTAGAAAGCTCTTGCGCGCACTGCCACGGGATTGGGGCAGCATTTTGCGGGCGCGAAGGTGGTCGTAATCGCCGTCTGGCGCGTCTTGGGTGAGGTAGTAGTAAGCGATGCCGGTGAGGAAAAGCACCACGCCGGGTACGACCATTGCCAGTCGCCAGCCGAAGGCGTCGGAGACACCCAGCATAGTGATGCCGGCGAACACCAGCGGCATCAGGATCTGCGTTGTGCCGCCGCCGAGGTTGCCCCAACCGGCGGTGGTGGCGTTCGCCGTGCCGACGACATTGGGCGCGAACATCACCGAGGTGTGGTACTGGGTGATCACAAAGCTGGCGCCGATCGCGCCGATAGCAAGCCGCGCCAGAAGAAAGCTTTCATAGCTGTTCGCAAGGCCGATGCCCATGACGGGCAGCGAGCCCAAACACAGCAGCCAGGTATAGGCCTTGCGCGGGCCGATCTTGTCGCATAGAGGGCCTATTAGCAGGCGCACCAGCACGGTGATCGCTACGGAGGCGATGATGGTGCTGCCGATTTGGGACTTGGTCAGGCCCAGGTCGTCGCGTACTACGGCCATCAGCGGCGCAATGCCGAACCAGCCGAAGAAGCAGAAATGGAAAGCGAGCCAGCTCAGGTGAAAGGCGCGCATCTGCGGCGAGGAACAACTGAACAGACGTATCCGTGTGGCCTTATTCTTCAGTTCCATGGCGTTACCTCCGGCGAGTCACGTTCGATAAGACCCTCTCCGTTGAAGGTCGAGATCGACGCACTCGTACCGCCTTCGAGGTCGGCCTGGTCCACGTCCTTGTTGCTCTATGAGGCAATCGCTGTGCCAATACTGGGATAGGGCAGCCCTTCAATGACTTAGGCGTATCGTAGAAATATCGGTTGCCATTAATGGCGCCATCACAGTGCAGATAGGCGTGCTCCGCACTATTGCGGTGCAGCATGAGAGAGCGCTGCCTCCGTGCGCGGGACGGAAGCATGGGCAATCAGCTAGTCCTGCGCCGTTCTCCGGTTACGGCACGGGATTTGCTCGACGGTAGTCATGACGACGTTACGTGTGCTCCTTGTCGATATGCGATCACAGTGCTTCTGTCGCCTTGCGCAGGCATTAGAAACTGCTGATTTTGATGTGGTGGGCGTTGTGGATCGCGCAAACGAACTGCGCGACCGGGTAGGGGTGTCAGTCCCCGATGCGGTGATCGTGGATACGGAAATGTTGGGGCGCGATACGTTCGAGCTTCTAGTGCGTCTCGGCAAGCCTTATGCCACACCCGTGATCGTGTTTACCGACACCATGGAAGCTGACGTGCCGCTCGACGCGGCTCGGATGGGCATCACCGCGTATGCCGTCGAAACGCTGGCGTCGACAGCGCTTCGTTCGCTAGTTGAGGTGGCCATTGCTCATTTTCGTTCGAACACACTATTGCGTAACGAACTGATTAAAGCTCGGCGCAGCCTGGAAAGTCGTAGGCGCATCGACCGCGCTAAGTGTCGCTTGATGGAGCGATATGGGATAGGCGAAAAGCCCGCGTATCAGCGCCTGCGGAAGTTGGCGATGGATCGTCGAATGAATCTCGATGAGCTCGCGCGGGAAATTCTCAGTACCGGATCTAACGACTGAGGGGTGTCTCGGCAGGGTGGTAAAAGCCTTGTCTACGCTCGGCTTTCCTTCTCTAGTCGAATGCGAGCTGCGTGCTGCCGTCAAAAGGGGGGGGAGCCAAAAAGCACGGGTAAACAGACCTTATGAGGTCTGAGTATGCTTTCGGAAAAGCGCTGGAGGTTGTGCTAGAAGAATTTGGTGGGCCCACCAGGATTCGAACCTGGGACCAAGGGATTATGAGTCCCCTGCTCTAACCGCTGAGCTATAGGCCCGGTAGAAATCTCGCACGCTGTATTCTACATAAGAACGCCCGGGCGGGAACCCGGGCGTGTATGTTTTTTATGCGGCGCGAAATGCGATTAGCTGCCTTCGTCGAGGAAGGAGCGTAGCGCATCCGAGCGGCTCGGATGGCGCAGCTTGCGCAGGGCCTTGGCTTCGATCTGGCGAATGCGCTCGCGGGTGACGTCAAACTGCTTGCCGACCTCTTCGAGCGTGTGGTCGGTGTTCATGTCGATACCGAAGCGCATGCGCAGCACCTTGGCTTCGCGCGGCGTCAAGCCCGATAGCACCTCGCGGACGCTTTCCTTAAGACCCTCGCGAGTGGCCGAGTCCACCGGGGAGGTGACCATCACGTCCTCGATGAAATCGCCGAGATGCGAATCCTCGTCGTCGCCGATGGGCGTCTCCATGGAGATCGGCTCCTTGGCGATCTTGAGCACCTTGCGCACCTTGTCCTCGGGCATTTCCATGCGCTCTGCCAGCTCTTCCGGAGTGGCCTCGCGGCCCATCTCCTGCAGCATTTGGCGGGAGACGCGGTTGAGTTTGTTGATGGTCTCGATCATGTGCACCGGGATACGGATGGTGCGGGCCTGGTCCGCAATGGAGCGGGTAATGGCCTGCCGAATCCACCAGGTGGCGTAGGTCGAGAACTTGTAGCCGCGGCGATACTCGAACTTGTCGACCGCCTTCATCAGGCCGATGTTGCCTTCCTGGATCAGGTCCAGGAACTGCAGGCCGCGGTTGGTGTACTTCTTGGCGATGGAGATCACGAGGCGCAGGTTGGCCTCGACCATTTCCTTCTTCGCCCGGCGAGCCTTAGCCTCGCCGATCGACATCTTGCGGTTGATTTCCTTGATAGCCGCTACGGTCAGGCCGGTGCGGCGTTCGATTGCGGCAAGCTGCTCCTGCGCCCGGCGGATATCGTCAGCGTAGGCGGCCAACGTTTCGCTATAGGACTCGCCGGCATTGAGATGCTCTTCCAGCCACGCTGGATCGCTCTCGCGTGTAGGGAAGCTCTGCAGGAAGGTCTTGCGCGGCATCTGGCCCTTCTTGACCGCCAGGCGCATGACGTCGCGCTCCTGCTTGCGGATACGCTCGACGGCACGACGCAGGTTCTCGACCATGCTGTCGATCACCTTCGGCGTGAACTTGAAGGTCAGGAACAGCGTGCCGAGTTCGCTCCGCAGTTCCTGGACCTTGGCGCGATCGTCGGCATTCAGGGCCGCTTCCATCTGCTCGTGCAGATCCTTCATGCGCGCGAAAAGTTCCGCGGCGACTTCCGGATCGGGGCCATTGTCGCTGACGGCCGTATCGCTTTCGTCTTCGTCGTCGTCCGCGTCGGAATCGGGTTCGGCATCGTCGACGTCGGCGTCCGCGACGGGCTCCGCTTCCTGCACGCCGTGCGGCGCGTCGGCGCCATCGTTAGGATCGCGGAAGCCGGCCAGGATATCGCCCAGGCGCAGTTCGCCCTGTTCGACATTGGCATAGAGTTCGAGCAGGCCGCGTGCTGACTCGGGGTAGGCGGAAACGGCGGTAATGACCTGGTCCAGGCCATCCTCGATACGTTTAGCGAGCTCGATTTCGCCCTCGCGGGTGAGCAGTTCCACCGTGCCCATCTCGCGCATGTACATGCGCACGGGGTCGGTGGTGCGGCCGAATTCGGCATCCACGGCGGCCAACGCCGCGGCGGCTTCCTCGGCCTCGTCATCGTCCGCGGAGACGGCGGCATCGCTCAGGATCAGCGTATCGGAATCGGGCGCGACCTCATGGACAGTAATGCCCATATCGTTAATCATGCCGATGATGTCTTCGATCTGTTCCGGATCCACGATATCATCGGGAAGGTGGTCGTTGACCTCCGCGTAGGTCAGAAAGCCCTGCTCCTTACCCTTGGCGATAAGCTGTTTGATCTGTGACTGCTGGTCCTGGGTCATAGGCCTATGGGTACACCGCTGCTGTGGGTTGTGGCGCAAGTAAACCGGCCATTATAGCCGAGTTCTAGTGCCGGACAATGTTTCGTTACTCTGTAGGAGTGCGATTAACGCCTTTAAGTTCCTGCCATTCGCGTAATTCTTCGCGCGTAAGCAGTCCTTGTTGCAGTCTGTCGTTCAAGTATTGCAGGCGTTTACGATCTATCAATCTATCCAGCGCGACGATCGAGTCGCGGAACTCGGTTTCCACCCCCGAATCCGGAACCAGATGATCCCAGGCGGCGAGTTGCCAGAGCACCGCTTCGTGCTTGCTGTCGCGAAAGCGCTCAAGGAGCGCGCCCGGCGTAATCGCCGGATCCTCGGCAATAAGAGTGAGCATATGGCCGAAAAGTTCCATGCCTGGAATGTCTTGGTCGCGATAACGTGAGGGCGCTTGAACCACGGATGCAAGGCTTGGGCGTTGTAGAAGCAGCGCGATCGCGAGCCGAATTGGCGTGCGTTTTACCACCGGTTTCGGCGGGCGCTGAGCTTGCTCGCGACGAGGCCGCTCGTTGCGCGGCGCGAGGGACGCTTCCACCCGCGCGGCGTCTACCCGCGTAAGCTCCGCTAGGCGCTCCAGCATGAGTTCGCGGTAAATCCCTGATGGCAGGCGCTTGAACAGGGGAGCGGCGGCTTCGGCCAACCGAGCGCGGCCGTCGACGCTGTCGAGGTCCACGTCCGTGCCGAGATGCTCGAAGAAAAAATCCGACAAGGGCTTGGCTGCTTTCAGCCGGTCTCGGAATGCGTCCACCCCTTCTTTGCGCACGATCGTGTCGGGGTCTTCGCCCTCCGGCAAGAACAGGAATTTGGCCTGCCGGCCATCGCGCAGGGCGGGCAGGGTGTTCTCCAGCGCGCGCCACGCGGCCTGGCGGCCAGCGCGGTCGCCGTCGAAGCAGAAAACGACGTTGCGCGAAGCCTGGAACAGTCGCTCCACCTGTACCGTAGAGGTCGCCGTGCCGAGCGTCGCAACCGCCTCATGGAAGCCGAACTGGGCGAGCGCTACCACGTCCATGTAGCCCTCGACTACTACGAGTTGCGCAGGGTGGCGTTCGTGCTGGAGGCACTCGTAGAGTCCGTACAGCTCACGTCCCTTATGGAACACGGAGGTCTCGGGCGAGTTGAGGTATTTAGGCTCGCCGTCTCCGATTACCCGCCCGCCAAAGCCGATCACTCGCCCGCGTCGGTCCCGAATCGGGAACATGACGCGGTCGCGAAAACGGTCATATGTCCGGTTCTCTCGTTGAGCGGCAAGGCCGGCCTGTACCATGAGGTCCGGCTTGCTGAGCGCGCGGCAGAGATGGTCCCAGCCGGGCGGCGCAAAGCCCAGTCCGTACTCGGCAGCGATCTTGCCGCTTACGCCGCGCTGTTGCAGGTAGTCCACCGCGCGTGCGCGCTCCGGGTGACGGCGCAGCCAATGCTGGAAGTGGCGCGAGGCCTGTGAGATCAGATCGTAGAGCGGCGCGAGCGACTTGGCCTTGTCGTCCTCGGCGAGTTCCGGGATGTCGAGCCCGACGTGGCGCGCCAGCGTCTCGACCGCGTCCCGAAATTCCAGTCGCTCGTACTCCATCAGGAAGCGGATGGCCGTGCCGTGCGCGCCGCAACCGAAGCAGTGATAGAACTGCTTGCTGGGGCTGACGGTAAAGGACGGGGTTTTTTCCGTATGGAACGGGCAGAGCGCGTGGTAGTTGCTGCCTGCGCGCTTTAGCTCGATGCGCGCACCTACCACCTCGACGATGTCGACGCGGTTCATCAGTTCGTCGATGAAACGCTCAGGAATGCGCCCGGACATGCGATCCCCCAAGCTCGGCCGCCGTGGAGTCGGCGTGTCGATCAGTTAGAGTCTAGATGGGATTGCGCATCGTGGCGCCGGTTCGTCGGCGTAACGATGCGCAGCCGCATAGGCACGAACGGCCTCCGCCAACCTCAAGAATCAGGCCGCCAGATCATCTTGGCGCTCTGCTCGTGAAGCGGTGGGGGCTCTATACGTGCCTTGCGGGCAAGCGGCTTGCGCCGTAGCGGCATCTGCGCCCGAAGGCGAGCGTCAGCCGCCGAGGCGAGCCTTGATACGTGCGCTGACGGCGCTGAGATCGGCTCTGCCCTGCATCTGCGGGCGTAGCAAACTCATGACCTTGCCCATGTCCTTAATGCTTTCGGCGCCGGTCTCGGAAATGGCGCGGTCTATGGCCGCGTCGATTTCTTCTGGTGACAAAGGCTGGGGCAAGAAATCATTAATGATCTCGATCTCGGCGCGCTCTTTATCCGCCAGATCCTGACGGCCGGCGTTGTCATACTGCTCGATGGACTCGCGGCGCTGTTTGACCATCTTGGCCAGCACCGCGACGATCTCATCGTCACCGAGTTCTTTACGTTCGTCGACTTCGCGCTGCTTGATGGCAGCCGTAATCAGGCGCAAAGTCGCCACTCGGGGCTTATCCCCGGCGCGCATGGCGTCTTTGATTGAATCGGTGATTCGCCCTTTGAGTTCACTCATGCGAGCGGCGAACTCAGTAGAGGCGCGTGCGGCGAGCCTGTTCGCGGGAGAGGCGCTTCATGTGGCGCTTGACCGCGGCAGCGGCTTTGCGCTTACGCATCTGTGTCGGCTTTTCGTAGAACTCGCGACGGCGAACCTCGGACAAAATGCCGGCTTTTTCACAGGAACGCTTGAAGCGACGAAGGGCGACCTCGAAGGGTTCGTTCTCCCGGACCTTAACGATGGGCATGTAAAATCACACCTTCCTTAGGTTAACTTGGTACTGTAGGGCGCGGTATTCTAAACGGCGCCAGGGTAGAATGCAAAGTGTGCACGTCCCGGACCGGGCGCGCAACGGCTTGTATTCTATTTTGAGACCTTCTTTTCCGCCTAGGGAGCCTTGAATGCCGCCTTCCCGAGATCTTGTCCTCGGCATCGAAACCTCTTGTGACGAAACCGGTGTCGCGCTTTATGAAGGGCGTCGCGGGCTGCTTGCTCACCGCGTCTTCAGCCAGATCGAACTGCATGCGCCTTTCGGTGGCGTAGTGCCCGAACTCGCCTCGCGCGACCACGTCCGCAAGCTGCTGCCGTTAATACGCGGTGTATTCGACGACGCGGGGGCTGACAAGCGCGAGCTGGGCGGCGTTGCCTATACCCGTGGGCCCGGTCTGGTGGGTGCTCTGTTGGTCGGTGCATCGGTGGCGCGCAGCCTCGCGTATGCGCTTAAGGTGCCGGCTGTCGGCGTGCACCACCTGGAGGCGCATCTGCTGGCGCCCATGTTGGAAGAACAGGTGCCGGATTTTCCTTTCGTCGCCTTGTTGGTGTCGGGCGGGCAT
>JAJUGG010000112.1 GCA_029268285.1 Ectothiorhodospiraceae bacterium | reverse complement strand
TTGCGCAGGTCGAGCACCAGCCCGTCGAGGCTACCGTCGTTCTCGGCCTTGAGCTTTTCGAGCAGCTTCACCATATCGTCGGCGGTGCGGGCCTGGAACTGGCTCAACCGCACATAGCCGATGCCTTGCTCCAGGGTGTGGCCGCGGACGCTGGTCACCTGGATGATGTCGCGGGTGAGGGTAAGCGTAAGGGGCTTGTCCTCGCCGCTGCGCAGCAGCGTCACCTGTAGTTCCGAACCCGGCTCGCCGCGCATCAAATCGACCGCCTCGCTAAGGCTCATGCCCTTCACCGAGCGATCGCCAAGGCGCGTGATCAGGTCGCCGGCCTTGATACCCGCGCGATGTGCCGGGGTGTCGTCGATCGGTGCTATGACCTTGACGAAACCGTCTTCGAGACCGACCTCAATACCCAGGCCGCCGAACTCGCCATTGGTGCTGGCCTGCAAATCCGAGTACTGGCTGACGTCGAGGTAGTTGGAATGCGGATCCAGGCCCTTGAGCATCCCGCGCACGGCATATTCCAGCAGGGTCTTATCGTCGACTTCTTCAACGTAATCCTGCTTGATGCGCGCGTACACTTCGCTGAAGGCGCGCAACTCGTCCAGAGGCAGCTCCATTGCGGCTCCGTTGTCGGCTGCCTGCGCCGCACCCAGAGGTCCACCGGCAAGGCCGACGGAAAGTCCGGTGCAAAGGGCGAAGATCGTAGATTTGATTTGCATGCGTTGCTCCTGGCGTCGTAATCCTTCGACCAAATGCCAAAGGGCTGAATGCGGCCAGTAAACACCCTAGGTCGAGCAAAAACCGTGACCGTTGTCACCGGCCGGGCCTTCTCCGCCAGCGCTTCACAAAGCTTTGGAACGGTTCACATTTTCGACACGCAGCGGCGCTGCGTCGGGAACTTTGCGCAGGCTTCAGCGAGCACTGAGCCAGCGCACCGGATCCACTGGCTCACCTGCGGCACGGATCTCGAAGTAGAGCGCCGGTTCGCGGCGGCCGCCACTGGCGCCGACCGTAGCGAGGATCTCGCCGGGGGCGACCCAATCGCCGGTTTCTTTGTATATGGCTTCATTATGCCCATAAAGGCTCATAAAACCATCCCCGTGATCCACGATAATCAATAAACCGAAACCGCGTAGCCAATCTGCGAAAACGACGTGTCCGTGCGCCACCGCGCGCACCGGATCGCCGTAATCGCCTTGAATAAGCAAGCCCGCCCAGCGTAAATCTCCGACCCCGCGCGGAGCGCCGAAACGCGCCGCGACCGCACCTTCCAGAGGCCAATCTAATTTTCCCCGCCGGCTCTCGAACGGTACGCGCGCAATGTCGCTATCGCCGATATCGTCGAGCGCTTGGCGCAGGCTTTCCAGGACGTCCTCGAGTGCCGAGGCATCGGCCCGCAGATCCGCCAGGCGTCGGTCGTCTGCTGCGATCTCGGCCTCAAGCTTTGCAAGCTCTCGGCTACGCCGCTCGCGCAATGCTGTCAGCGTCTTCTGCTCTTCGCGGGCGCGCGCCTCCAGCGCTTCGAGCCGCTCGAGCTCGGTATCCAGCGAGCGCCGCGTCTGGGCAAGATGCTGCAAATGCTCCGCCGCTTCTCGAATCTCGGCGCTGCGGGCGGCGTTGAGGTACCCGTAGTAGGCCATCATGCGATCGAGCTCCGCCGGGTCGTCCTGGGCCAGCAGCAGGCGGAGGTAGTCTTGTTCGCCGCTGACGTAGGCGCGCCGTATCTGCTCGGCCAGCACTTGGCGATGCCGCGCGGCCTGTGCCTCCTGCGCCTCGTAGTCGCGCCGTAGCGCGGTGACTTGGGCCCGCTTCTGCTCGCGCTGGCGTCGAACGACGCTCAGCTTTTCGGCCGTGGCAGCGACCTGCTCTTCAGCCCGGCTGAGTTCGGCGCGCGCGCCACGTCGGTGCTGCCGCTGCTCGGCCAGCCGTGACTCGATCTCCGCGATGCGTTCACGCAGCGCTTCGAGGCGCTCCTGCTCGCTCGCATAGTCGGCCGCAGCCGCCAGCGTCGAGATCGCGAGCGACAGTGCCAACACAAAAGATGCGAAATATTTCATAATGGCCTAGTCTATAAGAGAGGGATAAAACATAATTCCCTCTCTGCTCAGAAGCAGTTAATATTTGTTTTTGATAGCTACTCAGTAGCCGTCCCCCGAGGGAGCCCGGTGGGGGCACTCCTTGAAACAGTAACAACAAGAGGGTCCAAGGAATGGTCTCGATTGTCGATGCCAGCGATGATATCCAACCCGCCGCCCGTGCGCTGAAGGCAATGGCGCATCCGCTGCGGCTGCGCATTCTATGCCTGCTCGGCGACTCTGAAGTCAACGTGCAGGACATTGTCAGCGAGGTCGGCACCTCGCAAAGCAACATCTCTCAGCATCTGGCCATCTTGCGCGATAAGGGCATTATTGCCGCACGTAAGGACGCCAACCGCGTCTATTATCGCGTGCAGGACGGGCGCATTCTCAATCTTATTGGTATGATGCGCGACGTGTTCGCGGCGCCGCGCATGTCGAGAGGTCTCAGCGACGGCTGATTAGCTCGACCGGCGTCGTTCCGAAAGCGCACGGCCCCGAGGCTGTCACAGCTCGGTGGTCGTGCGATTCATTTTCGACTACGGCGTTGGTATGGAGCGATTAGCAGAATTCATCGGTAACCATTGGCTACTGTCGGCCGCCACGGCTGCAGTGGTCATCGCCTTACTCGTCCTGGAGATCCGGCGCTTGCGCTCGGGCATCACCAGCCTGGAGCCGGGGGCCGCCACCCAGCTGTATAACCGTGAGAACGCGGTCTTCCTCGATATCCGCAGCGAAGCCGAGTTCCGCAAGCAGCACCTCCCGGGCGCCATCAGCACGCCCGCCGATACGCTCGCTGCGCGACTGCAGAAGCTCGAACGCTTCCGCGATCGCCCGATTGTGGTCTACTGTGATACGGGACTGCGCTCATCCAAAGCGGCCGCTCAAGTGAAGCAGGCCGGCTTCGAGCGCACTTACGAGCTGCGCGGCGGCATCAATGCTTGGCTGAATGCCGGCTATCCCGTCGAAAGCAAGTAATCCACTTCCGATCAAGGACACGCCATGGCGGAGAATCAACAGGGCAGCCCCGAGCAGAAGCAGCAGGGACAGCAGTTCAACATCGCGAAGATCTACCTGAAGGATACCTCCTTCGAGTCACCCGGCTCGCCGCAGGTGTTTCAGGGCGAGTGGGCGCCTTCCACCAACGTGGAACTGAACACGCGCGCGCAGAAATTCGCCGATGCGGCGTTCGAAGTCGTGTTGACGGTAACGGTCACCACCAAACTCGGCGAGAAAGTAGCCTACCTCTGCGAAGTCCAACAGGCCGGCATCTTCCAGATCGACGGCTTCGACGAGAAAACACTCAAGGGACTACTCGGCAGCTATTGCCCAAACATCCTCTTCCCGTACGCGCGCGAGGCGGTATCGGACTTGGTAAATAAGGGTGGCTTCCCGCAGCTGGTGCTGGGGCCGGTGAATTTCGACGCGCTTTACGCGCAGCGACTCGCCGCCGAGCAGAAGCAGGCAGAGTCGGCGCAGCAGCACTAAGATGGCGACGTGGGCGGTCTTCGGCGCCGGGTCGTGGGGCACCGCCCTTGCCCTGGTGCTCGCACGCAACGGCCACTCGGTTCGTTTGTGGGGCCATAACGCGGAACACGTGGCTCGGCTGCGCGAAGCGCGCGAGAACGCGCGCTTCCTGCCGGGCGTAGCCCTACCGGCGAAAATCGAACCCGTGGCCGAGCTAGATGCCGCCTGCGAGGCCGATGAATGGCTGGTCGTCGTGCCCAGCCACGGTTTTCGGGACCTGCTCGCTCAACTGGCTCAGCGGCTGGGGTGGCGGCGCCACCTAGCCTGGGCCACCAAGGGACTGGATGCGGCATCAGGCGGATTGCTGCATAACGTCGCCGCAGAAATAGTCCCCGGCATCGTCAGCGGCGTCATCTCCGGCCCGAGCTTCGCGCGCGAGGTCGGTGCCGGCCTGCCGACCGCGGTCACCGCAGCCTCCGCCGACGCCGAGTATGCGCAAACGCTGGCGGCTGCCTTTCACAGCGAGCAATTTCGCGTCTATACCAGCCCCGATATCGCCGGCGTCGAACTCGGCGGTTCGGTCAAAAACGTCATGGCGATCGCTACCGGCGTTTCCGACGGGCTCGGACTGGGCGCCAATGCCCGCGCCGCCCTGGTCACCCGTGGCTTGGCGGAAATACTCCGTCTGGGGGAGGCGCTGCAGGTCGATGCCCGCACGCTGATGGGTCTGTCCGGCATGGGCGACCTCATCCTCACCTGCACCGACGACCAATCCCGCAACCGTCGCATGGGGCTCGCGCTAGGGCGCGGCAAAACGATTGCCGAGGCTCAAGCCGAGATCGGACAGACAGTGGAGGGGCTGCGTACCGCGGGGGAAGTCCATTTACTAGCACGCTCGCTCGGAGTCGAGATGCCGATTTGCGAGCAGGTCTATTGCTTGCTGCAAGGAGATGTCGACGCTCGAGAGTCAGCGCAGGCCTTGATGCTACGTTCGCAAAAGCCGGAGTTTTAGCACAGCATCAGACTCTCCCGCCCGCGCGGTTCAGGCGGCCGCCGTCCGCCTGTTAAACACTGCCCGAGAACCCGTGCTGGCGCCAGGCCTCATACAGCACGACGCTCACCGCATTGGACAGATTAAGGCTGCGACTTTCCGGAATCATGGGCACGCGCAGGATGTTCTCTACCGGGAAGCGCGCCAACAGCGCTTGGCTCAAGCCTCGTGTCTCGGCGCCGAATACGAGGGCGTCATCGGGCTGGTAGCTCATTTCATGATGATAGCGACGCCCGCGGGTCGAGCAGGCGAACAGGCGAGGGGGCTTAACCGCTTGCAGAAATGCATCGAAATCGGCGTGCTCTTCCACCCGCGCCCATTCCCGGTAATCCAGCCCGGCGCGACGCAGACGCCGATCATCCATCTCGAACCCTAGCGGGTGAATGAGGTGCAGACGCGCGCCGGCATTGGCGCATAGACGGATGACGTTGCCGGTATTGGGCGGGATTTCCGGTTCGACCAGGACGATATTGAACATAGGCGCGAATTCTGCCCGCACGGGGGCAGCCTTGTCTACGACTTCGGCGGTGGGGCTTCCGGCTCATCCTCCGCGCCCATGCCCAGCTCCTTGATCTTGCGCGTGAGGGTGTTGCGCCCCCAGCCGAGCAGGCGCGCCGCTTCTTGCCGCCGTCCGCCGGTGCATCCGAGCGCAGTTTCGATGAGTATGCGTTCGAAGCGGGGCAGGGCATTGGCCAGCACGCCCTGCTCACCCGCAGCAAGCTGGTGCCCGGCCCAGCGGGCCAGCGCGCCTTCCCAGTCGTTCTGAGCCTGCGTAGGCACGCGTTGTTCGCGCAACTCCGGCGGCAGGTCTTCCATAAGCACTTCCTTGCCGCTTGCCATCACGGTCAACCAGCGGCAAGTATTCTCCAGCTGCCGCACGTTCCCCGGCCACGGCAACGCGGCCAAGTAGCGTTCCACCGCCGGCTGCAGCACCTTTGCCTCGACCTTGAGCTCCCCAGCCGCCTTACGCAGAAAGTGCCGCGCCAGTTGTGGAACATCCTCGGGGCGCTCGCGCAAGGGCGGCAGGTGAATACGTATGACGTTGAGCCGGTGGAAGAGATCCTCGCGAAAACGCCCTTCCCGGACGCGTTGCTCGAGATTCTGGTGGGTCGCGGCGATGATGCGGACATCAACCTGGATCGGTGTATGTCCACCCACACGGTAGAATTGGCCGTCCGCCAGTACCCGAAGCAGTCGTGTCTGAAGCTCCGCCGGCATGTCGCCGATCTCGTCCAGGAACAGCGTGCCGCCGTCGGCCTGCTCAAAGCGACCGCGCCGGCTTTGCTGTGCTCCGGTGAAGGCCCCTTTCTCGTGACCGAATAGTTCGGACTCCATCAGATCGCGCGGAATGGCAGCCATGTTAAGGGCTATAAAGGGTGCGGCGCGGCGGGGGCTATGTCTATGCAAGGCCTGTGCGACCAACTCTTTGCCGGTACCGGATTCGCCGTTGATGAGCACGGTGATGTTGGAGCTCGACAGGCGTCCGATCGCACGGAAGACTTCCTGCATGGACGGCGCTTCGCCGATAATCTCCGCTGGCGGCTCGGGCGGTAGCGGTTCGACGAGGGATTCGCGACGGCTCGCCAGCGCGCGCCGTACCAGCTCAACGGCTTCATCGAGATCGAAGGGTTTGGGTAAGTACTCGAACGCGCCTCCTTGGTACGCAGACACCGCAGACTCGAGATCGGAGTGCGCGGTGATCACGATAACCGGCAACTCCGGCCAGCGTTTTTGCACCGTTTCGAGTAGGTCCAGACCGGTGGGCCCGGGCATGCGCACATCTGTCATCAGCACCTGCGGCTGGCCGCGTTCGAGCGCGGCCAGCACGCTGGCGCCATCCTCGAAGGTTCTCACCGCCAGCGCGGCTTGGCTCAAGGCACGCTCCAGGACCCAGCGCATGGAGTGATCGTCGTCGACGACCCATACACTCCCGTCGCTCATACGTCCTCCAGGGGTAGCCATACGGTAAAGACGGTTCGGCCCCGCTCGCTCACGCACTCGATAAGGCCCCCGTGGCGAGCGACCAGCGTCTGGGCAATGGGCAAGCCCAATCCGCTGCCCTCGGCGCGGGAAGTGACCATGGGGTAAAAGATCTGATCGATGAGCTCGGGCGGAACGCCGGGACCATCGTCCTGAATGTCGATGCGCGCAACCAGCTTATGGATCGTATCGGCGATCGTGAACTGACGCTGGGTACGGGTCTGGAAAGTAATCGTTCCGTCGGTGCCGACGGCCTGCAGGGCGTTGCGGCTGATATTCAACAAGGCCTGTATGAGTTGATCGAATTCACCGACAAGGCTCGGAATGCTGGGGTCATAGTCGCGCACGATGCGCACCCCCGGCGGGGCCTCAGCCTGCACCAGCTGGCGCACTCGCTCCAGTACCTCGTGTATGTTCAGGCGGCGACGCTGCGGGCGGCTATAGGGGCCGAGCATGTTATCCACCAGTGCCTGCAGCCGATCGGCTTCGCCGATGATGATGCGGGTGTAGTCCTTCAATGTCTGCTGCTCGAGCTCGCGCTCGAGCAGCTGAGCGGCGCCTCGCAGCCCGCCGAGCGGGTTCTTAATCTCGTGGGCGAGGCCGCGCACCACTTCACGCATCGCGCGGTTCTGGGTAATCAGGCTGTGCTCGCGACTGATACGCAAGTGGCGGTCCAACTGCACGCACTCGAGCAGAGCTTCGCCAGGGGGTAGCGGCGTCACGGTGATGTCTACGGTAATGTGGCGCGCGTCATACGTGCATAGACGCCGCTCACGTTCGGTAAACGCCGCGTCGCTCGCGATAGCCTCGGCTATTGCGTTTTGGAAGCCTTCAAGCCCCCGGGCCAGGGCGCTCAGGGGCAGGCCGACGATTTGGCGCGCACTGACGCCGAACAGAGCTTCCGCGGACGGGTTCAGGTAGCGCACGCTCAGACCGCCGTCGATCAGAACCACGGCAGTCGATAGGTATTCCGGTATGTTCTCGTGTCTGCCTTGCGGTGCTGCCATGGAGGTTTATGCCTGCAAGTAGTTCACCAACTGGCGCGGATAATGCGGCCGCACCGCTCTGCACTGGGATGGCGCCGTTCGGTCAGTACAGGCGCACCCTCTCGCACCGAGCGGGCGCGGGGTGCTTGTGTGCATAAAAAACCCCGCCGGAGCGGGGTTCGTGACAGCGCTCTTAGAGGCTGTAATACATATCGAACTCCACCGGATGGGTCGTCATACGCAAGCGCTGCACGTCCTCCATCTTGAGCGCGATGTACGCGTCGATGGCATCATCGGTGAACACACCGCCGTGCGTCAGGAATTCCCGATCCTGGTCCAGAGCTTCTAGTGCCTGCTCCAGTGAGAAAGCGACCTTGGGCAGCTCCTTTTCCTCTTCCGGCGGAAGGTCGTACAGATCCTTGTCCATGGCATCGCCGGGATGGATCTTGTTCTGGATACCGTCGAGGCCGGCCATGAGCAGGGCGGCGAAAGCCAAGTACGGATTGGCGGTGGAGTCCGGAAAACGAACCTCAATCCGGCGCGCTTTCGGACTGGACACCCAAGGCACCCGGATGGACGCAGAGCGGTTACGCGCCGAATAAGCCAGCATCACCGGCGCTTCAAACCCGGGCACCAAGCGCTTATAGCTGTTGGTGGACGGGTTGGTGAAGGCGTTGATTGCATGGGCGTGCTTGATAATGCCGCCGATGTAGTACAGCGCCGCTTCGGACAGGCCGCCGTACTGGTCGCCGCTGAACAGGTTCTGCCCTTCGCGTGAAATCGACATGTGAACATGCATGCCGTTGCCGTTGTCGCCGACCAGAGGCTTGGGCATGAAGGTCGCGGTTTTGCCATAGGCTGCGGCAACGTTGTGGATGGCATACTTCAGGATCTGCACCTCGTCGGCCTTCTTCACCAGCGTGTTGAAGGCAACGCCGATCTCGCACTGCCCGGCGGTCGCAACCTCATGGTGGTGCACCTCGACCTTGAGGCCCATCTCCTCCATGGCTTCGCACATGGCGGCGCGCAGGTCGTGCAGAGAATCGACCGGCGGGACCGGGAAATAGCCGCCCTTGACGCGAGGCCGATGACCCATGTTGCCGTCGGCATAAACCTTCTCGGCATTCCACCCAGCTTCCTGGGAATCGATCTGGTAGAAGGCGCCGCTCATCTGCGCGCCCCAGCGCACGTCATCGAATACGAAGAACTCGTTCTCCGGGCCGAAGAAAGCGGCGTCGCCGACGCCCAGCTGCGCCATGTAGGCTTCAGCGCGCTTGGCGATGGAGCGCGGATCGCGCTCGTAGCCCTGCATGGTGCTCGGTTCGATGATGTCGCAGGTGATGTTGATGGTAGCTTCATCGAAAAACGGATCCAGCACGGCTGTATTCGGGTCGGGCATGAGAATCATGTCCGACTCATTGATCCCCTTCCATCCGGAGATGGAAGACCCATCGAACATCTTGCCGCTCTCGAAGTCGTCCTCATCGATGGTGCTGGCCGGCACCGTCACGTGCTGCTGCTTGCCGCGCGAGTCGGTAAAGCGGAAATCGACGTATTTGACTTCTTGCTCTTTAATCTGTTTGAGCACATCTGCTGCAGTGCGAGCCATTCTTGACCTCCACTCGGGATAGGAAGCGTTTATTACCGCCAATATAGGTAGCAGGAAGCGTGCCAGGACCTTGTTGAACGTAAAAACGAGCGCTTATGGTGCATCACGCCCTTGCGGAGGCGGGCCCGCGCACCAAGGTAGTGCACGATTTTGGTGCATCGCACATAGTTGGTGCAATCACTCGCTCAGTTCAAGGCAGGCGCGGATTTCCTCGGCTTCTTTGGTGAGTTCCACCAAGTAATAGCCGTGATCGCGGCACCATGGCGGCAGTTCGGTTTCCACCAGCGGATCGGTGGCCAACAGCTCGATGGTGTCGAGATTGCTCAAGTGGCGAATCTGCTCCTCCAAATGGAATAGCGGTTCCGGCCACTGCAGACCGCGCGCGTCGACTAGGTAATGTGCCATAGTTACTCGCCTTCAGCCTCCCTCGGTGGCGATGCTACTCCGCGCGGCAGTCCCGCGCCAGCA
>JAJUGG010000111.1 GCA_029268285.1 Ectothiorhodospiraceae bacterium | reverse complement strand
GCCGGTGCGGACAAGGTGTCCATCAACACCGCCGCGGTAGCGCGGCCGGAGTTCGTGGCCGAGGCCGCCGAGCGTTTTGGCGCCCAATGCATCGTGGTGGCGATCGACGCCAAGCGCGTCAGTGCCGACGGCGAGGAGCCGCGCTGGGAGGTCTTTACCCACGGCGGGCGCAAGCGTACCGGGCTGGATGTAGTGGAATGGGCGCAGCGCATGACCGACTACGGCGCCGGCGAGCTTCTGCTGACCAGCATGGATCGCGACGGCACCAAGATCGGGTTCGACCTCGCGCTCACGAGAGCGGTCTCGGATGCCACTTCGGTGCCGGTGATCGCCTCGGGCGGGGTGGGTAATCTTCAGCACTTGGTCGACGGCGTCACCAAAGGCGGCGCCGACGCGGTGCTGGCCGCCAGCATCTTTCACTTCGGCGAGTACAGCCTGCAACAGGCTAAGCGCTACATGGCTGAGCGCGGGGTTGAGGTGCGCCTGTGAACGACGCCTTGGATTCGCTGCGCTGGACGGAGGACGGCCTGATCCCCGTCATCGCGCAGGATGCCGAGAGCGGTGAAGTGCTCATGTTCGCCTGGATGAATCGCGAGGCGCTGGCCGAAACCGTCGCCCGCGGCGAAGCCGTTTACTATTCGCGTTCGCGCGGCCGCCTCTGGCCCAAGGGCGAGAGCTCCGGGCACGTGCAGAAAGTGCGGGAGCTGCGCGTCGACTGCGACCGCGACGTGCTGCTTCTCAAGGTGGAACAAATCGGCGGGATTGCTTGTCATACCGGCCGTAGGAGTTGCTTCTATACGCGCTTCGAGGGCGACGCTTGGCACGACGTCGACCCCGTGCTCAAGGATCCCAAGGACATCTACGGCGAAACATCATGAGCGATATCTTCGACCGGCTGGCGCAAGTCATCGACGCGCGGCGCGACGCCGATCCCTCCGAATCCTACGTCGCCAAGCTGTTCGACAAAGGCCTCGACACCGTGCTCAAGAAGGTCGGTGAAGAGGCGACCGAAACCGTAATCGCGGCCAAATCGCAAAACCGTGACCAAGTTATTTATGAGACCGCGGATTTGTGGTTCCATACCCTCGTAATGCTTGCCGCCAGCGGCGTCAGTCACCGCGACGTGCTTGCCGAGTTAGAGCGCCGCTTCGGCCTGTCCGGCATCGCCGAGAAGGCTTCCCGCGGCGAGTGATCGTGAAAAGGCCCAAGCGGCCGGGAGGTTTCCATGGGATTTGGCGGTATTAGCGTGACGTCCCTGCTCGTCATTCTGGCCATCGTCTTGCTGCTGTTCGGCACCAAGAAGTTGCGCAACATTGGCGGGGATCTTGGTGGCGCCATTCGCGGCTTCAAGGATGCGATGCGCGAGGGCGAACAGCCGCGTGTAGAGCACGACGAGCGCAAGGGCGAAACCGTAGACCAGCAAGCGTCGCAAGAGCGTAAATCGTCCTGAGGCGGGGCGGGTCACTCCGGCTGCGCCATGCTCGTGCCGCTGCCGGTGAACGGCCTCCCGCACACCGATGAGCGCGTCCGGGCGTACCGGACGGGAGGTATCCCGTGCTCGACATGGGCTTTCTCGAACTAGTCGTCGTCTTCGTCATCGGCTTGCTGGTGCTCGGCCCTGAGCGGCTTCCGCGCGTGGCGCGAACCGTGGGGCTCTGGGTAGGGCGAGCGCGCGCGATGTTCTATTCCGTGCGCAGCGAACTCGAGCGAGAGCTGCGGGTCGAGGAAATGCGTAAAGCCGGCTACGAGCTCAAGGACGGCCTCGAGTTCCAGAAGATAGAAAAAGCCGGCCGCGAACTGGAGCAGGAGGTCAAGGACAGCCTGCGCACCGATGTGCCGCCCCAGACCGGCGCAGCGTCGAAAGACACTGAGCGGGCTAAATCGCGAGGCGACGCATGAGCGATTCCGTTGAACAGGACAAGCCCATTCTCGAGCATTTGCTCGAGCTGAGAAGCCGCCTGCTGCGTATCGTCATCGCGATCCTGCTGGTTTTTCTCGCCCTTTATCCCTTTTCGGATCAGCTCTTCGCTTGGCTGTCGGGGCCGTTGCGCGCGGTGCTGCCGGAAAACGCTTCGATGATCGCGGTGAAGGTCGCTTCCCCGTTTCTCATACCGATGAAGCTGGCTTTTATAAGCGCCATTTTCATCGCAGTGCCATACATCCTTTACCAGATCTGGGCCTTCGTAGCCCCCGGCCTGTACCGTCACGAGCGGCGTTTGGTCTGGCCGTTGTTGTTCTCCAGCACCGTGCTGTTCTACCTCGGCGCGGTATTCGCCTACTTCGTGGTGTTTCCACTGGTGTTCGGCTTCTTCGCCCGCGTGGCGCCGGAAGGTGTGCTCCCGATGACGGATATCGGCGAGTACCTGGATTTCGTGCTGACGCTCTTCTTCGCCTTCGGCGCCGCCTTCGAGGTGCCGATCGCCGTCATACTGCTGGTGTATACCGGCGCAACCACCCGCCAGTCGCTCAAGGATAAAAGGCCCTATGTGGTTGTGGGCGCGTTCGTCATCGGCATGCTGCTGACGCCGCCCGATGTGCTGTCCCAGGTTCTGCTGGCCGTTCCGATATGCTTGCTGTACGAAGTGGGCATACTGATGTCGGGCTGGTTCACGGCCAAGGTGCGAACCGATACCGAGCAGCCTGCCGGCAGCGAGTAAAAAGCCGCCAAGCGGCCCCGAATTTCCTGTGCGGTCGGGGCCGCTTCGCTTCATTGACCGAAGTCGACGGGCGCCTCCACCAGCTTGAAGCCGAAGTGCGAGAACTGGCGCGTTGTCTCCAGTAGTTCGGTCAAGCGCGCATGAAGCACCAGTTCGTCGAGGCTGAGGCGCACCAGGCTGCCGACATCGTAGACAGCCGCCGGCGCAATCAAGGTGGCTTGGTCGGTGAGCGGGTTGACGCGCGGGATCAGGATGCCGCGCAGATACTCCGAGCCCTTGCCCGCCCCCGTCAGGGCCTTTACTCCCACTGCGTGACCGTTTTTCGCGAGCCGCTTGATCCCGAGTTCCAAGCCGCGGCTGGGGCGCGTGCGTAGCCAGCGGACGGTGCCGATCCGCCACTCATCGGCATTCGGCGTGTCTTGGTCGCAATAGGCAACCAGTTCTCCAACGCGAGACTGGGTGGGGCACCACTGTGCGCAAAAAAGGGCCAAGCCGCCTTCGCTTTCATTCTTGCGGTGCCAGCTATGAGCTTGGTAAGGCACGCGGCGTTTCCGCTTTTCCGCCGTGTGGGCGCCGCCTGCCCGCTGTGCGCGGTTCCAGGCGTCGTCGGCCTCGTAATCGTAGGCCTTGAAGTGAGACGTGCGGTCGCCCTCGGCGCGGGGGTGGGTGAAGGGTTCATCGTCGCCGATGAGGCTGAGCCCGTCGCTGCCGCCCCCTTGTTCCAGTCTGCTGCTCCAGCTGCTCTCCGTCTTTTCCGGCGCGAACGGCTGGCGGCCGTTGAGGAAGAAATGGCACCCGGACAGGCCTTCAACCATGACCAGGCGGGCGATGGTGGAGCGCCGCTCCGAGCGGCGCTCACCGCGGCCGGCGAGTGCGTCGCGGAACCGGATATACATGTCGCGCTGCAGGCGGCTTGACAGCGCCGCCGCGCTGCGCGACTGCGCAAGGCTCTCGTTACTGACCTGAATCTGGTGGTCTAGCGTGTCGATCAACTGATCCACGTTCAACAGCCGCGGCGCGGTGCTGGGTGGTTGGGCCACGCCGCGCGGGTAATACCGCGGCGGGAAATCGGAGCCGAGGTCCACGCCGAAATGGCCGGCGAGCGCGGCATCGCTCGTCGGCGCCTGAAGCTGGACGAAGTGAACCCAACGCCCGATTCGGCGGTAGAGCTCTTCCGCCTCGCCCTGCATGAGGTGATAGGGGTTGGTGAGCGCGAGCACGGTGGTGCGCAAATAGGCCTGCTTGATCGAGAGCGCGGTCTCCTCGGCATCGCGCGTGCCTTCTACCGGCAGCGCCTGCAGCTTCGCGAGCTCCGCGTTCCGGTAAAGCGTGTGAACGTCGCGCCAGAGGTGGGGCGGCTCAGGGGCATAGATGCGATAGCTTTCCAGCAAGACCCGTCCCAGCGCGAGCAGCGCACGTTGAATGGCCAATTGCAGTGCGAGCGCGTGGCGTCGTCCGGCTTCCCAGGCCTCGACTTGTTCGTTCACCGCGATCTTGTAGCCTGTCGCGAGCTGGGCGTAGAGCCCTAGGACTTGGTCGGCCAGTTGCTGCTGGCTCTCCGCTAGCGGCAGGCCGCTGGCCTTGTAGCGCGCGACGAGCCCGACGCAGGCGTCGTTCACCACGGGGCGCAATAGTTCCAGTTGATCGAAGCGCGCGGCTCGTTTCAGCACGCTGCGGTTGAGCAGGTTCAGGGCGCCGCGGAGGGTGTCCGCGCAGGCTTCGGGGTTTCCGCGCGGTAAGGATTCGATCCAGTCGGCGGTCTGCTTGAGTGAGCGTCCGGTGAACGGGGTATCGTCGTGTGCGGGTGTGGCGGTTTTGAGGCGAACGAGCTTCATGTGAGGCGGCTCTGGTCCATCCGCGGCTGCGGTTCTCTTGTTTCTGTGCTGTAGACTATCACGAAAAAATCAATAAGCTGTGTATGGTCTTATGCAAGCATAGCCGACCTCTGCGCCTGCGCCGCCAGTATCCTCTGCGGCAAGCATTTATGCCGCGGTGCAGCACGCGCGAAGCCCCCGATTCGGTTGCGTATTCGGGGGGTAAACGTTATTTTATACAGCTGTTGCGCCGGGCTGTCGTCAAAAGCGGCAAGCGCGGCCATGCACCGGAACAGGGCGGGCGAAATGGCCCTTCCTTCACTTTTTGCCTGTAGAGCTAGTGGCCGAATGCAGGTCTTCGTATTTCTTTGCAGTAAAACCTTCTTTCGCTTGCGTCGTCAGCGTAAACGGCAAACGGCGTTGGTCGAGGGATTCCCGTCGGCTACAGGCCCACGTTCCTGCCTCTTTTTCGCGCCCGCCGCGCCACGTCCGGTACGAATTCGGTAGTGGGGGGCGCATCGGTGATACCGGAACAGGTTGATCCGCACCCCTTGGTATTCGAGGGGCCGTGTCCGCGCCCTTCCCCTTTTTTTCTCACGGATAGTCCCATACCCAACCTGCGTCGGTTTTTCTTGGCCGCGATCGCAGCGCACGCTTTAGGTGATAGTCGATGAAACGCCCCTTTAAAGAACTACAGTTGAGTTCCTATCTCAGCGGCGGCAACGCAACGTTTTTGGAGGATCTCTACGAAGAATACCTCCGAAACGCCGAGGCGGTGCCTACCGAGTGGCGCGCCTTTTTCCAGGGGTTGGAAGCCGGCGATTCCCGTCGTCCCAAGGACATCCCGCACGGGCCTGTACGCGAGGAGTTCGCGGCACTGGCTCGCAGCACGGGGCGGCCGCGCTTGGTTGCGGCCGCTCCGCAGGCATTGGCGCCGGAGGCGGCCGAGAAGCAGGCTGCGGTGCTGCGTCTGATCAACGCCTATCGCGTGCGCGGTCATCAGGCCGCCAATATCGACCCGCTCAATCTGCGCGAGCGCCCGCCGGTGCCGGATCTGGATCCGGCCTTCCACAATCTCACCGAAGCCGACATGGATCAGGCCTTCAACACGGGCTCGCTGTTCGCCAGCGAGCAGATGCCGCTACGCGACATTATCGCGCTGGTGAAGGACGTGTACGCCGGCAACATCGGCTCGGAGTACATGCATATCACCGATACGGTGGAGAAGCGCTGGCTCCAGGAGCGGTTGGAGCGTCCGCGCGGCCGCCCGGACTACGCCGAGGAGCAGAAGCGGCTCATCCTCGAGCGTCTGACGGCGGCCGAGGGCATCGAGCGCTACCTCAATAGCAAGTATGTCGGCCAGAAGCGCTTCTCGCTGGAAGGCGGCGAGTCGCTGATCCCGATGCTCGACCATCTGATCCAGCGCGCGGGTACGCAGGGCGTCAAGGAAATGGTGCTGGGCATGGCCCACCGCGGCCGCCTGAACGTGCTGATCAATATCCTCGGCAAGAATCCGAAGGATTTGTTCGCCGAGTTCGAGGGCAATTACCAGCTCGACAAGGCCGGTTCGGGCGACGTGAAGTACCACCTGGGCTACTCCTCCGATATCGAAACCCCGGGCGGTGCGCTGCACCTGGCGCTGGCGTTCAACCCCTCGCATCTGGAAATCGTCAATCCGGTGGTGGAAGGCTCCGCGCGAGCACGCATGCATCGTCGCGGCGACATGCGCGGCGAGGAAGTCATGCCGGTGCTGATCCACGGCGACGCCGCTTTCGCCGGCCAGGGCGTGGTGATGGAGACGATCCAGCTTTCGCAGGCGCGCGGTTTCTACACCGGCGGCACCGTCCACATCATCATCAACAACCAGATCGGCTTCACTACGTCCAACCCGCTGGACGCGCGCTCGTCCTTCTACGCCACCGAGGTGGCAAAGATGGTGCAGGCGCCGATCTTCCACGTAAACGGCGACGACCCGGAAGCGGTGCTCTTCGTCACCGAGCTGGCCGCGGACTACCGTAAGCAGTTCAAGAAGGACGTGGTGATCGACCTGGTGTGCTACCGCCGCCACGGCCACAACGAGGCGGACGAGCCGTCGGCGACCCAGCCGATGATGTACTCCAAGATCAAGCAGCACACGCTGGTGCGTGCGCTCTATGCCGAGCAATTGCAGCGCGAGGGCGTGCTCGACGAGGCCGAGGCCGACCGGCTGGTGCAGGAGTACCGGGATAAGCTCGACGCCCACCAGATCGTGGCGCGTAACATACTCACCAACGTGAAGAGCGAGTTCTCGGTCGATTGGTCGCCCTTCTTCGAAGGCTCTCTGGACGATGTCGTCGAAACCACTGTGCCCGTCCAGCAGATCCAAGAATTGCAGGAGCAACTGCAGCAACTGCCCGAGGGCTTCGAGCTCAACAGCCGTGTTGCGGCTATCGTCGAGAACCGGCGCAAGATGGCGGCCGGCGCGCTGGCCATGGACTGGGGCTTTGCCGAAACCATGGCCTACGCTACCCTGCTTAAAGAAGGCTACAAGGTTCGCCTGACGGGGCAGGACAGCGGTCGCGGCACCTTCTTCCATCGCCATGCGGTGCTTCACAACACCAAGGACGGCAGCAGCTTCGTGCCGCTGAAGACGCTGACCGAGAATCCCAACGACTTCATCGTCATCGACTCCCTGCTGTCGGAAGAGGCGGTGCTTGGCTTCGAGTACGGCTACGCCACAGCCGACCCGTACACCCTGGTGATTTGGGAGGCGCAGTTCGGCGACTTCGTCAACGGCGCCCAGGTCGTCATCGACCAGTTCATCAGTTCAGGCGAGGCGAAGTGGGGACGCCTGTGCGGTCTGACCATGTTCCTGCCGCACGGCTACGAAGGCCAAGGGCCGGAGCACTCGTCGGCGCGCCTCGAGCGTTTCCTCCAGCTTTGCGCCGAGCACAACATCCAGGTTTGCGTGCCGTCGACCCCGGCGCAGTTCTTCCACATGCTGCGTCGGCAGATCCGCGCCAGCTTCCGTAAGCCGCTGGTGGTGATGACGCCCAAGAGCCTGCTCCGCCACAAGCTGTCGACGTCGTCGCTGGACGATCTCGCCAACGGCGGCTATCAGCTGGTCATCGACGAGATCGACGACATCAAGCCGAAGAACGTCGAGCGGGTCGTACTCTGCAGCGGTAAGGTGTATTTCGATCTGCTCGAGGAGCGGCGCAAGCGCGAGCTCGAGAATGTGGCCATCGTGCGCGTCGAGCAGCTCTATCCGTTCCCGGAGAAGGAGCTCAGCGCATTGCTGCGGCGTCGCTACAGCAATGCCAAGCAGGTCGTCTGGTGCCAGGAAGAGCCCAAGAACCAGGGAGCCTGGTACTCCAGTCAGCACCACTTCCTGCGCTGCATGCGTCAGGATCAGGAGCTGACCTATGCCGGTCGCGAGGCCTCCGCTTCGCCGGCCGTGGGCTATGCCAAGCTCCACTTCGAGCAACAGCGTCAGCTGGTCGACGATGCGCTCGGAGCCTAGTTGAAACTCGAAGCAGTCGTAACAACACAGCCCGAATAGATGAACAGGGTCTGAAAGGAAAGCTTGATGAGTATCGAAGTCAAAGTACCGCCGTTGCCTGAATCCGTGTCCGAAGCCACGGTCGTCAGCTGGCACAAGCAGCCGGGCGACGCGGTCAAACGCGATGAAAACTTGGTGGATCTGGAAACCGACAAGGTGGTGCTGGAAGTGCCCGCCCCGGCCGACGGCGTGCTCGGCGAGATCCTCAAGACCGACGGCGATACGGTGACCTCCGGCGAACTGCTGGCGACCCTGGAAGAGGGTGGCGCGGCGGCGAGCAAGGCGGAAGCCAAGGCGCCGGCGGCTGCGCCGAGCGCGAGCACGACTGCTGCCGCCGAGCCCGCAGTCGAGACCAATACCGAGGACCTGAGCCCTGCCGTGCGGCGCATGATCGAGCAGTACCAGCTCAACCCGGAGCACATCCAAGGCACGGGCCGCGGCGGCCGCATCACCAAGGAAGACGTGCTTAACTACCTCGAGAGCGTCCAGGGCAGCGAAGGCGGTAACGTGCGCCCGGTTGAGCAGAAGCCTGAGCTCGAGCCTAGCGGCCAGCAGCAGACGGCAGGTGCCGCCTCCGTGCCGGCGCCGGCGGCTTCGGCTCCTGCCATGCAGGGCGAGCGTCCGGAGCGCCGCGTGCCCATGACGCGCCTGCGTCAGCGCATCGCTGAGCGCCTGGTCGAGGCTCAGCACACGGCGGCCATGTTGACCACCTTTAACGAGGTCGACATGAAGCCGGTGATGGATCTGCGCAACCGCTACAAGGACCGCTTCGCGAAGAGCCACGACGTGAAGCTCGGCTTCATGTCCTTCTTCGTGAAGGCCGCCATCGAGGCGCTCAAGCGCTTCCCGGCGGTGAACGCGTCCATCGATGGCAACGACATCATCTACCACGGCTACTATGACATCGGCATCGCCGTTAGCACGCCGCGCGGCCTGGTCGTACCCATCGTGCGCGATGCCGACCAGATGAGCTTTGCCGATATCGAAAAGTCCATCGAGGACCTCGGCAAGCGCGGTCAAGCCGGCAAGCTCGGCATCGACGAGCTGACCGGCGGTACCTTCTCCATCACCAACGGCGGCATCTTCGGCTCGCTGATGTCGACGCCGATCCTCAACCCGCCGCAGAGTGCCATTCTCGGCATGCACGCCATCAAGGAGCGGCCGATGGTGGTGGATGGCGAGATCCAGATCCGGCCGATGATGTATCTTGCGCTGACCTACGATCACCGCATCATCGACGGCCGCGAGGCGGTGAGCTTCCTGGTGACGATCAAGGATATGCTGGAAGACCCGGCGCGCCTGCTGCTGGAAGTCTGAGCCGACCGAACGTCCGGCTTGGCGCCGTGTGGAGCGGCGCCAGGACGCGGACCCACAACGAATAAGGAGTAGATATGGCTAATTCCTTCGACGTCGTCGTGATCGGCGCAGGACCGGCGGGCTACGTGGCCGCCATTCGTTGCGCCCAGCACGGCCTGAACACCGCCGTGATCGAAGAGTGGTGCAACAAGAAGAACGAACCGGCTCTCGGCGGCACCTGTCTGAACGTCGGCTGCATCCCTTCCAAGGCGCTCCTCGAGTCTTCCGAGCAGTACTACAAAATTGCCAACGAACTGCACGAGCACGGCATCCAGGTCGAGAACGTCACCCTCGATGTGGCGAAGATGAT
>JAJUGG010000110.1 GCA_029268285.1 Ectothiorhodospiraceae bacterium | reverse complement strand
GCCTTAGCGAAAAGCCAAAACCATATCCGACGGTTGCAACGCCCCAGCGACGCCAGTACCGCCGGCGGCACGATCAGCGTAGCGCGCGCTGCAGCTCTTCTTGGCGATGGAGTGGATACATGAACAAGCAACGCGACACCACGGGCACGAGCCCTTCCAACACAGCGCTCGCTGGGCTGCAGAGTCTGCTGCCGGACCTGGAAGCGCTGTACACCGATGTGCACGCCCATCCGGAACTTTCGATGCAGGAATCGAGGACGGCGGGACTGGCTGCGGATTGACTTCCTGCCGAAGGATACGAAGTAACCACCGGTATGGGAAGAACCGGCGTTGTGGGCCTACTGCGTAAAGGTGAAGGGCGGACGGTAATATTGCGGGCCGATATGGACGCGCTGCCGGTCGAAGTGAGAACCGGCCTCCCCTACGCCAGCAGGCTCACAGCCACCGATCGCGAAGGCAAGACGGACCCCGTCATGCACGCCTGCGGCGACGATAATGCGGCTGCAGATCATCGTCTCGCGCGAGCTGGCGGCAGCCGAATCCGCCGTCGTGACGATCGGCGCCCTGCAGGCGGGCACCAAAGAGAACGTGATTCCGGATGAGGCCGTCATCAAACTGAACGTGCGCACCTTCGACACCGAGGTGCGTAAGCGCGTGCTGGCCGCCATCGAACGTATCGTCAACGCCGAGGCAGAAGCCTCGGGGGCACCGCAACCACCTGAATTCGCGATATTGAACCGCTACCCGCTCGGGTACAGCGACCCGGCCGCGAGCGAACGCGTTGCCAACGTTTTTCGCCGGCATTTTTCGGCCGACCGGGTGCAGCAAGTCGGTCCCACCTCGGCCAGCGAGGACTTCGGGGCTTTTGGCGCCCAGTGGGAGGCTCCCGCCGTTTTCTGGTTCTTCGGCGGCACGGATCCCGACCAGTACGCAGCAGCGAAGGCCGCGGGAGAACTCAGCATGCTCCCCACCAACCACAGCCCATACTTTGCCCCTGTGATACACCCGACGCTCCAGACCGGCGTAGAAGCCATGGTCGTTGCCGCGTTGCCATGGTTGGCAGAATAGGCCGCAGCGCGAATTATCCGCGGCGGCTTTTTTGATTCCGGCGTTCGCCGCGATTTGCTACTGCCGCGGCCTCACGGCCGCCAGTACTTGCCAGCCCCCAGCGACACACACTATATTGGATACCGTCTTTACAACGACCCTACATATTGGGTCGCGGAGGGGAACCCGGTGAGACTCCGGGGCTGTCGCGCAACGGTAAGGCGGCTTTGACCGCACAAGCCCGAATGCCTCCGAAGACACAGGCCTGCACACAGGCCCTATCCCGGAATCTCGCGTCAAGGTTCCCGGTGTGAAGACCCTGCCTGTTCGCGACGTCTTTACCCGATACCTCCGCGATGGTTCCCCGAGCAACCCACGGAGGAAACCATGCAGTCCAGCTCTCTCGCCTACCCCAATCCGCCCACGCGCGCCGACCTGCGGGTGATCCGCCGCGACGGCAGCCTAACCGAATTCAATCCGTCCAAAATCAGCGTCGCCGTCACGAAGGCCTTTTTGGCCGTGGAGGGTGGCACCGCCGCCGATTCACGCCGTATCCACGACATCGTGATAGCGCTAACGGCGCAGGTGGTGACAGCACTGACCCGTCGCGTTCCCGACGGCGGCACCGTACACATCGAGGACATCCAAGACCAGGTGGAGCTGGCTCTGATGCGCGAAGGCCACCACAAGGTTGCCCGCGCCTACGTACTCTACCGGGCCGAGCGCGCCCGCAAACGGCCGGTCGCCGAGGCCAGCGAGGCGCCGGCCGCGGCGGCGCTGCAAGTAAGCCTGGCAGACGGTCGCAAGGAGGCGCTGGACCCGCGCCGAATGGAGCAACTGGTGGACGAGGCCTGCGCGGGGCTCACCGATGTACAGGCCGCGCCGGTGGTCGAGGAGGCCCTGCGCAACATCTATGACGGCGTTAGCGAGGACGAGGTCGGCCAGGCGCTAGTGATGAGCGCGCGCACCCTCATTGAGCGTGAGCCAAACTACGGCTTCGTCGCGGCCCGCCTGCTACTGGACCTGATTCGCCGCGAGGCCTTGTCTTTTCTCGCTGGCGCCCGCCAGGGCGCGACGCAAGCGGAGATGGCCGAGCTCTACCCCGACTACTTCGGCCAGTACATCCACCGGGCAGTCGAGCTGGAGTTGCTGGATCCGCGTTTACTGGAGTTCGACCTTGAGCGGCTAGGTGCTGCGCTGCTCCCCGACCGGGATCTGGCCTTTAACTACCTCGGCCTGCAGACCCTCTACGACCGCTACTTCCAGCACCATCGAGACACTCGTTTCGAGCTGCCCCAGGCCTTCTTCATGCGCGTTGCCATGGGCCTGGCGCTCAACGAGGTGGATCGGGAGGAGCGCGCTATCGAGTTCTACCGCCTACTCTCAAGCCACGACTTCATGTGCAGCACCCCGACCCTGTTCAACGCCGGCACTCTGCGGCCGCAGCTCTCTAGTTGTTATCTCACGACCGTGCCGGACGACCTGGCCGGCATCTATTCGGCCATTCGCGACAACGCTCTGCTGTCCAAATTCGCCGGTGGCCTGGGCAACGACTGGACCCGAGTACGGGCACTAGGGGCTCACATCAAGGGCACCAACGGCAAGAGTCAAGGCGTGGTGCCGTTCCTGAAGGTAGCCAACGACACCGCTGTGGCGGTGAATCAAGGCGGCAAGCGTAAGGGTGCAGTCTGCGCCTATCTGGAGACTTGGCACCTGGACATCGAGGAGTTCCTCGATCTGCGTAAGAACACCGGCGACGACCGCCGCCGCACCCACGACATGAACACCGCCCACTGGATCCCGGACCTGTTCGTCCAGCGTGTGCTGGAAGACGGCCAGTGGACGCTGTTCTCCCCCGACGAGGTGGCGGATCTGCACGATCTCTACGGGGAAGACTTCAACAAGGCCTATTTGGCATACGAAGCCAAGGCCGAACGCGGCGAGCTGCGCAACCACAAGCAGGTGGGCGCGGTTCAGTTGTGGCGGCGCATGCTCTCCATGCTGTTCGAGACCGGCCATCCCTGGATCACCTTTAAGGACCCCTGCAACCTGCGTTCACCTCAGCAGCATGTGGGCGTAGTGCACTCCTCCAACCTCTGCACCGAGATCACCCTCAACACCTCTGACGGAGAGATCGCAGTCTGCAATCTCGGCTCGGTCAACTTGGTCAATCATCTCGGCGCCCAAGGCCTGGACTTAGCAAAACTCGAGACCACCGTGCGCACCGCCATGCGCATGCTCGACAATGTTATCGACATCAACTATTACAGCGTGCCCCAGGCCCGCCGCAGCAACCTGCGCCACCGCCCAGTTGGTCTGGGGCTAATGGGTTTTCAGGATGCCTTGCACACCCTGCGCATCCCCTACGCCTCGCCCGAGGCAGTGGAGTTTGCCGACCACTCCGCCGAGGCGCTGAGCTACTACGCCATCCAGGCCTCCACTGAGCTGGCCGCCGAGCGCGGGCGCTACCCGAGCTTTGAGGGTTCGCTGTGGAGCCAAGGCATCTTGCCGATCGATTCACTGCAGCGGCTGGCCGCGGCCCGCGGCGAGGACGGTCTTGAGGTGGACGGTTCTACCAGCCTGGATTGGGACGGCCTGCGCGCGCGGGTGCAGGCGGGCATGCGCAATTCCAACTGTCTCGCCATTGCGCCTACGGCCACCATCGCCAACATTGTCGGCGTCTCCGCCAGCATTGAGCCTACCTACCAGAATCTGTACGTGAAATCGAACCTCTCGGGCGAATTCACGGTCGTGAATCCGTACCTGGTGGCCGACCTCAAGGCGCGGGGGCTGTGGGACCCGGTGATGGTCAACGACCTCAAGTACTTCGACGGCTCGCTCGCCCATATCGACCGGGTACCGGCCGATTTGAAGCAGCTCTACGCCACTGCCTTCGAGGTGGATCCGCGCTGGCTGGTGGAAGCGGCGGCACGCCGGCAGAAATGGTTGGACCAGGCCCAGTCACTGAACCTTTACATGAGCGAGCCATCCGGGCGAAAGCTGGACGAGCTCTACAAACTGGCCTGGAAGCGCGGCCTGAAAACCACCTATTACCTGCGCACGCTGGGCGCGACCCACGTCGAGAAGAGCGCAGTGCGCGACGCCCGCCCTGACGCCGCCGTCGAGCCGACGACATGTAGCATCGACGACCCCGACTGCGAAGCTTGCCAATAAGCGGCAGCGCCGCGCGCGGGCTGCCCCCGCCCCACCCGTCATCCCGGCTGTGCCGGGATGACGAATCGGGGAACTGCCAAATCATGAACACGAATCAGGAGATCGCCATGCTCAACTGGAGCGACAACGTCGCCTCTACCACTGCGACCGCCGGCGCCGCCCCGGTGCGCCCAGAGGACAAGCGTGTGGTCAACGGCCAGACCGACATCAACCAACTCGCGCCTTTCCGCTACCCCTGGGCCTGGAAGTACTTCATCAACGCCAACAAGAACCACTGGACGCCGCTGGACATCAACATGAGCCAGGACGTCCACGACTACCAACACCGCCTCTCGCCGGCCGAACGCCACGTCTATGAGAATGTGCTGGCCTACCTCACTACCTCCGACATCCTGGCCATGCGCAACATCGGCCTCGCGGTAATGGAGAAAATGAGCGCTCCAGAACTGCAGATCTATCAGGCTCGCCAGGTCTATGAGGAGGCGCTGCACACCTGGACCTACCAGCACTGCATCGAGACCCTGGGCTTCGATCAAAGCGAGATCTACAACCGCTACCGGGTGGTGCCCGCTATCCACGCCAAGATCCGCCTGGCCAACACCCGGCTGAGCTCGGTGATGCGGCCAGACATCGACCTGCGCAACCGCGACGAGCTGCACAACTTCGTCATGGCCTACATCTTCTTCGCCGCTGTATTCGAGGGCTGCTGGTTCTACAACGGCTTTACACCGATTTTCGCGCTACAGCGACGCGGGCTGATGAAGGGCACCGGTGAGCAGTTCCAATACATCCTGCGCGACGAGGTTATGCACTGCGGCTTCGGCATCCGGGTGGCGAGACAGATCATCGAGGAAGAGAACCTGACCCTGGACCCGCAAGCGCTAGACACTATGTGGGCCGAAGCCGAGGCCGCCGAGGTCGAGTACGCCCGCTATCTGCTGCCCCAGCCCATCCTCGGCTACAGCGCAGAGATGCACAGCGGGCAGTTCCGCTACGTCGCCAACCGCCGCGCCCGGCAGCTGAACATCGCCGAGCCCTTTCCAGGCGCGAAGAACGTACTGCCGTGGCTGGACGAGCAGGCCAATCTGCGCAAGGAGAAAAACTTCTTTGAGACGCGGGTGACGGAGTATCAGACCGGCGGGGCGCTGAGCTGGGACTAAAAGCTGGCGACAGCCGGAGCCGTCCCGGCGCAACGCCGGGACGGTCGATGCAAGATTCGGACGATCAAGTAAGCGATTCGCGCAGCGTTCTTGCCGCCGCCACCATGTTGGTCAGCGCCGGAATCACCTCCTCCCACTGCCGGGTCTTCAGCCCACAGTCGGGATTCACCCATAGCCGCTCGGCGGGGATGCGTTCGGCGGCTTTTCTCATCAGCTCGACGATGTGCGTCTCGGCCGGGATGTTGGGCGAGTGGATGTCGTACACGCCCGGGCCAATCTCATTCGGGTAGTTGAAGCTGTCGAAGGCGTCCAACAGTTCCATGTCCGAGCGAGAGGTCTCGATGGTGATAACGTCGGCGTCCATTGCTGCGATCGAGGCAATGATGTCGTTGAACTCCGAGTAGCACATGTGGGTATGGATCTGGGTTTCGTCGGAGACGCCGTTGGCGGCAATACGGAAGCACTCCACCGCCCAGCCCAGGTACTCTTGCCACTGCGAACGGCGCAGCGGCAGCCCCTCGCGCAGCGCGGCCTCGTCGATCTGGATCACCCGCACGCCGGCTTGCTCCAGATCCAGCACCTCCTCGCGGATGGCCAGCGCCAGCTGCCGGCAGGACACCGCACGCGGCTGGTCGTCGCGCACGAAGGACCAGTTGAGCATGGTCACCGGACCGGTGAGCATGCCCTTCAAGGGCTTATCGGTCAGCGACTGCGCGTAGCGAATCCACTCCACAGTCATGGGCCGGGGACGGCTGATGTCGCCGAACAGAATGGGCGGCTTCACACAACGCGAGCCGTAGCTCTGCACCCAACCGAACTGACTGAAGGCGTAGCCGTCGAGCTGCTCGCCGAAGTACTCCACCATGTCGTTGCGCTCGGCCTCGCCGTGTACCAGCACGTCCAGCCCCAGCGCCTCCTGCTCGCGCACGCTGCGAGCGATCTCGGCGCGCATGGCCGTTCGGTAGGCCGCCTCGTCCAGTTCGCCGGCCTTGAACTGGCGGCGTGCCTGGCGAATCTCCGCCGTCTGCGGGAAAGAGCCGATGGTAGTGGTAGGAAATTTGGGCAGCTCGAGCTGCGCCGCCTGCTTGGCGGCACGCTCGACGTACGAACTTTGGCGCCGGCCAAGCTCCGCGTCGACCCTGGCCAAAGCGGCCTGCACCGCCGGATTGTGCACCCGCGGCGATTGGCGCCGGGCCTCGCAGGCGGCGCGATTGGCCGCAAGCTCCGCGCGCACCGCGTCGCGGCCCTGATTGAGTGCCGTAGCGATGAGGCGCAGCTCGTCGAGCTTCTGCAGCGCGAAGGCCAGCCAGGACTTGAGCTCGGCATCCAGCTTCTGCTCGCAAGCCAGGTCCACCGGCACATGCAGCAGCGAGCAGGAGGGGGCGACCCAAAGCCGCTCGTCTAGGCGCCGCTGCAGCGGTTCCAGCCAGTCCAGCGTCGCCGTAAGGTCGGTTTTCCAGATGTTGCGGCCGTTGATCACGCCCAGGGACAGCACCTTGTGGGAGGGCAGCATGTCAACCAGCGTCTGCACGTCCTCGCGGCCGTTGATCGCGTCCACGTGCAGCCCCGCCACCGGCAGGTTAGCGGCAAGGTGGGTGTTGTCGGCCAACGGGCCGAAGTAGCTCGCCAGCAGCAGCTTGACGCGGCAACTCTTGAGATGGTGGTAGGCAAGGTTGAACGCATGCTGCCAAGCGGCATCGAGCTCGGTGACCAGCAGCGGCTCGTCGATCTGCACCCACTCGACACCGGCGTCGGCCAATGCCTCCAGCAGCTGGGCGTAAACCGGCAGCAGGCGCTCGAGCAGGGCGAGCTTGTTGGAACCGTCTTTAGCCTTGCCGAGGCCCAGATAAGTCACCGGCCCGATGAGCACCGGCTTGGGATTGACCCCCTGAGCCTTCGCTTCGGCCAGCTGCGCCAAGAGGCGCGAGGCATTCAGCGTGAACTCCGTGGCGGCGCTGAACTCAGGGACGATGTAATGGTAGTTGGTGTCGAACCACTTGGTCATCTCGCCGGCAGCCACGCCGCCGCAGCACTGGGCGTGCTCCTCGGCGGCCTGGGCCGAACGGCCGCGGGCGACGCGGAAGTAGTTGTCCAGCGGATCGCCGTGGAAATCCTGCACCCGCTCGGGCAGGTTGCCCAGGGTGAAGCTCATGTCCAGCACCTGGTCATAGAAGCTGAAATCGCCCACTGGCACCAGGTCCAGGCCCGACTGCTGCTCCCAGTGGCGGCGGCGCAGCTCGGCGCCGAGCGCCTGCAGCGCGTCGCGAGAGGACTGCCCCTTCCAGTAGGACTCGAGGGCGAACTTGAGTTCGCGCTTAGCGCCGATGCGCGGAAAACCGAGGTTATGAGTGATCGCCATAGTGTCCGCCTTGGTTTGTTTGCTGTGGCGAATAGGCTAGGCCTCTCAATCCATGAATAAAAATGGCATTATTTCATCCATCGATTAATATACTTCATGCGAGACCGCCCACATGGCTATCTTGGAACGCTCCCACCTCGAGATCATCCGCGCCGTCGACCGATACGGCTCGCTGACCGCCGCTGCCGAGAAGCTGCACCTCACCCAGTCGGCGCTGAGCCATACCGTGCGCAAGCTGGAAGACCTGCTTGGGGTGACCATCTGGCGCCGCGAGGGTCGCAGCCTACATCCCACTCAAGCGGGTGAGTACCTGCTGGCGGTTGCCAACCGGCTGCTACCGCAGCTCGACCACGCCGAAGAGCGGCTGGGGCAGTTCGCCCGCGGCGAGCGCGGCGGGCTGCGCATCGGTATGGAGTGCCACCCCTGTTATCAATGGCTGCTGAAGATCGTCGCACCCTACCTCACCGCTTGGCCGGCGGTGGATGTGGACGTGAAGCAGAAGTTCCAGTTCGGCGGCATCGGTGCCTTATTCGGCTACGAAATCGACATGCTGGTCACGCCCGACCCGCTCTACAAGAACGGGCTCACCTTTGAGCCGGTGTTCGATTACGAGCAAGTGCTGGTGGTCGGACCAGGGCATCCGCTGCGGGGCGCCCCCTACGTAAAGCCGGCGCAACTTGCCAACGAGACCCTAATCACCTACCCGGTGGCCCTCGACCGCCTTGATATCTACACCCAATTCCTCACCCCGGCAGGAATCGCGCCCAAGCGCCACAAGCCCATCGAAACCACTGACATCATGCTGCAGATGGTCGCCAGCGGCCGCGGCGTAGCATCACTGCCGCGCTGGCTGGTAGAGGAGCAAGCAGAACGCTTCGAAGTGGCCGCAGTACAGCTGGGCCGGCACGGCGTAGCCAAGCAGATCTTCCTCGGATACCGCGAAACGGAAGGACAGCTCGACTACCTGCGCGCCTTCGTCGAAATGGCGCGGGCGAATCAGGGGAGTAGGCGGTGACCAAGTCGAACCCCGGTTTCAGCCCGCGCTCGGGCTCGGCCGATAGTGGCACATTGCCGTGTTTGTTATTCTTCACCGCCGGGTCGTGCAGATGCCCCGAGGCGGGGGCGATCACCGGCGCCGTTTCCAATACGAGAACGACGTACACGCGGCGCCCTGCTCACATCGACAGGCTACGCATCGCGTCGCGCAGCCGGAGTCGGCGCAGGCCACGCAAACAGATTTCAGACCGAAGCGAATTATGTTCTCAAGCAACAAGCAAGCTGTGAGATGGGTGGTGCAGCAGTGACTCAGGGCGAAAAGCAACAGCAGCACACCCCGATGATGCAGCAATATTTGCGCGTCAAGGCGGAGCATCCGGACATCCTGATGTTCTACCGCATGGGTGATTTCTACGAGCTCTTCTACGATGATGCGGTACGCGCTGCCAAGCTGCTCGACATTACCCTCACCACGCGCGGGCAGTCGGCCGGCAAGCCAATTCCCATGGCCGGCGTGCCGGTGCATGCCATGGAGAGCTATCTTGCGAAACTGGTGCGGCGCGGCGAGTCGGTGGCGATCTGCGAGCAGATCGGCGACCCGGCGACCAGCAAAGGCCCGGTCGAGCGCAAGGTCGTGCGCATCGTCACGCCCGGCACGCTTACCGAAGAGTCCTTGCTCGACGAGCGGCGCAGCAACCTGCTCATGGCCATTGCGGGCGAAGGCGAGCGCTTCGGCGTCGCCACCTTGGAACTCTCCAGCGGCCACTTCACGACGCTGGAAGTGGAAGGCCTGGACGGCCTGCTGTCCGAGATCGAGCGCCTCGCCCCGGCCGAACTGCTCTACAACGACGACTTCGAGCCGCCGGCCTCTATCGCCGAGCGCGCCGGCAGCAAGCGCCGCCCGCCCTGGCACTTCGACCATGACGCCTGCTACCGCCTGCTCACCCGGCAG
>JAJUGG010000109.1 GCA_029268285.1 Ectothiorhodospiraceae bacterium | reverse complement strand
TTTCTACAAGAAAACCATCGGTTACGGACTGCCGGACTTCGCAGAGGAACTCAACTACGGAGTCGATCTATCAACCATCTGAGGGTGGTATCAGATTGATGGGGTGAAGGTGCCCCATCAACCATTAAATCCGTATACCCTATTTACGGAAAGTTCGCGTAGCCTGAAGTCCCACACGCGTGCAATAGCGACGCAGATGATTCAGAAGACCAGCAAAGCCAGGCTTTCCGCCACGCAAGCGGGGCGTTCGCTGCCTTCGAGCTCGATCGTGGTGCGGATGCGCATCATCCAGCGGCCTTCGCCCTGGGGTTCGACATCGGCCAGCAGAACGCGCGCCCGAACCCGCGCACCCGCCGGTACCGGCGCAGGGAAGCGGACTTTGTCCAGCCCATAATTGATGCGCGCGGAGGGGCCTTCCACGGTATAGATGCCCTGTGTCAGCATCGGTAGCAGTGACAAGGTAAGGAAACCATGCGCGATCGGTGCCCGGAACGGCGACTCACGCTGGGCGCGTTCGACATCGACATGGATCCACTGATGATCGCCGGTCGCATCGGCAAAGGCTTGAATGCGCTCCTGATCGATGGTGAACCAGTCGCTCAGCCCCAATTCCTGACCAGCCAGCGCCTTTAATTCCTCAATACCTTGCACGATGCGCATGATCCATCCTCTCTTTGTTATTCCGCATTATGAAATAGCGTTTCGTATTGGCTCTTGCTCTTTGTTTCTAGCTTATACTGAGGTCCGCCGCAAGCTGGGGTAAGCCGGCTTCGCGAGCGAGACAAACCAGAACGAGGAGGAGAGTCATGGCTGACAGCGGACGCAGAATCTACCTGGCCTCACGCCCGGAGGGGATGCCGACCGAAGACAACCTAGTACTGGAATCTATGCCGATACCGAGCCCGGGCGATGGCGAGATGCTGCTTGAAACCGTCTACCTGTCTCTAGATCCCTACATGCGCGGGCGCATGAGCGCGGAGCGCTCTTATGCGCAGCCGGTGGCAATTGGCCAGACCATGGTCGGAGGTACCGTTAGCCGTGTGCTGGAGAGCCGGCTCGATGGATACGCCGCCGGCGATTACGTGCTGAGTTTCAACGGCTGGCAGACGCACGCGCTCTCCGACGGTACCGGCGTGCGTAAGCTCGACCCTGCGCAGGCGCCGCTATCCACCGCACTTGGCGTTATGGGCATGCCCGGCTTCACGGCCTATGTCGGGCTGCTCGATCTCGGTAAGCCGCAGCCCGGCGAGACCGTGGTGGTGTCCGCTGCAAGCGGCGCGGTGGGGCAGGTTGTCGGCCAACTGGGCAAGCTGAAAGGCTGCCGCGTCGTCGGCGTCGCCGGCAGCGAAGACAAGTGCCGCTATGTCACCGAAGAACTCGGCTTCGACGCTTGCGTCAATCACCGCGATGAGGCTTTGCCTCAGGCCTTGGCGGCGGCCTGCCCCGACGGCGTGGATATATATTATGAGAACGTCGGCGGCAAGGTGCTGGACGCGGTCACGCCGCTGCTGAACGAGTTCGGCCGCATGCCGGTATGCGGTACCATCGCGCATTACAACGACACCGCGCCTCCCAGCGGGCCGGATCGCCTGGCCGGCTTCATGCGTGCCGTCCTGACGCGCAAGCTGACCGTACGCGGGTTCATTCAGTCCGACCACCTGGAGCGGATGCCGGATTTTCTGAAAGACATGAGCGGCTGGCTTAAAGACGGCCGCATTCGCTACAAAGAAGACATTGTCGACGGCTTGGACAACGCCGTGAAGGCATTTCAGGGCCTGCTGCAGGGTGAAAACCGCGGCAAGCTGCTGGTGCGCGTGGTGCCCGATCCGACTAGAGGAAACGCTTAGTGAGAGAGTTGAAGAGTGCGCTCGATCTGGTCGAACTGGACCAGATCGAGGAGAACGTTTTCGTAGGCCCGAGCACCGATTTGAATTTCGGGCATATATTCGGCGGGCAGGCCGTCGGGCAGGCGCTGCAGGCTGCTGCGCGCACGGTCAATGGCGATCGCGTCGCCCATTCCCTGCACAGCTACTTCTTGCGCGCGGGTGACCCCAACGCGCCGGTGTTGTACCAGGTCAGCCGGATCCGCGATGGCGGCAGCTTTACCACGCGCCACGTGCAGGGCATTCAGCACGGCCGTCCGATCTTCGATTTGTCGGCTTCGTTCCAGGTCCAGGAACCCGGGTTGGAGCATCAGGTGGGCATGCCCGAGGTGCCGCCGCCGGAATCCCTGAAGAACTACCGCGAATTGAGCGAGGCGATGGACCGGGTGCCGCGCCGCCTGGAAGCACCGCTTCTCTGGGATCGTATTATCGACTATCGCCCGGTCGACCCCGAAGATAAGTTCTACACCGAGGCTATGCCCGCGGAGCGGGCAGTGTGGATGCGGGTGCGCGACCAACTGCCGGACGAGCCTAATCTGCATCGGGCTGTACTTGCCGGCGCATCGGATTTTGAACTTCTATGGACCTTCATGCACCCGCATATTCCGGAGGCTAAGGCCCGGAATGTCACTATCCAGGCAGCCAGCCTCGATCATGCGGTGTGGTTTCATCGCCCGTTCAGTGTCAACGAGTGGCTGCTCTACAGCATGGAAAGCCCGAACGGCTCCAACGCCCGGGGTCTGATCTACGGGCGGCTGTTCAATCAATCTGGCGAACTCGTCGCCAGCATCGCGCAAGAAGCGCTGCTGCGGCCGCGGGAGAAGAAGACCGGTTAGCTGGCGATAGCGGCACTTCGCGGCCGGCGGCCGCTCCTACAGTGAGGCTCGAAACAGCACCGGTGGGAGCGGCGACTCCGCCGTGCATGGTGTTGCAGGCGCCACCAAAATCGTAGGCTGCGACCACCTACGTGCCATTTGTCGTAGTACCGCGACCGCGGCTATTAGGTGCGCTTCCTCGTAGAGTGCCATCGCGGCATGGGCCAACGCACTACTGCGTCACTCGCCTCGTGCTTCAACCACCCCGGCTTCCCTTAACTGTCGAATCTCGTCCGCGTCCATCCGTAACCATTCTTGCAATACGCTGAAGGTGTCAGCGCCCAACTGCGGCGCGGCGGGGGCGTCCGCGATGGGGGTGGCGGAATAACGAATGGGATTGGCCACGCCGGGCACGGTGCTGCCGTCCGGACGGCGGTACTGTCGTGCAAGGCCGCGGCTTTGCACCTGCGGGTCCTGGAACACCTCGGCAATGTCGTTGATGGGGCCGCAAGGCACACCGGCCGGCTCCAACGCCTGCAGCCATTCAGCACGAGTACGGGTGCGCAGTATTGCCTCCAGGCGTTCGACCAACTCTTTGCGGTGGGCGACCCGTGCCGAGTTGGTCGCGTAGCGCGGATCGTCCGCCAATTCGCTAATGCCCGCCACCTCGCAGAAGCGGCGAAACTGATCGTCGTTGCCCACGGCGAGGATGAGGTGGCCGTCGGCGGCGGGGAAAGCTTGATACGGCACGATATTGGGATGGCTATTGCCGAGGCGGCGCGGTGCTTCGCCGGATACCAGGTAGTTCATGGCTTGGTTGGCGAGCGTGGCGACCTGTACATCGAGCAGCGAAAGATCGATGTGCTGGCCTTCGCCGGTTGCATCGCGGTGGCGTAGCGCTGCCAGCACGGCAACTGTCGCGTACATGCCGGTAAACACATCGGTCAGCGCAACGCCTACCTTCACCGGACCGCCGCCGGGTTGGTCATCCGGTTGCCCCGTGATGCTCATCAAGCCGCCCATGGCCTGAATCAGCAAGTCGTAGCCGGCGCGTTGACGATAAGGGCCGGTTTGGCCGAAGCCCGTAATCGAGCAATAGATGAGGCCAGGGTTCTCGCGGCTCAGGCTCTCATAGTCCAGGCCGTAGCGCGCCAAAGCGCCGACTTTGTAGTTCTCGAGCACGATGTCTGCCTCGCGCGCGAGTCGCTTTATCAGTTGCTGTCCCTCGGCGGTGGAGATGTCCACCGCCACCGAGCGTTTACCGCGGTTGCAGCCATGGAAATAGGCCGCGGCATCGTCTACGAAAGGAGGCCCCCAGCTGCGCGTGTCGTCGCCGCGCCCCGGGCGCTCGATCTTGACCACTTCCGCGCCCAGATCCGCCAACAACTGCCCGGACCAGGGCCCGGCAAGAATACGGCTGAGATCCAATACCCGAACGCCGTGCAGGGCTGCCTTCATGAAACCTCCCGACTTGCTCGCTATGCAAAGCGCACATCATACGGGTAAGCAGGGCTATTGGCTTGTGGGACGCAGGTTTTTACCCAGAAACCTTAGACACCTGGCACCGCCGGCAGCGCCTATGGAATCGGACTTGATAACGGGGAAAAGCAGGCTGCGCGGGTGTTTTTTGTTGAGCCACCGAGCTTGGGCCTGCTGTGAAGTTAGCAAGCTCTACTATGCTGAGAAGTACACTCTACCGTCACATAGTAGTCCCCAAGGAGGCGGCTGTGCCGATTTCGGATCTTTCCTTCGCCAGCATTATGGACCTGACGCGAGCCTATCGCGCCCGCGAGCTTTCTCCTGTAGAGGTCACGCAGCACATGCTCGACCGCATCGAGCGACTCGATCCGACGCTGCGCAGCTACGTGACCATCACGCCGGAGATTGCGCTCGAGCAGGCCCGTCGAGCCGAGGCCGAGATAGCACGCGGTGAGTATCGAGGGCCGATGCATGGCGTTCCCATCGGCGTGAAGGATCTTTGCGAAACGCAGGGCGTGCGGACCACATGGGGCACGACGATACTCGCTAACAACATCCCCGAGCAGGATTGCACGGTCGTGCGGAAGCTGTCCGAGGCCGGTGCCGTCATGCTCGGCAAGTTGCACATGACTGAGGGCGCGTTCGCGGCGCACCACCCGAAGCTTCCGCCCCCGGTGAATCCATGGCATCCGGATCATTGGTCCGGGGTTTCGTCCAGCGGCTCGGGTGTCGCCACGGCGGCGGGGCTGTGTTTCGGTGCCATCGGAACCGACACCGGCGGTTCGATTCGCTATCCGTCCGGCGCGAACGGCATTACCGGCCTCAAGCCCACCTGGGGGCGTGTCAGCCGTCACGGGGCGCTCGCTCTCGCTGACAGCCTCGATCATATCGGGCCGATGACGCGTTCCGCGGCCGACGCTGGTGCGATGCTGGGCGCCATGGCGGGCGCCGATCCGCTTGACCCAACTTGCCTCGAAGCGGAAGTGCCGGATTACCTGGCAGGAATCGAGCAGGGCATCAAGGGCCTTCGCATCGGCATCGATCCGACCTATGTGTACGACCTCAGTGATGTCGATACGAACCGCATGATCGATGAAGTGCGGAAGGTACTGGTTGATTTGGGCGCGTCTTTCGTCGAAATCTCGATGCCGCTGACCACTTCCATCATGTACGAGAAATGGGCGACGTACTGCGGCGTCGAGACAGCTATTGCCCATGAGCAGACGTATCCAGAGCGCGCCGCTGAGTACGGGCCTGTTTTGGCCGGCTTGCTCGAGGTCGGCCGAGGGTTGAGCGCGATGGACTTCATGCGCATTCACCACGCACGCCTTGCGTTCACAGGTGAGTTGCGCAAGCTGTTCCGGCGCATTGATTTGCTGCTGGTGCCCGTACACCCATTCGGTAACCCAACGCAGGCGCAACTCGAAGCGCTCAGCGCCCAGCCGGAGGGGCTAAACGAACTGGTGGCCTACACGGCACCCTTCGATATGTCCGGTAGCCCGACAATCACCTTGCCCGGCGGCTTTACCAAAGCCGGCCTGCCTATCGGCTTCCAGCTTGTCGGGCGCGACCTCGATGAGGCGGCGCTCGTGCGTGCAGGGTTTGCCTATCAGCAGGTGACCGATTGGCATACCCGCAGGCCCGCGGGCTACCGCGACGTGGCCAGCGCTTAGAGAAGCGTCTTCGATATGGGCGCAGTAAGGCACGCAAAGTCGTGGCCGGCGGCCGCTCCTACGATGTGCGAGGTATTCGTAGGAGGGATCGCCGGCCGCGCGTTACTTAAAGGCGAGCGTTCATCCAGTTCAGCATGGGTTTCTTCACGTCTTCGATGGCGTGCCTGCCATAGTAGACGTCGACGTGGCCGTAACCCTCCAGATAGATCACGGTAACGTCGTCGCTTCCAACGCTGTAGGGCCGGTCGCTCGACAGGCAGCTGCCGTTGAGGCAGCTGAACTCGCTATTAAAGTGAATCACGGGCACCACGACGTGCTTGGTGTCGTCGTAATCCAGGTAGGGGTTGTCGGCGTAGCCGGCGAGGAAGCTTGCTTCGAGGTTCTGCACTTCCGGCCAGTAGCGGGTGTAGGCCTGGCGTCCCAGAACGAGGTTGTCTTTGTCCATGTACGTGCCGCCGTTCGGGTGGGCACCGTAGACGTTGCTCACCATGCCCTCGCCCCAGACATAATAGGTGTCGTAGGCGGCAAGGTCGGTAATGTCGCGGATGCCGAGTCCGTCACGCGGGGGGCCGTAGGGCAGTTCGTTGGCAGAGGGCAGTTCACGACCGTAGGCCGCCTCGGCGGAGGGAATGGCCCCGGCCAGTTGGCCGTCACCGTAGCTGCTCACCTCGCTGACCAGGTTTTCCGGATTCCCGTTTCTGAATGCTTCCAGCGCCTGCTTGAACTCTTTCTTCGAGCGCTGCTGGGACGGGTCGTCGACGCCGCGGTAAATAGGCCCGCCATCAAGGCCGATCATGCCCTTTAGGTCTTGCGAGTACTTCGCCGCGTACATGTAGAGCTGGGTGCCGCCGCGGCTTCGGCCCGACATGAAGACCTTATCGGCGCGGGAGATCTTTTTCGCCAACTCGACGGCGAGTTTGATGTCTTCGCGGAAGACGTCATAGGTCCAGTTGCCGATGCTCTTGAGCCCCTGCAGCTCCCCATATTCCTCGAACTGATGCGGCGCCAGGTTGGGCACATAGGAGGTGCGGAAGTCCATCGTCCAGTAGTCGTAGCCGTGCTTGGGGAAGAAGTGCGCATCGTATTCCTCGATGAGCTGGCGAGGCCCGCCCTGGCCCCAGGTGCCGGTCACGCCGAAGAGCACCTTGCGCTTGTCCGGTGCCGGCCGGTTCGGTATCGCGTCTTTATTGTTAGGCTCCCTAACGAATCTGTGCACGGCGATTTTGTCGTAAGGCCCCTTGCCGACGGTTCTTTCCCAGGTGTACTGGCGAATATCCTCGTCGTGAATTTTTACGCCGCGGTAGACCCACGCTTTTGCCGTGGGGTCTCCAGTGTCGGGCGCCGAAGCCTCAGGCTCTTCGGCGTTGACGGCGGCATTGGCGTTTCCTATGCCGGTACTGCTACCGCCTCCGCAACCGCCGAGTGCGAGGACGCTAGCGGCGAGCAGAACGCTGGGTAAGTGAGAGCGTGCTGCGGCTCGGCTGAGGGTCTGACGAAGGAAAGGCAGGAGAGAAGTGTCTGTCTGCAGACGTGTTGTCATCGTTACGCTCCTTATTTTTCTTCCGGGGCCGTAAGGCACGGGGCACAACTACCGTGCGGCCAAGGCCGCACGACGCGTCGAGCATTCCGCTCGACGAGTTCGATGCGAGCCGGGAGCGGTCCCAGCCTCGCTACAACACGTTCAGACGCCTCGGGCGCGCCGTGCCGGCGCTGCGGGTTACTGAGCAGCCGAGTCCTCAGGCTGCATAGGGAGGCGGAGCTTCTTCTACTTCTTCAGTTGGGGTGAGGTGAGACAAAAACAAAGTGTGAATCATTTGCCGCAATCAGCGGCAAGTGTCGGACCGATCGAACGCTGGCGCCACTAAGCTCAGTACTGACGCCGGCATTAAGCGCAGCAAAAGGTCGCGGATTTACTGGTCTGCGGCAGATTCGTCGGGCCGTAGGAGCAGAGCAGGGTTCCAGCCGCCGGCTTCCGCGGCGGCGCGGTAGGTATCGGAAAAGAAACCCTGTAGGGTCCGCTCCGGCGCGCCGCTGGTGCGGACGCTCTCGTAGGGGAGCACGAAAGCTTTCATCGCGTCGTTGTAATTCGCGCTGTGAGGCGTGATCGCGCGACGGGCGAAGGCGTCCGGCTCTGGATAGCAATACGCGTAGAACACGGGCTGGGCGAGCGGGTTCGCATAGGGGCTGAAGCCGATGCCGAACTGCTCGTGCGAAAACGCCTCGCGGACTACCGTTTCAGGCACGTTCGGCATGACGGCCCCGGGCGGAGCCATGCGGCCCGTGAAGCGGCTGGTGGCCAGATCGAAGCGCCCCCAGAAGAACTGCACCGGACTCGCCTTGCCGACATACGGGCTGCGAAAACTTTCGAGAACTCGGTGCACCTCCACCAGCACCCGCCAAAGGCGCTGTGTGAACGCGCCGTCGTAGCCGCTGCGGGTATCGTTGGCGAAGGGTTGTGGATTGGCCACGCCGATCGCTTGCGGCTGGATTTCCACCTCGATGCCAAGCGCGCGCAGGATGCGCATGAGCTCCCGATACAAGCCGGCCACGGAGCGCCCGTGCAGGGTGATATGGCGTTGGCGACCGCCTGGTACCGAGATCAGCAGGTTGTGATCGAAGAAGTCGAAATCGAGCTGCAGCGCGCCTGGCGCCAGCGGAATCAGGCCGGTGCTCAGGCCGCGCGCGCTGACGTGCAAGGACGCATGCCACCAATGATTGAGAGGCGATGCGAGAGCCAGGCGTACCTTGCCCACCACTTGCAGCCACATGTGCAGCAGAATTAGGGTGTCCTCATGCTCCCTCGTCGGCAGTTCAGGCCAGGTTTCTTCATTGCTGAGGGTCGCCTCGTTATGCGCCATATTGTCCTCCGCTTCCTGCGTAGATGGACGCCGGGGCCAATACCTGCAAGGGGAGAGCTAGGGGCGGGCTTGGAGGTGCGCCGGCGATAGGCTAGGCTAGTCGTGCGGTTCTCTGAAATAGAGTTCCGCTTTGCGAAATCGGGTCACAAGAGAAGCTCGAATGCCAGTTAAAGCCGTATTCTGGGACTTTGGAGGAGTGCTGACCACCAGTCCGTTCGAGGCCTTCCGCCGCTACGAGCGCGAGAACGGCCTGCCGCAGGATTTCCTGCGCAGCATCAATGCCACCAATCCGGACAGCAACGCCTGGGCACGCTTCGAGCGCGCCGAGATCAGCCTGGACGAATTCGACGCCGCCTTTCGAGAGGAGAGTGCCGCCGCCGGTTACCCTGTGCCGGGGAGCAAGGTCATCGAATTGCTGGCAGGCGACCTACGCCCCGAGATGGTGGCGGCACTCCGCCGCATACGCGGGCACTACCGGGTCGCCTGCATCACCAACAACGTCAAGTCCGGTCAAGGGCCGAGCATGCACGCCAGTGCTGAACGCGCCGCAGAAATGGCGGAAGTCCTCGGGCTGTTCGAAGCCGTGTTCGAATCCTCCAAGATCGGCTGGCGCAAGCCCGATCCGCGCATTTATCTGCACGCATGCGAGCAGGTCGGCGTGGCGCCGGAAGAGGTCGTCTATCTCGATGACCTCGGCATCAATCTGAAGCCGGCACGGGAGCTCGGTATGGCGACCATTAAGGTGGGCGAGCCGCGGCAGGCGCTACGCGAGTTGGATGAATTGCTGGACGCGGTCGCCCTGGTCTAAGCAAATCACGATTTGGCACTTGACCTCACTCTTGGTGCGGGATCATAGTAGTCGACGCGCCAAAAGCGCTTCTTCGATGCGCGGCACGTGGGCCCATCCGGCCCCGTGCCCGCGGATCTCTCCCAGCTGTCATGGAGGACAGCCATGCAACTGCAATTCAAAGATATCGCCGCAGAGGGATTAGCGGACGAACTT
>JAJUGG010000108.1 GCA_029268285.1 Ectothiorhodospiraceae bacterium | reverse complement strand
GCTGCGCTCGGTACCGGCGATGGGATGCCCGGGAACGAAATGCTCGAATCCGGCGCCGAAGGCGGCTTCGGCATCAGCCACGACGCTGCCCTTGGCGCTGCCTACGTCGGTGACAATGGTATCGGCGCCTAGCGCCGGCTTGATCGCCTCGAACACCGCCCGCATGGCGCCCAGCGGCACGCACACCAGGACCACGTCGGCGCCGCGCACCGCGGTCGCAAGATCGGTGCTGTAGTCGTCGACCACGCCAAGTGCCTGCGCCCGCGCCAGGTGGGATTCGCTGCGGCCGGCGCCGACGACGCGCTCCACCGCACGGGCTCGCCGCAGGGCTCGCGCCAACGAGCCGCCGATAAGTCCGACGCCCACCACCGTGAGCTGGCCGATCCTCATGTCAGCGCGCCTCTTCCAGATACTCGTCGAGCGCGATGAGGAACCGGCTGTTCTCCTCTGCCAGCCCCACGCTGACCCGCAGGTAGCTGGGTAACCCATAACCGGCCATAGGCCGGACGATGACGCCGCGGCGCAGCAGCGCCTGATAGGCCGCGGCGGCATTGCCGATTTCGACGCTGATGAAGTTGCCGGCGGATGGCAGCCACTTGAGACCGGCGGCGTCGAATGCCGCGCATAAGCGCTTCATCTCGCGCGCGTTGAGCGCCACGCTTTGCTCGATATGAGCACAATCGTCCAGCGCGGCCTCGGCCGCCGCCAGTGCCAAGCTATTCACATTGAACGGGTGGCGCACGCGATTGAGGAGATCGGCGATCTCCGGGCTAGAGAGGCTGTAGCCGACGCGCAAGCCTGCCAGGCCGTAGGCCTTGGAGAAGGTGCGCGTCACGACCAGATTCGGGTAGCGGGCCAGCCATTGCGTGCCGTCGGGACAAGCGAGATCGCGGGCGTACTCGGTATAAGCTTCGTCCAGCACCACGACTACCCGCCGCGGCACGCGGTCCAGAAAACGCTCCAACTGCGCCTGGGTCAGCCAGGTGCCGGTCGGGTTGTTGGGATTGGCGACGAATACGATAGCGGTGCGCTCTGTGATCGCATCCGCCATCGCCTCAAGGTCGTGGCCGTAAGGCATGTCGCTATCCGGCCCCAGGGCGGGGACGGTGACGCATTGGGCGCCCACGGCCTGAGTCGACAGAGCGTAGATAGCAAACGCGTATTGCGACACCACGGCCTCCCGGCCCGGCTCGAGGAACACGCGCGCCAGCACATCCAGCAGGTCATTGGAGCCGTTGCCCAGCGTGATCTGTTCGGGAGCCACCTGATGGTGCGCGCTGAGTGCTTGCTTGAGCAGAAAACCGCTGCCGTCGGGATAGCGGTGCGTCTCGGACATGGCCGCGGCGGCCGCCTCCAGCGCGCGCGGACTGGCGCCCAGAGGATTTTCGTTGGAGGCGAGCTTGACGATCCCGGTGATCCCGAGCTCGCGCTCGAGTTCTTCGATGGGCTTGCCCGGCTGATACGGCGACAGGCCGCGAACGCCGGCCACCGCGAGATCGCAAAACAAGAGCCCGCTATTCATGACGTGCAAAAAATCCTCTGTCGGTTACGAGGCGGAGCCGCGCTCAGCGCGCAGCTCGCGGATAGGAGCCAAGAATCTTGACCAGGCTGGCCTCGGCCTGAACGGCCTCGAGCGCCTGTTTGACGTTCGCATCCTCGGTGTGGCCGAGGATGTCGACGAAGAATACATACTCCCACATACCCTGCCGCGAAGGCCGCGATTCGATGCGGCTCATGTTGACGCCGTAGCGCGCGAAGGGCTCGAGCAGGCGGTGCAAGCCGCCGGGACGGTTGGCGCTTGAGATGACCAGAGAGGTCTTGTCCTCGCCGGTGGGCGACGCCGACTGCCGCCCGACCACCAGAAAGCGAGTGGTGTTGGCGGCGCTGTCCTGGATTCCCGATGCCAGGATGCCGAGCCCGTATATGTCGGCAGCGGCATCACCGGCAATGGCGGCCGTTCCCGGCTCCGCTGCCGCGCGCCGCGCGGCCTCGGCATTGCTGCTGACTACTTCCCGCTCGGCATGCGGCAGGTGCTGATCGAGCCAGCCGCGACACTGCCCGAATGACTGCTGATGCGCGTAGACTTTGCGCACCTCGGCCAAGCCTTCGGTGTTGCTGAGCAGATTGTGGCGGATAGGCAACTCGACTTCACCAACGATTTGCAGCGGCGAAGACATGAAGCGATCGAGCGTGTGCGTCACCACGCCTTCGGTGGAGTTCTCCACCGGCACGACCCCGTACTGCGCCGACTCCGTCTCGACCTCACGAAAGACCTGGTCGATCGTCCCGAGCGGCACCATGCGGGCATCGTGCCCGAAGTGCTTGAGCGCCGCTGCATGCGTATAGGTGCCTTCGGGGCCGAAATAGGCCACGCGCAACGGCTGTTGTAGCGCGAGGCAGGAGGACATAATTTCGCGGAACAGCCGCATTACCTGGGCATCGGTCAGCGGCCCCTGGTTACGTGCGCTAACCCGCCGCAAGACTTCTGCCTCGCGTTCTGGCCGGTAAAAATCTTCGCTCTCGCCGGCGGCACGCTTGACCCGCGCGACCTCTTGGGCGAGGCGGGCGCGTTCGGTCACCAGCTCGAGGATCTGGTCATCGAGGGCATCGATGCGGGCGCGGACCGCCCGCAAATCGTTATCGTCGTGGGCCATCAAAACTCTCTCAGGAGATGACGCGAACGTTCAGCACCCCGTCGATCCCTCGTATCCGTGCCGTCGCTTCCTCGGGAATCCGCCCCTCTACGTCGACCAGGGTGTAGGCGATCTCGCCTTTGGACTTGTTGTACATATCTTGGATGTTGAGTCCAGATTCGGCTAAGGCGGTGGAGATCTGGCCCAGCATGTTTGGCACGTTAGCGTTGGCAACCGTAAGCCGATCGCCGTCGCCGCTGCGCGGCATCACCAGTTCCGGGAAGTTCACGGAATTGCGGATATTGCCGTTCTCGAGGAAATCGCGCAGTTGGTCGGCGACCATGACCGCGCAGTTCTCCTCAGCTTCCGCCGTGGAAGCACCCAAGTGCGGCAGCGTGATCACGCGCGGGTGATTCTTGAGCAGATTGCTCGGAAAATCGCAGACATAGGCCCACAGACGCCCTTCGTCGAGGGCGCGCACCACGGCCTGGTCGTCGATAATGCCGGCGCGCGAGAAATTGAGCAGCACCCCCTGCTTGTTCATCAAGTCGATGCGATCGGCGTTAATGAGGCCGCGGGTGTGATCGTTGAGCGGCACGTGCAGCGTCACGAAATCCGAGCGGCTCATGACCTCATCGCCGCTCGAGGCCTGCTGCACGTCCGACGACAACTGCCAAGCGCGCTCCACCGTGATCAGCGGGTCGTAGCCGATGACGTTCATACCGAGCGCGCGGGCGGCATTCGCCACCAAGACGCCGATAGCGCCGAGACCGATCACGCCCAAGGTGCGGCCAGGCAATTCGAAACCGGCAAAGTTCTTTTTGCCCGCCTCGGTCGCCTTATTGATTTCCTCGTCGCTGCCCTCAAGCGAGCGGGCGAAATCCCAGCCCTGACAAATGTTGCGCGCGGCCAGCAGCATGCCCGCCAGCACCAACTCTTTGACCGCGTTCGCGTTGGCGCCGGGTGCATTGAACACCGGCACGCCGCGGCGGCTCATTTTGTCGACTGGGATATTGTTCACCCCCGCGCCGGCGCGGCCGATGGCCTTTACCGTCTCGGGGATCTCCATGTCGTGCATTTTGGCCGAACGCACCAGGATGCCATCCGGATGCGCCAACTCTGAAGCAATCTCGTACTTGTCACGCGGTAAACGCTCGAGTCCCTTGAGCGAAATATTGTTGAGCGTCAGGATCTTGTACATCGACCTCTCCCTGCCGGCCAATACTTGGTGCGTCTGGCACCGCAACGTCTAGCCGCGGCGAGCGGCAAAGTCCTGCATGAATTCGATAAGACGGTCCACGCCCTCTTCCGGCATAGCGTTATAGATGCTTGCGCGCATCCCGCCGACGCTGCGGTGGCCGGCCAGCGTCATCAGACCGTACTCCTTGGCCTCTTCGAGAAACGCCTTCTCCAACGAGCTGTCGGCGAGCAGGAAGGGTATGTTCATCCAGGAGCGCGCAGCCGGATCCACCGGATTGCTGTAGAAGTCGGAGCCGTCGATCGCAGCATAGAGCTTGTCCGCCTTGCGCTTGTTGAGCTCGGCCATGGCCTGCAGGCCGCCGCGCTTCTTCAGCCACTTGAACACCAGGCCGGCCAGATACCAGCCGAACGTGGGCGGCGTATTGGACATGGAGTCGGCATCGGCCTGGACTTTGTAGTCCCACACCGCCGGCGTCTGAGGCAGTGCGTCGCCAATGAGATCCTCGCGCACGATGACCAGCGTGAGTCCCGCGGGGCCGATGTTCTTCTGCGCGCCGGCATAGATCAGGCCGAACTTGGAGACATCGATCGGGCGCGACAGAATGGTCGAGGACATGTCCGCGACCAGCGGCGCCTCGACTTCCGGCACCCAGTGGAATTCGACGCCGCTAATCGTTTCGTTCGGGGTGTAATGCACATAGGCGGCATCGTCCGAGAGCTGCCACTCGCTCTGCGGCGGAATGCTCATGAAGTTGGAGGCCTCGCCGCTCGCGACGACATTGACTTTGCAGTACTTCTTGGCCTCGCTGATGGCCTTCTTGGACCACGAACCGGTGTTGACGTAATCGGCGCTCCCCTTGCCGCGCAGCAGATTCATCGGGATGGCGGCAAATTGCCCGGTCGCACCGCCCTGCAGGAACAGCACCTTGTAATTTTCCGGGATCTCCAGCAGGTCACGCAGATCCTGCTCGGCTTCGGCGGCGATGGACACGAACTCCTTGCCGCGATGGCTCATCTCCATGACCGACATGCCGGAGCCATGCCAGTCCAGCATTTCCTCCCGGGCCTGCTCGAGCACTTCCTCCGGCAACACAGCCGGACCCGCGCTAAAGTTGAACACTCGCGACATGCATTCCGCTCCTAGTACTGAAAAGAGTTCATGTGCGGGCGGCGCCACCCGTGTCACAAGCGCGCCGCCGCCCCGCCGATGTCATTCGGACTCGTCGTCACCCTCGCTGTCGGCCTCATCACCGTCCAGCGCTTCGATACGCTCCACGCCGACCAGGCGCTCATCGCCCGCCAGGCTGATCAGCTTGACGCCCTGGGTGTTGCGGCCCAGCACCGAGATCTCCTCGACCCGGGTGCGGACCAGCGTGCCGTTCTTGGTAATCAGCATGATCTCGTCCTGGTCGGTCACCTGACAGGCGCCGACCACACCCCCGTTGCGCTCGCTGGTCGCAATCGAGATCACGCCCATGCCGCCGCGGCCGCGCCGCGGGTAGTCCTCAAGCCGAGTACGCTTGCCGTAGCCACGCTCGGTAGCGGTGAGGATGTCGCCCTCGCCCAGCACCAGCAGCTCGATGACGGACTGCCCCGGTTCGAGACGCACGCCGCGCACGCCAGCCGCCAAGCGGCCCATCGGGCGTACATCGCTCTCATGAAAGCGCATGGCCTTGCCGGCGTCGGTCAGCAGCATGATGTCGCGGTCGCCGTCGGTAAGGCCGGCGTTGACCAGCCAGTCGTCTTCGCGCAGGCCCAACGCGATGATGCCGTTGGAACGCGGCCGCGAGAAATCGGATAGCGGCGTTTTCTTGACCGTGCCGTGACGCGTGGCCATGAACACGAAGTGTTTCTCGTCGAACTCCTTGACCGGCACCACGGCATTGATGCGCTCGTCCTCCTCCAGCGGCAGAAGGTTGACGATGGGCTTGCCGCGCGCGGCACGGCTACCCTGGGGCAGCTCGTAGACCTTGAGCCAATAGCACTTGCCGCGGCTGGAGAAGCACAGCAGCGTGTCGTGGGTATTGGCCACGAACAGCTTGTCGATGAAGTCCTCTTCCTTCATCTTGGTCGCGCTCTTGCCCTTGCCGCCGCGGCGCTGCGCCTCGTAGCTCGACAACGGCTGGGACTTGGCGTAGCCGCCGTGGGAAAGCGTCACCACCACTTCCTCAGGCGCAATGAGATCTTCCAGCGTGAGATCGAGCGTATCGACCAGGATCTCGCTGCGGCGCGGGTCGCCGTACTTTTCCTTGATCTCGAGCAGCTCTTCGCGAATAACCTCCAGCAGACGTTCGTTGGAGCCCAGGATGCGCAGCAGCTCGTCGATTTCCTCGAGCAGCTTCTTGTACTCCTCGAGGATCTTGTCCTGCTCGAGGCCAGTCAGGCGGTGCAGGCGCAGGTCGAGGATGGCCTGCGCTTGGTTCGCGCTTAGCCGGTAGCCCTGCTCCGACAAGCCGAATTCAGGCTCCAGGTCCTCGGGCCTGGAAGCGGCGGCACCCGCGCGGGCCAGCATCTCGTTGACAATACCGGGCTGCCAGAGCCGCTCCATCAAGGCCTGCTTAGCTTCCGCCGGCCCGGAGGACGCCTTAATGAGCGCGATCACCTCGTCGATGTTGGCCAGCGCCACCGCCAGGCCTTCCAAGACGTGCGCGCGCTCGCGTGCCTTGCGCAGCTCGAACACGGTGCGCCGGGTCACCACCTCTCGGCGGTGGCGGATGAACGCGTCCAGAATCTCGCGCAGGTTCAGCAGTCGCGGCTGACCTTCGACCAGCGCCACCATGTTAATGCCGAACACGCTCTGCATCTGGGTGTGTTGGAAGAGGTTGTTGAGCACGACCTCGGCCACCTCGCCGCGGCGCAGCTCGATGACCATGCGAATGCCGTCTTTGTCGGACTCGTCGCGCAGCTCGGTAATGCCTTCGAGGCGCTTTTCCTTGACCAGTTCGGCGATTTTCTCGAGCAGCCGAGCCTTGTTGACCTGGTACGGCAGCTCCGTGACGATGATCGCCTGCTTGCCGGTCTTCTCGTTCTCTTCGATGTGGGTGCGCGCGCGCATGACCATGCGGCCGCGGCCGGTACGATAGGCCTCGCGCACGCCGGAAATGCCGTTGATGATGCCTGCGGTGGGAAGATCCGGCCCCGGCAGGTATTCCATGAGCGCCTCGATATCGAGGCTGTCGTCGTCGATCAGCGCGACGCAGGCATCGATTACCTCGCTCAGATTGTGCGGCGGAATATTAGTGGCCATGCCCACCGCGATACCCGCGGCGCCGTTCACCAGAAGATTGGGAACCCGCGAGGGCAGGACGCTGGGCTCGCTTTCGGAGCCGTCGTAGTTGTCGTTGAAATCGACGGTCTCTTTCTCGATGTCCGCCAGCAACTCGTGCGCGATGCGCGCCATGCGCACCTCGGTGTAGCGCATGGCTGCGGCGCTGTCGCCGTCGATGGAACCGAAGTTGCCCTGGCCGTCGACCAGCATGTAGCGCATGGAGAACGGCTGCGCCATACGCACGATGGTGTCGTAGACCGCGGAGTCGCCGTGCGGGTGGTACTTACCGATGACGTCACCGACTACACGCGCCGATTTCTTGTACGCCTTGTTGTAGTCGTTGCCGAGCTCCTTCATCGCGTACAACACGCGACGATGGACGGGCTTGAGTCCGTCGCGGACGTCCGGCAGCGCACGCCCAACGATTACGCTCATGGCGTAATCCAGGTAGGACTGCCGCATCTCGTCTTCGAGGTTAACCGGAAGGATTTCTTTCGCGACGCTGGACATGGATATTCACTTTTTGCTGGAGCCGCGGCACCGCTGCAATTACGCAGCATGCGGCCTTATCGGGAAACGTCGCATTTTAGCATACTTGCGCCGTTACACGCATTAGGGCGCGCGCGCGAGGCGCATAAAAAAACCCCGCCGGAGCGGGGTTTGGAGCCGCGCGGGCCACGCCCGCGCCGGTTACTCCTTGCGCTTGGCGGCTTCGACCACCACCGGATCCGCCGGCACATCGCTGTGCATGCCATGGCGGGTCGTCTGCACCGCGGCAATCTTGTCGATGACATCCATGCCGTCGACCACCTTGGCGAACACGGCATAGCCGAAATCGCGGGTACCATGATCGAGAAAGGCGTTATCGACCAGATTGACGAAGAACTGCGAGGTTGCGCTGTTAACGTCTTGGGTGCGCGCCATGGACAGCGTGCCGCGCTCGTTCTTGAGCCCGTTATCGGCTTCATTCTTGATCGGCGGATTGGTGGGCTTTTGGCGCATTTCTGGCGTAAAGCCGCCGCCCTGGATCACGAAGCCGGGGATCACGCGGTGGAAAATGGTTCCGTCATAAAAGCCCGAATCGACGTATTCGAGGAAATTCTCGACCGTCACCGGCGCCTTGTCCGGATAGAGCTCGATGGTGAAATCGCCGTAGTTGGTCGAGAAGACCACCATGGGCTTGCCTCCTTTGGCGTCGTTGGACGGGGCCTGCGCGACCGCCGCCGTGGAAGAAACGGCGAACAGCACGCTCGCCGCCAGCATCAACAATTTCCGCATCACGATTCTCCGCTAGGGTCGCAGGGGTATTCGATCAAGCGCCGGGGCTGCGCTCAGGTTTCGTTACGCTCGATGGAGGAATACTCCTCTTCGGCCGCGGCCATCCACTCCCGCATCGGCTCAAGCGCAAGCAGGGTGTCGCGGTAGGCAGCCGCCTCCGCGCCCAGATCGACGGCGTAGCTATAGCAACGAATCGCCATCGGCGCATACATCGCATCGGCAATACTGAAGCGGCCGAACAGAAACGGGCCCTCGGCGCCGAACTCGCGCCGACAGTCGGTCCAGATCGCTTCCAGACGCTGCAGTTCGTTCTGCACGTCCTCGGAAAGCGGATAGTCGTCGAGCTGTAGACGGCAGTTCATAGGCAGCTCCTGGCGCACCGCCGGAAAGCCCGAGTGCATTTCGGCGCTCACCGAGCGCGCCACACAACGCGCCCTCACCTCCTGCGGCCAAGCCTTCGGGTGGCTCTCGGCGATGTACTCACAGATAGCCAGCGAATCCCACACCGTCACATTGCCATGCTTCAGCACCGGCACCTTGCCGGACGGCGAATGCTGGGAAATGGCCGCTTTGGAATCGGCTGTGAACAGCGCGATGCGCACTTCGTCGAAATCGATGCTCAGCATTTTGAGCAGCAACCAAGGCCGCAGCGACCACGACGAGTAGTTCTTGTTGCCGATTACCAGGGTGAGTTCAGCCATCAACGCTCCTTCCTTATAGCGACTTCATAGCGGCTTGAGCTTTTCCATCCGCCGCCGATCCGGGCGGTGCACAATTCCACGCTCGGTCACCAGCACATCCACGTACTCCGCCGGCGTGACATCGAACACCGGATTCCAGGCCTCGATGCCCGCAGCGGCCACGGGCCGACCTCGAAACGCCAGCAACTCCTCGGGCTCACGCCCTTCGATGGGAATCGCATCGCCGCTGTCCAGCGTCCAATCGATGGTGGAGCTGGGCGCCACGACCATAAAGTTTAGCCCGTGCGCCCGAGCCGCAAGCGCAAGACCATAGGTACCGATCTTATTGGCGACGTCGCCGTTGGACGTAATGCGGTCGGCACCGACGATCACCCAGCGCACCTCACCCTGCCGCATCAAGAAAGCCGCCGCAGCATCGGCGATGAGGCTCACGGGAATGCGATCCTGCGCCAGCTCCCAAGCCGTCAGCCGCGCACCCTGCAGCCAGGGCCGGGTTTCATCGGCATATACGCGGCTGATCTTGCCCGCGTTATAGGCGCTGCGAATCACGCCGAGCGCCGTACCGTAGCCGGCCGTCGCCAGCGAACCGGTGTTGCAGTGGGTAAGCACCGCGCAGCGCTCCTCGATCAGCGCCGCGCCCTGCTC
>JAJUGG010000107.1 GCA_029268285.1 Ectothiorhodospiraceae bacterium | reverse complement strand
GTTGATGCCGTCGGTGGTGCCGCCGGTGAAGACGATCTCTTCGGCGCGCGCGGCGTTGATGAAGCCGCGTGCTTTCTCGCGCACGGCCTCGTAACGCACGGTGAGCTGCTCCGACAGGAAATAGACGCCTCGATGGATGTTGGCGTACTCGGCGCGATAGCAGCGTTCCACGGCCTCGATCACCGCCCGCGGCTTCTGCACGCTGGCGGCATTATCGAGAAAGGCTAGCCGCTTGCCGCGAACCGCCTGCCCGAGGATGGGAAAATCCTCGCGAATACGAGCGACGTCGAAAGCCTGCGTCGCCGCTGGTTCGACCGGGCTCATTACGGTCATTGAATCTCCCTCACGGTCTCGTCTCCGGGCAGCCAACGCAGAATGAGCTCGCGCTCGTATTCCTTCAGCGCCTCAAGACGAACCGTGTCCAGCATTTCGTTGACGAAAGCGAAGGTCAGCAGCGCCTGGGCATCCCGTTCGCCGATGCCGCGGGCGCGCATATAGAACAAAGCTTCGCGATCGAGTTCGCCCGTCGTGGAGCCGTGCGAGCATTTGACGTCGTCCGCGTGGATCTCCAGGCGCGGGTTGGAGTGCGCCAGCCCACGCGGGGACAGCACCAGGTTTCGGTTTTCCTGCCGGGCGTCGGTCTTTTGCGCACCAGGCGCGACCCGCACCAAGCCGTCGAACACAGTCTCGGACTTGCCGTCCAGCACGCCCTTGAAGCGCTGCCGACTGTTGCAGTGCTCGGTGTTGTGATGCACCCACGTGTGGTGATCGACGTACTGCCCGTCACCGGCAAGATAAAGGCCGTCGAGTTCCGCTTCCGCGCCTTTGCCTTCCAGATCCACGTGAATGTCGGTGCGCGCTGTCTTGCCGCCCACAGCCAGCGTGTGCAGGGTAAACGTCGCATCGCGTTCCAGCCGCGCCAGTACCGTCGCCAAATGGAAGGCTTCGCCGCCCTCCTCCTGTACGCGGTAGTTGCTGATGTGCGCATTGGCATCGAGATAGAACTCAGTGACCGGCACATTCAGGTAGGCATCCGCGGTGTTGCTGCGGAACAACTCCACCACGCTGGCCTGGGCGCCCTCTTCCGCGACCACCAGGGTACGCGGGTAAACTCCGCGCCCTTCGGCCTTGGTCGACATCAGATTGACGATGACAACCGGCTTGTCGAGCACGACGCCCTTGCCGAGGTGAATCAGCGCCACGTCGCCCATGAATGCGGTATTGAGCGCAAGAAACGGCTCCTGCTGCGTGCGCTCCGCCTGCCCCAGACGCTCCAGCGCCGGGTTTTCGGCGTCCATGGCCTCGTCCAGCGACAACACGGCCGCCCCGGACGGCAGCCCCTCGAGGGCACTGTGACGCGCGCTGAAGAAACCGTCGACGAAGACCATGCGGTACACATCGGGCACGTCGCCGAGTGCCGCCTCGACGGTCGCATCATCGATCTCGCCCCAGGTGTGCAGAAGCGGGAAGCGGTTATCGGCAATCGGCGTCAAATCGAGGTTGCGCCACGCTTCCCAGCGCTTGCCGGGCAGGCCCAGGCGCTCGAACGCGGCGAGCGCGGCCTGCCGCCGCTCCAAGAGCCATACCGGCTCGTTCCTGCGCGAACGTAACCCAACCAGGAAATCGTCGCGATACGGGTTCTTAGGCTCGGATGCTACTTGCTCCATACATCCTCCTAAGCCGCGTTTTCTTCGAACAGCGCGTAGCCGGACTTCTCAAGCTCTTCAGCGAGCTCCTTACCGCCGGACTTGACGATCTTGCCGTTTACCAGCACATGAACGTAATCCGGCTGGATGTAGTTCAGCAGGCGCTGATAGTGCGTAATGAGCAGAAAGCCGCGATCGGCGCTGCGCATGGCGTTGACGCCGTCGGAAACCACCTTGAGCGCATCAATGTCCAGGCCCGAGTCGATCTCGTCGAGCACGGCCAGCTTGGGCTCGAGTACAGCCATCTGGAAGATTTCGTTACGTTTCTTTTCGCCGCCGGAGAAGCCTTCGTTCACCGGCCGGTTCAGGAGCTGGTCCTCGAGCTTGAGGAGCTTGGCACGCTCCTTCACCAGCTTGAGAAACTCCATGGCATCGAGCTCGTCCTGACCGCGGTACTTTCGAATCGCGTTGACCGCCGCCTTCAGGAAGTAGGTGTTGGATACGCCAGGAATTTCGGTCGGGTACTGGAAACCTAGGAAGATACCCTCACGGGCACGATCCTCGGGCTCGAGCTCCATCAAATCCTTGCCCTCGAACAGAATCTCGCCCGCGGTAACTTCATAGCCTTCGTTGCCGGCCAGCACCTTGGACAGCGTGCTCTTGCCGGAGCCGTTGGGGCCCATGATGGCGTGCACTTCGCCGGGTTTGATCTCGAGGTCGATCCCGCGCAGGATTTCCTCGCCCTCGACCGTGGCATGCAGGTTCTTGATTTGCAGCATCATTTAACTCCGAAATCCATTAACCGACGCTATCCTCGAGGGTAACCTCGAGCAGCCGCTGGGCCTCCACCGCGAACTCCATGGGGAGGGTGCGGAAGACGTCTTTACAGAAACCGTTCACGATCAGGTTGACCGCGTCCTCCTCGGACAGGCCGCGCTGCTTGCAGTAGAAAATCTGCTCATCGCTGATCTTGGAGGTGGTCGCCTCGTGCTCCATCTGCGCGCTCGGGTGCTGCACGTCGATGTAAGGCACGGTGTGCGCGCCACACTCGCTGCCGATCAACATGGAGTCGCACTGCGAGTAATTTCGCGCGCCCTGCGCCGTCGGCAGAATGCGCACCAGGCCGCGATAGGTCTGCTGACCATGACCGGCGGAAATCCCCTTGGAAACGATGGTCGAGCGAGTGTTCTTGCCGATGTGAATCATCTTGGTGCCGGTATCGGCCTGCTGTTTGCCGCGCGTCACCGCCACCGAATAGAACTCGCCCACCGAATCGTCGCCACGCAGGATGCAGCTCGGGTACTTCCAGGTGATGGCCGAGCCGGTCTCCACCTGAGTCCAGGAGATCTTGGAGCGCTTGCCCTTGCACAGCCCGCGCTTGGTGACGAAGTTGTAGATGCCGCCACGGCCTTCTTCATCGCCCGGATACCAGTTCTGCACCGTCGAGTACTTGATCTCGGCGTCATCCAGCGCCACCAGCTCGACCACTGCCGCGTGGAGCTGATTCTCGTCGCGCATCGGCGCCGTGCAGCCTTCGAGGTAGGACACGTAGGCGCCCTCCTCGGCGATGATCAGCGTGCGCTCGAACTGCCCGGTGTTGGAGGCGTTCATGCGGAAGTAGGTGGAGAGCTCCATCGGGCAGCGCACCCCTTTGGGGATGAACACGAAGGAGCCGTCTGAGAACACCGCGGAGTTCAGCGCCGCAAAGTAGTTGTCGCGCTTCGGCACCACGGTGCCGAGGTATTTACGCACCAACTCGGGATGCTCGCGCACCGCTTCGGAGAACGAGCAGAAGATAATGCCCTTCTCGGCTAGCTTGGACTTGTAGCTGGTAGCCACCGATACCGAGTCGAACACCGCATCGACGGCGACACCGGCCAGCACCTCGCGCTCATGCAGCGGGATGCCGAGCTTCTCGTAAGTCTCGAGCAGCTTGGGATCGACCTCGTCGAGGCTCTTGGGACGGTCTTTATCCGACTTGGGCGCTGCGTAATAGGAAATGGCCTGGTAGTCGATCGGCGGATAGCCGACGGCCGCCCATTTCGGCTCTTCCATCTTCAACCAGTCCCGGTAGGCCTCCAGGCGCCACTCCAGCAGCCACTCCGGCTCGCCCTTCTTGGACGAAATCAGGCGAATGACGTCCTCATTCAGCCCCGGCGGGACGGTTTCCTGCTCGATGTCGGTCACGAACCCGTACTGATAGCCGCGTTCAGTGATCTCTTCGATCGTCTTGCGGTTGGCAGACATAAAATCGCTACCTCGTCAGCGAAGTGAGTGACACATAGGCTTCTTTCGGATCGCCCGGGCTCATGTCGTCGTCCATCGGACGCGTCATATCCTCCAGGCTGATGCCCTCCAGCGCTTTCTGCACCACTCTGTTGATTCGGTTCCAGTTACTGCTGATCACGCAGTGACTGTGATACTGACAGCCGTTTGCACCGACGACTTCCACGCAATCTGTCAGCGCAATCGGCCCTTCCAGCGCCGCCACGATCTGGGCCACGTTGATCTCTGCCGGGTCCCGGGCCAGGCCGTAGCCGCCCTTGGCACCCCGGTAGGACACCAGCAATCCTGCCCGCGCCAGGTGCTTGAGAATCTTGCTCACCACCGGCAAGGGCAGTCCACGCTGCTCGGCCAACCAAGCGGCGTTGTATCGACGCTCGGGCTCCACTGCCATCAGGCTGAGGATCACGACGCCGTAGTCTGTCTCGCGGTTAATCCGTATCATGACGGTCCAGATTCTACCCTAATGTGGACCAAATTGGTACTGAATGGTTCAGTCGGATTTCGCGCCGCCGCACGGACGTGTGGAGAGGCATCACAGAAGACCGGAGAACGAAGCGCTACGGCTATCGGCGAGAAGCACACCTGTGGGAGCTGCTGCTGGCCGCGAAGAAGCGGGGGTTAGCCACGGAAAACACTGAAAGCACTGAATATACCCCTCCTCGATGTCTCGTTGCCATCGTGGCTATACCGCCTTCAACTAAGCACCAAGTGCCGTAGGACACGCCCACACGCACCGCTTCGGTCATCTCGGTGCGCAGAAGCGCGCCTTACCCAATCGACCATCTCTGCGCCCTCTGTGCCTCTATGATTCAATTCATACTCCACCAGGCATTAAGCCACTGGATCGCCGCGGTCGGGGCAGACGCCGTTTTCGATTTGAATGACGGAATGGCTGATTTTGTAATCGTGCGCCAGCTTGGCCTTGAGGCGACTGAGCAGCGCGTTGCGGTCAGTGCCATGATCGGCGATGACGTGCAGGGTGATCAGCGGCTCGCCCGAAGTCAGCGACCACGCGTGCACGTGGTGGATGTTCTCGACGCCCTCCACGTTCGCGGCCATCTCCTCGCACATCGCGTTGACATCCAACCCCTCGGGCGTGCCCTCCAGCAGAATATGCGTCGATTGCTTCACCAGCGACCACGCGCTGCGGAGGATCAGCACCGATACCAGCAGCGACAGGATAGGGTCGATCGGCATCCAGCCAGTCCAGAGAATGACCACCGCACCGCCGATGGCACCGATGGAGCCGAGTATATCGCCCAACACATGCAGGGCGGCACCGCGCATATTGAGGTTGTCTCCTTCCCCGCGGTGTAACACCCAGAGCGCGACCAGATTCACGGCCAGCCCAGCCGTTGCCACGGCCAACATGGTCGCGCCCGCGACCGGTTGCGGCTCCCAAAGTCGCGCAACCGCCTCGATCGCAATCCAGATCGTGAGCGCTATCAAGACGACGCCGTTAATCCAGGCTGCCAGGACCTCGTAACGCCGATAACCGTAGCTGCGGCGTGAATCGGCAGAGCGGCGTCCAGCCAGAAAGCCCAACCACGCCAGCAGCAGCGCGCCGGCGTCGGTGGCCATGTGGCCGGCATCGGCCAACAGCGCCAGCGAGCCCGATATCAGGCCGCCGGCCACCTCCACCACCATGAACGCAGCGGTGAGCAACATCACGAACAGCACGCGCCGCTCGTTACTCATGCTTGCATGTGCGTGGCGATGTGAATGGGAGTGAGTATGATGTTCCGCCATAGCGCTCCAGCATAAGGTCTTCAACGCACGGCGCAACAGCAGCGAGCCGCTCGTTGGATGGGTCGCGCAGCAGCCTTATATCGAACGTAGTCGGCCACTCGCCTTGAACCGATAACCTGATAATAACGGATGCTCCAGTGCCGCCAAATCACCGCACACTGTCGCGCTATGCCCCCCTCCTCTGCCTGGCGTGCCTGCTGTGTGCGCCCCCGGTCAAAGCCGATGTCTCGGGCTGGCAGCTTGCGGCCAATGCGCTCATTCTGGCCGACTGGGGGCAAACCCGGCACATCGCCGCCAACGGCGAGGAAGACGGCTACGAGGAAACCAACCCCATCCTCGGACCGCGCCCCAGCACGAGCGAGGTGAACCTTTATTTCGCCAGCGCACTGGTGCTAACCAACGGCGTCGGCTGGCTACTGCCGGAGCCCTGGGAACGACGCTGGTTCATCGCCGTAACGGCCGTTCAAGGCGCTGTGGTAGCGCACAATCATTCGATTGGCTTGAGAATCGAGTTCTGAGCGGTGGGGATAGTGGTCGTAGAAGCCAGGGCGGTTCGGCCCTCGCTTGTTATTGAACCACGGAGGGCACGGAGAAAGCCAAGAATGATAGCCATGAACGGCTCATGAATGCTCCGCTGCGACTTGATATTTGGTCTCTCCCGCTTAAGGCTGCGCGAGCCGCGCAGGGGCCAGCGGATTGTTCTCCGTAGGGGGCGCCCCTGTGCACCGGGTTTCGTTCGAACATACGGTGCGCGAGGGCGCGCCCTATTACCGTCACTGCTTCTGTATGTAGCAATTGCCGTAGGGCGCTATCGCGCAGCATTGCGCCGAACGCGTCTTCTACCTCGGCCCTACGCGGAAATGCACCCCATACCCATAGCCGCGGTCGCGGTACTACTAGAGAAATGAGTCTCTGTAGGAGTGGCGATCTTGCCGCAAATAGCACCGCGAGGCCACATAAGCTAGCGGAATCGCGAGGGGGTCGCAGAGCCACCAGAACTGCCCGCGCTCGCTGGATTGCGAGCGCGGGGAGCGAAGCTGCTTAGCTTCTCGGCAGGCGGGAAGTAATGCCTTCGACGTAGTAGTCCATCTTGAGCATGTCTTCGTCGGACATGGTTTCGCCCTCGGCCACGCGCTCGGTACCGCTTTGGTCGACCACCGGCCCAGCGAAAGGATGCAACTCGCCGGAGATGATCTGTTCGCGGGCCGCCATGACCTGCTCGCGAACCTCTTCCGGCACCGCCTTGCCGAACGGCGCCAGGTCCACCATGCCATGATCGATGCCGCCCCAGACGTTGCCGGATTTCCAGGTGCCGTCCATTACCTCACGAACGACCTGCTCATAGTAGTCGTCCCACTTATGGACCACGGCGGTGAGCTGATAGTCCTTGCCATACTTGGCCATGTCGGAGTGATAAGCAATGGCGTACTTGCCGCGCTCGGCCGCGGCCTGCACCACCGCATGCGAGTCGGAGTGATGGGTAAGCACGTCGGCGCCCTGGTCCATCAGCGTCTCGGCCGCCGCACGCGCCTTGGACGGATCGTACCAGGCATTGATCCAGACCACGCTGACTTCGACATCCGGGTTTACGGCGCGCGCACCGCGGGTGAAAGCATTAACGGCGCGGATGACTTCCGGAATCGGGAAGGCGCCGACGAAGCCGAGTTTGTTGGTTTCGGTCATCAGGCCCGCCGTCATGCCGGCGAGATAGCGTCCCTCGTAGAGGCGCGGCATGTAGGTGCCGACATTATCGGCGCGCTTGTAGCCGGTGGCGTGCTCGAACACCACCTTCGGAAACTGGCGCGCGACCTGCAGCGTCGGGTTCATGTAACCGAAGGAGGTGGTAAAGATAAGATCCGAGCCGCCGCTGGCGAGCTGCCGGATCACGCGCTGGGCATCGGCGCCCTCCGGCACGTTTTCCACATAGACCGTTTCCAGTCCTTCAAAGGTTTCTTCCAGGTGCTTGCGCGCCAAATCGTGCTGATAGGTCCAGCCGGCGTCGCCGATCGGGCTGACGTAGACGAAACCGACTTTGAACGAGTCCTGTGCGCTGGCCGTAGCGGTGACGGCGAGCGCCGTCAATCCGGCTAACAGGCTCTTCTTGAGAGTGGGCAGAATCGACATGGGAAGTCCCTCCGGGCTTTGTTGTTGCTGACAGAAAGTGCGCTTCACGCTTGAGCAAAAAACGGTTTCGCGAGCCCTGCCGGCCGATTGAGGCGCAGCCGCACGCTGTCCCGCGATAGGATGACCAGCACTACGATGGTGGCCAGATACGGCAGGCTCGCCAGCAGCGGCGTCGGGATGGGCGCGCCTAGCGCCTGCAAGTCGTAGCCGAGGCGCGTGATCCCGCCGAACAGATACGCACCGAGTAGCACGCGGCCCGGCCGCCAGGAGGCAAACACCACCAAAGCGAGCGCGATCCAGCCGCGTCCGGCGACGAGGTTCTCCACCCACAGGTGCGGCTCGACCAGCGACATGTACGCCCCGCCTAGGCCGGCCATCGCACCGCCGAAGGCGATGGCCGCGTAGCGTATGCCGATAACGCTATAACCCATGGCATGGGCCGATTCCGGGCTCTCGCCCACGGCCCGCACCACGAGCCCCGCACGGGTGCGGTACATAAACCACACCACTGCCAGCCCGAGCCCCAGGCTGACGTAGACCATAGGATCTTGACGAAACAGAACCGGTCCTATGATCGGCAAATCGCTGAGGAAGGGAATCTGCACCTTGGGCAGCGATGGAATGCCCGCGCCCTCATAGGGGCGGCCGACGAAAGCGCTCAGGCCGACGCCAAAGATGGTGAGCGCCAAGCCCGAAGCCACTTGATTGGCCCGGAAGGTCTGAGTGAGCACCGCGAACAGCATGGACATGGCCACACCCGCGCCGGCCGCGGCGACGAACCCGACCACCCGGCTATCGATGCCGAGAAATACGATGACGCCAGTCACCGCGCCCATCAGCATCATGCCTTCCACGCCGAGATTCAGTACGCCGGCCTTCTCGACCACTACCTCGCCGGTCGCGGCCAGCACCAGCGGCGTTCCCATTACCAGTGTGGCTGCCAGCCAATGCACGATGCTGAAGCCGAAAATCTCCATTACGCCTCTCCCCCTTCAGGCCGGACCGCGCGCGGCTGCAGACGCAGCCGGAAATTCACGAAGAGATCGACAGCCAGAATAAAAAACAGCAACGCGCCCTGGAACACGCCGGTAACCGAGCTCGGCAACCCCAGGCTGATCTGCGCGCTCTCGCCCCCTAGATAAATCAGCGCCATGAGCAGCCCAGCCAGCAGAATCCCAACCGGATGCAGCCGACCCAGGTACGCCACGATGATTGCGGCAAAGCCGTACTCAGGAGAGATGTCCGGCAGCAGTTGGCCGATCGGGCCGGCCACTTCGTTGACGCCCGCCAAGCCGGCGGCACCGCCGCCGATGATGAAGCTCAGCCACACCAAGCGCTTCGATTTGAAGCCGGCATAGCGCGCAGCGGCATCGGAGAGGCCTGCGGCACGAATTTGGAAGCCGAGGAAGGAGCGCGACAGCAGGATGTAGAGCAGCACCAATGCCGCCAGAGCCAGCAGGAATGCACCATTCGTGCGCGCGCCTTCAACCAGCGGCGACCACATTGCCGAGTCGCTGAACAGCCGCGATTCCGGGAAGTTGAAGCCGTCCGGATTGCGCATCGGGCCGTTAACCAGGTAAATCAGCAACTGTTCGGCGACGTAGACCAGCATCAGACTCACGAGAATCTCGTTGGTATTGAAGTGAGTCTTGAGAACAGCAGGCACCATGCCGTAGGCCATGCCGCCCAGCGTGCCGGCCAGCAACATCAGCGGCAGCACATAAAACGCATCGACTTCGTAGAACGCTAGGGCCACTGCGCTGCCGCAGATGCCGCCGACGATGAGCTGACCTTCGGCGCCGATGTTCCAGATGCCGGCTCTAAAACCTACGGTGAGGCCCGCCGCGATCAGAATCAGCGGCGCGGCCTTGATCGTCAGTTCGCCCAGGCCGTAGAGATCGTGCACCGGCTGCACGAAGAACACGTAGAACGCGTTCCAGGGGTTCTTGCCGAG
>JAJUGG010000106.1 GCA_029268285.1 Ectothiorhodospiraceae bacterium | reverse complement strand
GTTAAACGGCTCTCGCACCTGCGGCAGTTGCTCGATCAGGATCGACCTGTAGTCCTGCACATGGGCAGGCCATTCCCCTACGCCGGGCACTACCTGACTTTGGTCGGCTACACAGAAGAGAAGGGCAAGCGGCGCTATGCCTACGTCGATACCAGCCATCCGGACAAGGGCATTAGCTGGGTCGATGAGCGGGAGCTTATCGAAAAACGTTGGTATCGGCCTGAAAAAGGCTGGATTCCAGCCGCCGTTTGGAACGGTCGCTATCTGAGCTTTTGGCCTCGAGACACTTGAGTTGCAGCAACCTGGAAAAGCGAAAACGCCCGGTCGCCATCGCGCGACCGGGCGTTTCTTTTACTTGAAGAAGGCTTCGTAGAGAGCCGCCAGTTCTACCGGAATCTGCCGACGCAAGTAACGCAAGCTGGCTTCGCCGCCGCTAATGGTGCCGTCAAGGAGCGCTTCACGGTTGCGATACATGTCCATCGCCCAGCGCGCCGAGTTCTGCAACGCCGCAAGGCCCGACAACATGATCTGCACGGTAGCCAGGCTGAAGCTGCGGTTATACCACGGGCGCTGTTTGATGACATATTCCTGGTATACGTATTCCGCGCTCTGTTGCTGGAATTGCGCCAGCTTCTGCGAAGAAATGGTGCTGGGGTTAGCGATCAGCTGCGCCATGAAGTTGCGCGTACGCTTATCCAGCTCGCGCTCGATGGGCTCGACGATCTTCTGGATACCCGCCAGGCGGTCCAGGTTGATGTGCGTATCCATGATAGGGCTCGGGATCAAGCCGTTCATGGCCCCGTTGTTATCGTAAACCTTGTGCTCCTTGGCAACGATCTCGAGGTTGAGTTCGGAGTAGCCCATGTTGGTGCCGTAGAGCTTGTCGGGGATCTGCTGTGCGGCCGGGAATACCGGCGTAAATACGCCCACGGATGGTTCGCCAACATTCGCCCAGATCGTGGTAAGGCGCGGATCCATCCCCGGCGTCACGCCTTCGATGACCATGGCAGAGGTAGTTTGGGCGCGGCTGATGCAAAGCCGGGTCGGGAAGCGGTTGGCCGGCTGATCATCCACATCGCCGCAGACGTCCTTGGCGACGACCTGCATGACGTTCAGCGGGTTGACACCGCCGGTACGATGCAAATCTTCCAACAGAGCCGTGGCGCGATCACGACGCTCAATGCCGGGGTTGTCGTTGAAGCGATTGAAGTTGGTGTGGTTCGCAAAGCCGACCTGGTTGGCGTCGTGCTTGACGATCTGAACCTCGCCGCCAAATGTGGAACTGCTCGCTTCGTACATGGCTACGCCTCCGAAAGCGTCCATGGCGACGAAGTTCGAACTGATGATATCCCGGCTGTCGGGGCGGCCGTCATTCCAGGTGTGTAGCAGGTCCTCGAAGCACTGGATGGAGTTGCATTGCTCCAAGGCCGTTTTCATGACCACGACGTCGACGTTGAGGATTTCCTCCACCATGGTGTCGCGATAGACGCTGGCATTGAGTACCGCAAAGCCGGACTCATTGGCGCCCCCGGAGCAGATTCGCTGCCCGGTGCCCCAGAAATACTCCTCCATGCAGACATGGCCGCCCACCGCCGGGTTGCTTGCCGGATAATAACGCAGTCCTTGGAAGAAGCTGTCGGAGTCATCCCGATTCTTCCATAGGATCGGGCGGCCGCTGTCGCTGAACGACATGGAAATCGCGGCTACGTCGCACGCAAGTGTGGCGGGAGTGGCGAAGACGCCCGCCAGCACTAGCAAACTGGCGGCTCCGCTCAAGGCGGTACGTTTCAGATCGATTAAGGGCCGGAGGTGGAACGTTCTTGTCATTGCTAATTCCTCGCTTCCTTGAGGCTGTTAGTGGGGTGAAGCTTGGGTAGGCCCGAGCCGTTGCCAGAGCCCGGGATACGCCATCGCGCCCAACACGCCCAGCGGTATCCGGAACACGATGAGCGCCGCGCTATAGCAAACGCCGTAGGCCAGGATGTCCGAGTAATCCCCAAAGGGGGCGAAAAAGTAGAGCATCGCAGCCTGGATGGTGCCGAGACCTGCCGCCGTGACGGGCAGATTTCCGATCAGGAAGATAGCCGGCACCGTGGCCGCCAAGACGGGCAGGGGCACGTCCAGCCCGAAGCTCGGCAAGGTAAGGGCTATGAATAGAATGAATACGGCAAAGTATCCGGCTCGTCCGGCGGCGATACGCCAGGTACGGGCGGCACCGCTATTCAGAAGGCAACTCAGGAGGCTGGAGGCGCGCAGGCTTTGCCCGTAGGGAAGCCTGCCGGAGGCTAAAAGCCGTAACAGCACTTGGCTGCCTACGAGATAGACGATCGCCGCCAGCGCGACAGAACGCAGTACCGGTTCATCGAGAAAAGCCGCCGCCCCGAGCAGCGTGAGGACGCAGAGCGCGAGCATCTCGCAGTGCGCGTAATACAGCATCAAACTCGATGCCCTCGCAGCGCTGACGGCGGCCCGATTGCGCACGTACAGCCCGAAGCCTGCGACACCGAGTGCGTAGTTCAACAACATTAGCAGGTAGGTGTAGGCTCGCGCCGCTAGAACCTCGGGGTAGGGCCGCTTGTGCCCAAATACCCGCAGCAGATCATCCAGGTTCGCGGCCTCGATCAGGCAGAGTACGATTACGAACGCGAACGCAAGCAAGGCAAACGTGCCGAGTCGAGCGCGCTGAAGACTTGCGGCGACCGCCTCGAGATCTATTGCTGCAAGGAGGGCGGCTATGCATATCGCCCCGATCAACCAAGGCAGTAGCCGTCGCCATAGCGGCGTGGTCGCCTCCCAGGTGAAGCTCGGCTCAGGCACTTTCGAGCTCCGAAGAGGCGGCAACGCGCGCGGGATCGACCCTCGACTCGATGGCCTTGTGCTTTACCGTGCCCGGATCGTTCACGCACTCGACAAGCTCAACGGTGAAATCGATGGGCTCCGGAATAATCGACTGCAGACGCTCGCAAAGCGCCTCGATCCGTTCCGCGCGATACGCCGGCCCCTTGACCAGCAGCACGGTTGCCTTGCCGAGATCGGTCTGTACGAGCTTGAACTCGTCCATCAGGCCGAGGTCGCTCTTTATGAAGGTTGTGAAGGTATTAAGCAGCTTGAGCGAGGGTACACGCCCGCCGTTGCTGAGTATGAAGGCGTCATCGGCGCGGCCTTCGAAGGACTCCAGCAACGGGAAACCGATGCCGCAGTCACACTGCCGGGTGCTGCGCCGTCCCAGATCACCGATGCGATATCGGATGAAAGGCATCACCGGGGAGCGTAATCCGGTGATAACGATTTCGCCGATTTCCCCCGGTGGCACTTCTTTGCCGTCCGGCCCGACGAACTCGACCCAGACATTATCCGTAAAGATATGATAGTTGTGATGCCGGCATTGCGCCGCGATCATCCAGGTTTCTTCGCATGAATACTCGTCGTACACCGGGCAGCCCAAGCGTTCGCTAATGAAATTGCGCTGCTCCTGGGTCGACATCTCCGAATTGAGGGAAATCAGTTTCGGGCGAATATAGCGGAGATCTTCATCGCTCGCGCGTCGCGCGACTTCATAGATCAAGGAGGCATAACCAATAAGCACGTCCGGACGCTCAGCGCGTAGCCGCGCGATGTGTTCTTCGACGGGCACCATGGAAGGCACATGCGCGGTCCTAAAGAGGGGACCCAGCGCAGCTGACGGTTGAGGTACGGCGCTGTACTTGATGTAGACCAGTTTATGCCACGGGCGATAACCAACCATCGAGAGCTCGCGTAGACTGCACGCGAGGTAATGCCCGTAAGTTTCTTCGGAGAATGCAAAATTCGTTGCTTTTCCGCTCGACCCTGTGGTGGCCGAATGGACGCAGCGATCCAGCTTAGCGCCACGGGCGACGATATCGCCGGGGAAGTTCGCCTGTACATCCGCCTTGGTCAGAAAGGGGAGGCGATGCAGATCCTCCGGACCGCGAAACTGCTCGATGGAAATGCCGGCTTCATCGAAGCGACGCCGGTATAGGGGCACCTCTCGATACGCTTGCCGGACGGCGTACACCAGTCGACGACGAGCACGCGCTTCCTGAGCGGCGGCACCGACTTTAAGTTGCAAATGGGTGTCGATATAGGCCTTTGCGACTGGCCACAGCTTCATGCCCGAGTACTCCTTTACTCGTTCTCTGTTTATTAATTAGAGACTAATCGACTAAAGCTGCTGTACAGCTCGGGGTTTTTCGTATTTATGGGCTTTCGTTCCTGAAAGCACACGATCCCCGTGTTTTTCGGTAAACCCAACAACCCGTAATTGTCTTATTCTTCTGCCCGCACAGAGCGAGTCGTTAGAATACTAGCCAATAACAAAGGTATTACAAGATATTAACGTTGTACCGAGAAGCTATTCTGCTTTTTATAATTAAAATATAACGAAATTAATAATCTTCGGCGCCACATGGGTTTGGCGTGCGTCGACGGCTGGCGCCGCGCTGAGCGCGGCTAGCGGGTGCCCTTGCTGCGCGAGCCCGGTATCATCACCGCTGTACGAGCAACAAAATAGATAGAGGAGTTTTCATGGCCGATCCGCATATCATCGAAGAACGACGCGAGGGCGTGGCGGTCTTGCGCATGCAGCGCCCGGAGAAGAAGAACTCGCTGACAGCGGCGATGTACAACGCGCTGCGCGAGGGCATTGAGCGGGCCGACCAAGACCCGGCCATCGGTGCCGTAGTCATTACCGGCACGGACGATTGCTTCACGGCCGGTAACGACCTCCATGATTTTCAAGCGGCGGCCACGGCCGAAACGCCCATGGAGCGCAGCCCGGCGCTGGAGATGATCGAAGCTATGGCGCGCAGCGAAGTCCCTGTGATTGCCGCCGTGAATGGCATCGCCATTGGTATCGGAACTACCTTGCTGCTGCATTGCGATTTCGTCTATGCCGGCACCTCTGCTGTGTTCCGCACCCCGTTCGTGGACCTGGGGCTATGTCCGGAAGCGGCGTCCTCGCTGTTGCTGCCGCTGATCATCGGGCCGCGGCGAGCCTCTGAAATGTTGCTCGGCGGCATGCCTCTGGACGCCGAGCAGGCGCGAGACTGCGGGCTGGTGAATTCGGTGCATGCGGACGAGCAAACCCTTTCAGCCGCGCTTGCACAGGCGGCGAATCTCGCGCGCAAGCCGCGAGAGGCCGTGCGTTTGAGCAAGCGCCTTATGCGAGAGCATTGGCAGGCCAACATCCTGCAGACGATGGCCGAGGAGCGGCGGGAATTCGGGCAGCGCCTGCAGTCGGACGACTGCAAAGCCGCGCTGGCGGCTTTCTTCGGCCGAACCCAGAAGTAGAAGCGAGGGGCGGGCGCGGGCAGAGATCCGCGCCCGCCGAAGATGAGCCTATAGCCCCGGGACGTCTTTCGGCCACGCGACCAACTGGTCATGGTCCGTGGTGTCGATTGCACTAGGGCCGGTGTGGCGGGTGTTCCACGCGTAGTTGAGCTTCGCGAACACGGAGGGCATGCCTTCCCGCAGAATTTCCTCGACCGCCTCCGGCGCAGCTTCCACGTCGTCCACGAGTTCTTGCAACGCGCTCAGGGCGTCGTTCAAGGTCACCGCAATCCATTCAGCATCCATTTCTTAGCTCCCGAATCGGTTGCTCGTTATCGCTTGCGTACCAGACCTTCCTGAACGACGGAGGCGACTAGCGCGCCATCGCGGCGGAAGATCTTGCCGCGGGTGAGCACGCGGCTGTCGGCGGCCGACGGGCTGTCCATGCTGTACAACAGCCACTCGTCGACGCGAAACGGGCGGTGGATCCACAGCGCATGGTCCAGGCTTGCCGCCTGTACGCCCGGGTCCTGGAACTTGATGCCGTGCGGCAACATACCCGTACCCAGCAGTTCAAAATCGGAGGCGTAGGCGAGCACAGCGCTGTGCAGCTGAGGGTCGTCGGGCATTTTATCGATGGCGCGGAACCAAATATGTTTGGTCGCCGCGCGCGGCTCGCGATTGACCTTTTCCTTGGGGTCGACCGGACGGATTTCGACCGGGCGTTCGCGTGTAAGCGCATCGCGCAGATGCTCAGGGATGCGATCGACCACGGCCTCGTATATTTGACGTTCCGACCTCAGCTCTTCCGGGGGCGTAATGCCCTCGGGCATTTGCTCTTGGTGCTCGAAGCCCGGCTCCACATCCTGGAACGAGCACGACAGATCGAAGATTGGACGGCCGTGCTGTATTGCCAGCACGTGACGCGTGGTGAAGCTGCGTCCGTCTCGGATGCGGTCGACCTGATAAACCACTGGGGCCGAAACGTCCCCAGGGCGAAGAAAATAAGCGTGCAAGGAATGCGCAGGACGTGCGGCATCGACCGTATGCGTTGCTGCTAGCAGCGCTTGCCCGAGAACATGGCCGCCGAACAGGTTGGGAAAGCCCAGATCGTAGCTGATTCCCCTGAAAATGTTTTCTTCGATGCGTTCGAGCTCGAATAGCTTCAGCAGCTTGCTAAGACCGCTCAAGAGTTGCTTCTCCTATGTGCTCGGGATAATGACGCGCCGATCTTACACCGCTCGCCGGGTGATGAATACGATCTGCCGGTCCCTGAGCCGAACCAGCGGCATTGAGCGGGGCGCCGGGGCGGGTTGGCCAGGAAGCTCTCGAGTCGCATAGCCGATTCATCATGTTAAGCTTCAAAAATGTAGAGGGCCGACCCGGTGACAGCGCGTATTCGCGCTATCGCGAGCTTTATGGATGATGAAGCCATGCTCGAACGCCCTAGCGAAAGGTGCGCGACATGAACCTCGACCAGATCCTCGAAGTAGCCGGCAGGCTCGCCGTTACCGAACTGGCGCCGAGAGCCGCTGCTGTCGACAGGCAGGCCAGTTGGCCGGAAGAGGGCATCCGCGCTCTGCTTGCGGCGGGGCTGGGCGGGCTCGTGGTGCCCCGTCGGCACGGCGGGCTCGGCCAAGGCCTGTACGGGCTCAACCGTGTTTGCGAGGTGCTTGGCAAGGGCTGTCCTTCCGCCGCCTTATGTTTCGGCATGCACGCCGTCGGCTCGGCGGTAATCGCCGCCAAGGCAACCACCGATCAGCAGGCGCGCTTGCTTGTGCCGATCGCAGCGGGCGAGCACCTGACGACATTGGCGTTGAGCGAGCCCGGCAGCGGCGCGCATTTTTACTTGCCGGCGTCTACGGTCAGTAAGGGGCCGGATGGCAGCTATCTCGTCAGCGGCGAAAAAAGCTTCGTGACCAATGGCGGCCATGCGGACTCCTATGTCGTTTCGGTAGTGGGAACCGCTCCCGAGGCGCCGATGGGGCAGTTTTCATGTGTGGTGGTTCCGGCTGATAGCCCCGGCATGCGCTGGCAAGAGCCTTGGCGCGGTTTCGGCATGAGGGGGAATGCCTCCGGCGCCTTGCGCCTCGAGGCGGTTGCCGTCCCCGCCAACAATCTCCTGGGCGAAGAGGGGGACCAACTCTGGTATGCCTTCCAGGTCGTGGCGCCCTATTTTCTCATGGCGATGACGGGTGTTTATCTTGGCATTGCCGCTCGCGTCATCGACGAATTAGTGGACCACATGCGCGGCCGAACCCATAGCCACGACGGGCGCCGCTTGGCTCAGCGCGACGTGCTGCAGCACCGGCTTGCCGCGCTCTGGGCGCGTCTCGAGGCCACACGACGCTTGTCCTACCACGCTGCCAGTGAATACGACGCGGGCAATCCCGACATACTGCCGGCCGTGCTGTCTGCCAAAGCCGAGGTCGCTGACTGTTGTGTGGAGGTTTGCAATGATGCCATGACCCTGGCGGGCGGACGCGCCTATGGCGCCGACAGCGTGTTCTCCCGCATGCTGCGCGATGCGCGCGCCGCGCATGTGATGGCGCCGACGACCGATATGCTGAGATTATGGGCTGGCCGCAGTCTGCTCGGCGAACCACTGCTGCGGGAAAGTGACGATTAAGTATCGAGATCTCCGTGATTGAATCTCTGCAGTTCCTTCTTTTCTCTCCTGCTCCGGCGCCTGAGCTGCAACGGACGCTCTACGAGCTTGGGTTGGAGCGGCTAGACGCAACCGACGCGCAATCCTTGCATCTGGCGCTGCAAGCGCTACCGCCAGGCACCGTGCCGATGGTCGTGTTTGCGCCGGAGGCGCCAGAACCGGAAGCGACGATACAACATTTACTGCGCAGCCGGAGTGATTGCTATGCCGTTCTCCTCAATCGCCCCGGCGATGGCCGCAGCTTGGCCGAACGCTTTCAGCACATCCCCATCCGCGCAAGCCGGGTAGATCTCGTCTCGATAGAGCCGGTGGATACGCTTGCCGAACGTCTGCAGGTCCTAGGACGGCGCTTTATGGCCCAAAGGGCGTATAGAAGCGTGCTGGATCACGCCTCGGCCAAGCTATCCGAAACGCGGGCGCCGGTGTTCGATCTCAGCGCGGAAAGTGTGCGTCGACAACTCGTCGAGAGTCTTCCTATCGGCTTGCTCTTCGTGAATGCCGATGGCTATATCGTGGAGGGTAACCGACTGGCTTGGACCTTGCTCGAACGCAACCCGCAGCAGGCAGGTGAGGCGGCGCCGCATCTGAGCGAGCTGTTGCCGCAGTGGGAGAATCTGCAAACCGATGCGGCACGGGATGATCTACTTAGTTTCGCGAGCCGCGGCCAGCGGCGCCATATCCGGGTTCGGGCCGTACCCATCAGCTCCGCCCGGGGCCGGATCGTTACGCTCGAGAACGTGACCGAGCATGAGCAAGCGCGGCAAGTGCTCGCGGCCGCCGCGCAGCAAATGGAACGAGAGGCGACCCGCAGCGCGCAGGCCTTGGCAATTGCCGAGCAGGAGCGTGATTCTATCAAGCACTTCATCGCCACCCTGACGCACGACCTGCGCAGCCCGATAGCCGCCGCATTCGTCAACAGCGAACTGCTGCAGCGCTGGGTGGGGCCACAGCCTGCGCGGGTGCGCACCGCGGTGCAACGCATTCAGGAAGCATTGCGGCGTCTGGACCGCATGATCTCGAACCTGCTCGATCTGACACGCTACGACACGAGCGGCGAACTCCCCATCGAGCTGAGTCCGGTGCGGCTTGATGAATTGGTTCGGAACACAGCCGAGGAACTGGCTCAAGTTCATCGCCGGCGTTTCGATATACAAGCACCCCTGCCCGAAGTCACCGCGGTCATCGATGCGGACGGCATCCGCCGTGCGCTGGAGAATCTGCTCAACAACGCGGTCAAGTACGGCGAGAAAGCTAGACCAATTTCCGTACGCCTTGAGCCGGGTGTCGACAGCGCGACCATTCATGTCCGCAGCTTCGGCCCTGCGATGCCCGCTGAGGCTCAGCGCATCGTGTTCGAGCCGTTTTATCGCGCCAAGGCGCCCCAGAACCGCGGAATCCCCGGCTGGGGCATAGGCTTGGCCTTCGTGCGCGCGATCACCGAGGCCCATGGCGGCTCAGTGAGCTTGTTGAGCAGCGATGAGGAGGGCACCGTGTTTTCGATACGCCTGCCCATTGCCATGGCCGAAAACGATAACGGGGCTTGACGGCCGGCCGCGCCCGGCCGTATGTTTCCCATATGAACACCACGAGCCTCGTACTGCTGCGACTGCTATGCCCGGCCTCTTAAGAGGAGGTCGGGGCATTTGCGCTTTTCGCCGTAGTTACGAGGTTCGATTTCATGTCCGATATTAGTTCTTCATTCCGTTTTCCCCGTATTTGCCTTACTGCATGGCACAGGCCGCAGACGCCCGTGCTGTGTGCGCTGTTGCTCGCGCTCCTGCGACTGCGCGGCGGTCATCGGGCCTAGTGGCAGCCCGGTGGCCGTACCGTCGCCGCGCGTTTTCGGCCAATTCCACCGTATGCAGGAGCACTGAACATGACTCGCGAAACTTTCCGTAAATATCGCCC
>JAJUGG010000105.1 GCA_029268285.1 Ectothiorhodospiraceae bacterium | reverse complement strand
CGTCGGCGCACTGGCGCAAGTCACACAGCAGGCTTTCGGCCAGCGTCGCAAGACCCTGCGCAACTCCCTCAAGAGCCTACTCGATGCAGACCGCATCGAAGCCTGCGGGATCGATCCTGCCGCCCGCCCCGAAACCCTGAACCTGGCGGAATTCGCTCGCCTTGCCAACAACTTGGAAACGAGATAGTCAGCAGCCGCGCGCGCATGTACTATGCTGAAAAAAGAACACGCGCAAGGCATAGCGCTCATAGGCCCTGGTACCGGGCCCGTTACTCGGGCACGGCCGCACGGCTTCAGAGGACGGTAAGAGCATGCAGGGTTATCGTCATATTCTGCTCGGGGTGGACTTCACCGAAGGCTGCGACCGCGTAGCTAAACGCGCTGTAGAGCTCGCGAAGCTGTACCAAAGCCGACTGACCATGGTGCACGTCGTGGAGCCGCTACCGGTAGAAGCGGCCAGCGAAACCATGCTGCCGCCATCGGTCAACCTGGAGAGCGAGTTGTATGAGAACGCCAAGCGGCGTTTGCAGGAACTCGCCGCCAAGCTGGAACTGACCGACGCACGGCGCGAGATCCGCATGGGCTACACCAAGCGGGAAATCCTACAGTACGCGGAAGAACAGGATGTCGATCTGATCGTAGTCGGCAGCCACGGCCGCCATGGCTTGGCACTGCTGCTCGGCTCGACGGCCAATGCCGTGCTGCACGGGTCACCGTGCGATGTGCTGGCGGTGAGGATTTAAGTCAGGTGCTGCAGCGGCGGGTGGGCACGGCACGCGCCCAGTTTCCGCTGCGACCGCGCTAGAACAAAGGCAAGAGAACGGTCAAGGCCACGCCGACGCCGGTGACGACCGTCACCAAAGTCAGTAGATCGGGTTTGCGAAAACGACGATCACGCACGAACATTCAATTCCCCCTCTAGTATCTTCTTCTGCGCGACGACGCACGTACTGGTTTTTCTTATAAAAACCATGATAACGCGAAACGCGACTAGGCAGAAACCCTAGCATAGGCGCCCTGCCGGTTTTATGGCTTCGTTCACAAATGTAGAATGGCCCGCTCCGGAGCGGACGGTTGCGCGCATCCCGGCGCGCGAAGGCTCCAAGGCCCCAGGCAGTTAGAGATCGGAATGAGCACCAACCCCCTGAAGTCCCTGCACGCGCTCGGTCAGAGCATTTGGTACGACAACATCACCCGCGCCATGCTGCGTGAGGGCGAACTTGCCCGCATGGTCGAGGAGGACGATCTCGCCGGCGTCACCTCGAACCCGACCATTTTCGAAAAGGCCATTACCAGCAGCGCCGACTACGATGCTTCCATCGAAGCCGCGGCCCAAGCCCATCCCGATTGGGATACGGCCGAGCTGTTCAACTATGTCGCGGTGGAAGATATCCGCGCCGCCGCCGATGTTCTGCGCCCGGTCTATGACCGAACCGCCGGCCACGACGGCATGGTCAGCATCGAAGTCTCGCCGGCACTGGCCCAAGACACCGAGGGCACGCTCGCCGAGGCGCGCAAGCTGCACGCGTGGCTCGACAGGCCTAACGTGATGATCAAAGTGCCGGCGACACGCGCCGGTATTCCCGCCATCGAAGCACTGATCGCCGACGGCATTAACGTCAACGTGACACTGCTGTTCTCGGTGGAGCGTTATATCGAAGTGGCCGAAGCGTTCATCCGCGGCCTGGAGAAGCGCGCCGCTCAAGGCCTGCCGCTGGAGCGCGTCGCGTCGGTGGCGAGCTTCTTCGTCAGCCGGGTCGACACGGCGGTGGACGCGCAGCTTGGCGCCGACTCGCCGTTGCGCGGCAAGGCAGCGATCGCAAACGCCCGCCTCGCCTATCGCCGTTTCCAGGAACTGTTCGGCAGCGAGCGCTTCGCCGCCCTGCGTGCGCGCGGCGCACAGGTACAGCGCCTGCTGTGGGCGAGCACCGGCACCAAGAATCCCGAGTACAGCGACGTGCTGTATGTCGAGGAGCTGATCGCGCCGGAGACGGTCAACACCGTTCCGCCGGCAACCTACGAGGCCTACAAGGACCACGGCCAGCCGCAGGCTCGCCTGCTGGACGGGCTGGAGGGCGCTGAGGACATCCTGAAGCAGGTCGAGGCGGCCGGCGTCGATTTGCCGGCCATCACTGAGCGGCTTGAAATCGAAGGCGTCGACGCTTTTGTGAAGTCCTACAACAACCTCCTCCAAGCCCTCGCTCAAAAACTCGAGAAGCTCCGTGAGCAGCGGCCGGCCTAGCCGGCCGCTCGCCGTGGAAGGCGCTGAAAACAGGCATAGCGTGACGGTCGAAGTGGAGCCGGCTTATCTGGAGGCTCAATCCGAACCCGATCAGCACCGCTATGCCTTTTCCTATACCGTCACCTTGCGCAATGCAGGTCGGGTTGCGGCACGGCTCCTGACCCGCCACTGGCTGATCGTCGACGGCAATGGCGAAGAGCGTGAAGTTCACGGCGAAGGCGTCGTCGGCGAGCATCCCTATCTACGTCCGGGCGAGACGTTTCGCTATACCAGCGGCGCCGTTCTGAAGACGCCACTGGGCAGCATGCGCGGGCATTACACTCTGCGCGGCGACGACGGCGTGCTTTTTGAGGCGGAAATTCCTGTATTTACCCTTGCAATTCCGAATACACTGCATTGAGGTAATAATGCTGACACAAAGGCTGCCGGCACGGGCAGCCTTTCAGCCTTCGGACAGGACTCCGACAAGAAGAGGCAATTGTGGCCGTTTACGCCATTGGTGACATTCAAGGCTGCGCGGAGCCCTTGCACGCGCTGCTAGACCGGATCGGGTTCGACCCGGCTGGAGACAGCCTCTGGTTCACCGGCGATCTCGTCAACCGTGGTCCACATTCGCTGGAGGTGCTGCGCTTCGTCCGCAGCCTCGGCGATCGTGCCGTGGTGGTTCTCGGTAACCACGATCTGCACCTGCTGGCGGTCTGGTACGGCTACGCGACGGAAAAACGCCACGATACGCTGCGCCAGGTACTAGAGGCGCCCGACGCGGATGAACTCCTGGACTGGCTGCGCCGGCGGCCGTTGATGCACCTCGATAGGGCACTGGGCTACGCCTTGGTGCATGCAGGCATTCACCCGAGCTGGACTCTGGAGGCTGCCCTCGCTTATGCACGTGAGGTGGAGGAAGCTCTACGCCTGCCTGATCCCAGCGACTACTTTCGGGATCTATACGGCAACGAGCCCAGCCAGTGGGACGAGCGCCTGTCCGGCTCCGCCCGCCTGCGCATGATCACCAACGTCTTGACCCGCATGCGCTACTGCGACGCGCAAGGCCGGCTACTGCTCGAATATAAGGGCGGCGTGGAAGACAGCCCGGCTGATCATATTCCCTGGTTTCAGGTGCCGAACCGGCATCGCGCCGCGGATGACCCGACTCTGATCTTCGGCCATTGGTCTACCTTGGGTTATCGCGACGAAGCCGGGATTCTGGCCCTGGATACCGGCTGCCTTTGGGGCGGCCGCCTCACCGCAGTGCGCTTGGACGGCGCCCGACAACGCTTCGAGCAGGCGTGCGAGGCCTGTTTGCAACCGCTTTAACAGCACGCCTCACAGCGCCTGACGCAGCCGACTCCAGTCGAAGTGCGGTCCTGGATCGGTCTTGCGCCCCGGCGCGATATCGCAATGCCCCACCACATGATCCGGCGCAATCGCCGGATAAGCCGAACGTATTGCGCGGCACAGCGGCAGCAGCGTCTGGTACTGCGCCTCGGTGAAGGGCAACTCGTCGCAGCCTTCCAGCTCGATCCCGATGGAGAAGTCGTTGCAGCGACTGCGCCCACGGAAGTTCGACACTCCCGCGTGCCAGGCGCGCTCGTGCAGCGGCACATACTGGACCAACTCGCCGCTGCGTCGAATCAGAAGATGGGAAGAGACCCGCAAACCCTCGAGCCCGGCGAAATAAGGATGCGACGCGCAATCCAGCGTATTAGTGAATAACCGGTCGATGTAAGGCCCGCCGAACTCGTTAGGCGGCAGGCTAATTGCATGAATCACCAGCAGGTCGATGCGCGTCCCTGTTGGACGTGCATCGAAGTTGGGCGAAGGCAGCTGCCGCGCGCCCGCGACCAGCCCGTCCGCCAGCTTGATCTCGAAAGCTTCGGGCGTCACTGAGTTCTGCATAAGTCACCGTATTGCGTAGCGATGATAGCACCGCTCGCCGGGTAAGGAGTTCGCCATGGCCGACCGCTCTGCCGCCAATCGCCTCGCGGATGCTACCAGTCCGTACTTGCGCCAGCATGCGCACAACCCCGTCGATTGGTACCCCTGGGGCCAGGAGGCGCTGGACAAGGCGCGCCGCGAAGGCAAGCCCATCCTGCTCTCCATCGGCTATTCCGCGTGTCACTGGTGCCACGTGATGGCGCACGAATCCTTCGAGGACCCGGACACAGCCGCGCGCATGAACGAATTATTCGTCAACATCAAGGTGGATCGCGAGGAGCGCCCCGATCTGGACCAGATTTATCAGATCGCGCATCAGTTGCTCACGCAGCGGCCCGGCGGTTGGCCGCTAACGGTATTCCTCACGCCCGACGAACACCTTCCGGTTTTCGCCGGCACCTATTTTCCGCGCGAAGGCCGCTATGGTTTGCCCAGCTTCACACAAGTGCTGGAGCGCGTCGCGACCTACATCCAGCAACACCAGGACGATGTCGCCGCCCACAATGCGGCGGTACAGCAGGCGTTGGCGCAGATCAGCGCCGCACCGCCCGTGGCTGCGACACTGACACGGGAGCCATTACAGGCCGCGCGGCGCGAACTCGCCGACAGCTACGATCCTCACCACGGCGGCTTCGGCACAGCACCCAAGTTCCCCCACCCGACCCATATCGCGCTACTACTGCGGCTCTATGCCCGCAGCCTCGGCGAGCAGCACGCGGATCGCGAAGCCCTGCACATGGCCTGCACCACGCTGCGCCGCATGGGGCTGGGAGGCATCTACGATCAAGTCGGCGGCGGTTTCTCACGCTATTCCGTTGACGACTACTGGATGATTCCGCACTTCGAGAAGATGCTCTACGACAACGGTCTGCTGCTCGCGCTCTATACCGATGCTTGGCAAGCCACGGGCGACGCCTTCTACGCCCGTATCGCCCGCGAAACCGGAGCTTGGCTGCGCCTTGAAATGCAATCGCCCGAAGGCGGCTATTACTCCAGCCTGGACGCGGACTCGCAAGGCGAGGAAGGGCGCTACTACATCTGGAGCCCAGCCGAGATACGCGCACTGCTGCCCGAAGAGGAGTACGCCGTGGTCGAGGCACGGTACGGGCTGGCGGAAAAGGCGAATTTCGAGGGCAAATGGCACTTGCACGTGCATGCCAGCTTCTCCGAGCTGGCGCGCATGTTGTCACTGCCGCGCGACGAAGTGGTCCGGCGCTGGGAAAGCGCCCGCAAGCGCCTCTACGAAGGCCGTTGCGAGCGGGTGCGTCCCGGGCGCGACGAGAAGATTCTCACCAGCTGGAACGCGCTCGCCATCAAGGGCATGTTACGTGCCGGCCGCCTACTGGAGGAGCCGGATCTGCTCGAATCCGCCGAGCGCGCGCTTGCCTTCATACGCAGCCGCATGCTGCACGAAGGTCGTCTTTTCGCCAGTTACAAAGACGGAAAAGCGACACTGCCCGCCTACCTCGATGACTATGCCTATCTGCTCGACGCCTGTCTGGAGGCTCTCGGCACCACTTGGCAAGACGACGTTCTCGCACTGGCACAGCAACTCGCCGACGCATTGCTCGAGCACTTCGAGGATCGCGAGCACGGCAGCTTCTTCTTCACCGCAAACGACCACGAAAAGCTCATTCAACGTCCGCGCCCGCTCATGGACGATGCCACCCCGTCCGGGAACGGCGTTGCCGCCCAGGCCCTGCTGCGCCTCGGACACCTGCTGGGAGACACCCGTTATATCGAGGCCGCGGAACGCACGGTAAAACTCGCATACAACGACTTCCGTCGCGCTCCGCAGGCTTACGATAGCCTGCTCATTGCCTTGGACGAGCTGCTGGAGCCGCCGACGCTGGTGCTGCTGCATGGCGCGCCGGCAGAGCTTGCGCCCTGGCGCGCTGCGCTGGATCGACACTACGCGCCGGATCGCTTGGTCCTCGTCTTGCCGCCCGGAAGCTCGGCGCCGGCCGTGCTCGCCGCGTCCACGGACACCGCGCGGCCGGCAGCTTTGACCTGCCGCGGTCACACCTGCCTGCCGCCCGTCCATAGTTTGGAGGCGCTGCAGGAAGCGCTGTCCTGAGCCGTTCGCACCGCCGTGCGGGAAGTTCGTCACAGTGTTGCGCCGAAACAGGCCGCCCAAAAAAAACGCCGCGCTATAATGGCGACACCTGTCCGCGCTGCGGCTCCAGCCCGACGAGCATCCGCGCGCGTGTACCCCTACGGAGCGAACATGACACCAGAACAACTGGTCAGCGAAGTCAGCGATCTGATCACCCTCCCGCGCGCCTACCACCGAATCCGGGAGATGCTGGATGACCCTCGCTGCGGCGCCGCCGATATTGGCCGCGTGATCCAGCACGAACCGGCGCTCACGGCGAAAGTGCTGCGCATCGCCAATAGCGCCTACTATGGCCTGCCGAGCAAGATCGACACCATCCCCATGGCCATCACCGTGCTCGGCACGCGCGCCCTGAGCGATCTGGTGTTGGCCAGCGCCGTCGCCAGCGCATTCGAGGACATCGACACCGATTTGGTCGACATGGCCGACTTCTGGCACCACAGCGTCTACTGCGGAATCATGGCGCGCCTGCTGAGCAAGCACCTACGGCTTGGTCAATCCGAGCAGCTTTTCGTCGGCGGCTTGCTGCACGACCTTGGTAAGCTGGTCATCTACATGCGCCTGCCGGAGCAGGCCAGCGAAGTGCTGCGCCTGTTCGCCGAAAGCGAGCGTCCCCTGTACGAGATCGAGCGTGAAGTGCACGGCTTTGATCATGCCGACGTCGGCCGTGCGCTGGTTGCCAGTTGGGATTTGCCGGAAGGCCTGCAAGAGGCGATCGGCTATCACCACAACCCGCAAGCCGACCTGCCCTATGCTGACGAAGTGGCCTTGATCCATAGCGCCAACGCGCTCAGCAAGAAGGTCGAGCCCGGCCACAAGCTGCGCCAGGATGACAATGCCGTTCCCGAGTTGCACCCCTTCGTGGCCGAACGCGTGCCGCTGACGCCGGAACTAGTGGAAGAACTCAGCTTGAAAGCCGATGTTCAGTCGCTGGAGGTATTCCGCACTCTTTTTTCTGGCGCATCCACCTGCTCCTCCTACGCCTAGCGCGATTTTGCCGCTATCGCGGCTGGCGGCCGCCCTATCCTGGCCTGACTAGACCGGGAAGAGGGGCAGCCGCCGCTCCGGCAAGCTTCCCTCCTGCGCGCGATCTGCCGCTTGTTTAAAGCGTGCGCCCAAAAGCCTGACGGTAACGCGCCCTGAACTCATCCAGCGTAAAGCTGTGGTTCTGGGTGCCGTTGTGGGCGAGCTTGATCGCGCCCATAAGCGAGGCAATGCGCCCTGTGGTTTCCCAATCCAGCGCGTTCAACAGGCCGTAAAGCAACCCAGCGCGGTAGGCATCGCCACAGCCGGTGGGATCTTTCACCGCATCCGGTGCGGCAGCGGGAATTTCGATGCAGCGGCCGTCGGCATAGATACGCGAGCCCTTACCGCCCCGCGTAACGATCAGCGCTTCCACCCGCTCGGCCAAGGCTTCCAGGCTGAGCCCGGTGCGCTCGCGCAGCAACTGTGACTCGTAGTCATTCACGGCCACCCAGGTAGCCTGGTCGACGAAGTGCAGCAAGTCCTCGCCCTGGAACATGGGCAGGCCTTGGCCTGGATCGAAGATGAACGGAATGCCGGCGGCTCGGAACTGCTCGGCGTGCTGGATCATGCCTTCACGACCGTTGGGCGCGACGATGCCGATGCGCGCGCCCGCGTCGGGGGGAACGTCCACGCTCTCGGCGACGCTCATCGCGCCGGGATGGAAGGCGGTAATCTGGTTATCGTCGATATCAGTGGTGATGTAAGCCTGCGCGGTGTAGCTGCCCGGTACCACACGGAGATAGCGCCGCTCAATACCGCAACGCTCCAGCCACTCGGCGTAGGGCGAAAAGTCTGCACCCACCGTCGCCAGCGGCAACGGCTCGCCGCCCAGCAGCTTCAGGTTATAGGCGATGTTGCCGGCGCAGCCCCCAAATTCCTTACGCAGCTCGGGCACCAGGAAGGAGACGTTCAGGATGTGGACCTGATCCGGCAGAATGTGATTACGAAAGCGGTCTCCGAACACCATGATGGTGTCGTAGGCCATCGAGCCGCTGATGATTGCCGTCATGTGTTATTGCTTCTCTGCGTTCCAGGTAAGATCCAGTTCGCGCGCCGCACGCACGTCGTCGAGACGTCGCACCGGCAGGCTGTAAGGCGCGCCTTTGAGCTGCTGCGCATCAGTCCTGGCCTCTTCGCGAATCCGCACCATCGCTTCGACAAAGCCGTCCAGTTCCTCCTTGCTCTCGGTCTCGGTGGGCTCGATAAGCAGGCACTCCGGTATCAGCAATGGAAAATAGGTGGTCGGCGCGTGATAGCCGTAGTCCAGTAGGCGCTTGGCGAAGTCCATGGCTGTTGCGCCGAACTCCCGCGCTTCGCGCTTGAGGCTGATAATGAACTCATGGCTGGCGCGGCGCTCGGGATAAGCAGCCTCGAAGCCGGCGGCCTTCAGCCGCGTCATCAAATAGTTAGCGTTGAGCGTGGCATAGCGCGCCACTTCGGCCATACCCATGCGCCCCAGCAAGCGCATGTAAACGTAGGCGCGCAGCAGCACGCCGGCATTGCCCATGAACGCCGACAGTCGGCCGATGCTCTGCGGCAAATCCGCCTCGGTCAGCCAGCGATAGCCATCCTCGCCCTCGCCTACCACCGGCACCGGCATGAAGGGGCGCAACCGCTCGCTGACGCCGATCGCGCCGGAGCCGGGCCCGCCGCCGCCGTGCGGGGTGGAAAAGGTCTTGTGCAGGTTCACGTGGATGACGTCGAAGCCCATATCGCCCGGCCGTACCTTGCCGAGGATGGCGTTGAGGTTGGCGCCGTCGTAATAGAGCAGGCCGCCGGCCGAGTGAACGATTTCGGCAATGCGGGCGATACGACGCTCGAATACGCCCAGCGTGGAAGGGTTAGTGAGCATGATGCCCGCGGTCTGCGGCCCAACGGCGGCTCCAAGCGCGGCCAGATCGACGTCGCCGTCCGGCCCGGTAGGTATCTCCCGTACCTGATAGCCGCACATCACCGCTGTCGCGGGGTTGGTGCCGTGGGCAGCGTCCGGCACTAGAATCTCGCGCCGCGCCGTGTCGCCGCGGGCCTCGTGGTAGGCGCGAATCATGGCCACCCCGGCAAACTCGCCCTGCGCGCCGGCCATCGGGGTGAGACATACCGCCCGCATGCCGGTCACCTCGGCGAGCATCTCCTGCAACTCATAGAGGCAGGCCAGAAAGCCCTGGCCGTAGCGCTCCGGGCTCAGCGGATGCCGACTTAGAAAGCCCGGCAGCATCGCGAGCGAGTTACACACCCGCGGGTTGTACTTCATGGTGCAGGAGCCGAGCGGATAGAAATGCGTGTCGATGGAGAAGTTCTTCTGCGACAGCCGAGTGTAGTGCCGCACCACCTGCAGTTCGGACACCTCGGGCAAGCTTGGCCGCGCCCGTCGGCGCAGCGCCTCGGGAATATCCACCTCGGGCCGCTCCAAAGGCGCCTGCGTCACAGCGCGCCGGCCGGGCCGGCTGTGTTCGAAGATGAGCATATCCAGATTCTCGCTCGTTCCGTCGCTGGGCCTAGGAAAATACTAACTACAGAGGCACAGAGGGCACAGAGAAAGCAACTCTTAGAGACAAAAACGCTGGCTCGCCGCGACGATGTAGTCACCGAAGCCGTAGTACCGTGTTCAACGCAAACGACGCAGTAGGATGGTCTCGGTAGTAGGGTGGGTGCCACGCACCATCTTCATCAAACGGTGCATGATATGCACCCTACGAAGAACCGAGCGCGG
>JAJUGG010000104.1 GCA_029268285.1 Ectothiorhodospiraceae bacterium | reverse complement strand
CCGGCCTTTCTCGCCGACCGCAACCCCGAGGTGCTCAAGCCGCTCGGCGCGGACTAGCGGCGCTAACCGGCGCACCTAAACGCAACGCGGCCGGCGACCGCCCCTACCGGCAAATACGGGTAGGGGCGGCCGCCGGCCGCGCTAAACGCTGCAAGCACCAGAGCGTTATAGAAAGCCGCCGCCTCAGAGGCGTTTAGCGTCGCGCCAATCAGGCCGACTCGGCGTTGGCGCGGGTGAAGAAATCCTCCACTGTCTCCAGGCTCCGCGTCACAGGCATGGCGGGAAGGCTGTTCAGGAAGGTCTTGCCGTAGGGCTTATGGACTAGACGATTATCGCCGATCATCAGTACCCCGCGGTCCGCGGTATCGCGGATCAGACGCCCGACGCCCTGACGCAGCGCGATGACCGCCAGCGGCAGTTGATGGTTCATGAAGGGGTTACCGTTCTTCCGGCGCAGGGCGTCGATCTTTGCCTGCATGACCGGATCGGAAGGCGACGCGAACGGCAGACGATCAATGATCACGCAGGACAACGCCTCGCCGCGCACGTCCACCCCTTCCCAAAAACTGCTGGTCCCGAGCAGAACTGCGTTTCCGAGCTCTCGAAAGCGCTCTAGCAGCACGTTCTGGCTGGTCTCCCCCTGCACTAGCAAGGGGTAAGGGAGCCGCTGGGCCAAGTAATCGGCCGCGTAGTTCAAGGCGCGGTAACTCGTGAAGAGAAGAAACGCCCGTCCGCCACTGGCCTGCAGCACAGGAAGGCTCGCGTCGAGAAAAGCCTGCAGGTATTCCGAGGAGTTCGGATACGGTAATGCGCGCGGAATGTACAACAAGGCGTTGTGTGCGTAATCGAAAGGGCTTTCCAGCGACAGCGTGTCGGCATCGCCGATGCCGAGCCGCGACTTGAAGTGTCCGAACTTCTTGTCGACGGAAAGCGTCGCCGAGGTGAACACCCAGGCCGCAGGATGCCGCTCCATGTGGCCGCGGAAATTCTGCGCCACATCCAGCGGCGTAATCCTGAGTATGAACGACTGGGTGTAGGTCTCGAACCACTGCACCGCATCGCCGCTGTCGGGTAGAGCGAAGGCGACCAACGCCTCCTGCACTTTCACCGTGCGCTTGGCCGCGTTCTCGAGTCCCTTGCCCCGCTCCGCCAGCGGTCCCAGCACAGTTTCCAGCACTTCGAGACGCTCTATCAGGTGCTGAAGCGCGGAATGCACGGTTTCCTCTTCGGCGACCTCCGACCAGGCTGCGCGGCGGCTCACGTGCCCGAGAGCAAGACGCAGGTCGAGCGCGCTGCGCGTCACCGCATCGGCAGCCTCCAGCACATCGGGCATATCGCCGGCCTCCTCGAAATAAGCCAGCTTTACGTCACGCACCAGATCGTTGATCTGACGGCTGCTGATCGAGACGCCGAAAAACTGCGCGGCAACATCCGGCAACTGGTGCGCCTCGTCGAGAATGAAAGCGTCGGCCTGTGGCAGAACTTCACCGAAGCCGCCCTCTTTCAGCGCCCAATCGGCCAGAAGCAGATGGTGGTTCACTACCAGAACGTCGGCCTCCTGAGCGCGCCGACGCGCCTCCATGAGGAAGCAGTCCCCGTACAGCGGGCAGTCCTGTCCAAGGCAGTTGTCAGCGGTGGAGCTCACACGGGTCCGGAGCCCGAGATCGCTCACGCCCCCGGGCATTTCGGCCAAATCCCCCGTCGTGGTGATGCTCGACCACTGCTGCACGCGCTGGAAATGGCTCGCCTGCTCGGGCGAGTCGAAACGCCCCTCCAGCGCCGTCTGTTCCATTCGATACAGGCACAGGTAGTTGGAGCGCCCCTTGAGCAAGGCCATGCGGACCGGCGCCTCCAGCGCATCGCGCACCAGCGGCAGGTCCTTGGCGTAGAGCTGGTCCTGCAGGGTTTTGGTACCCGTGGAGATAACCACTTTGCGCCCGGACAACAGCGCCGGCACGAGGTAGGCAAAGGTCTTGCCGGTACCGGTGCCTGCCTCTGCGATAAGGACGCTACGCGCCCGCAGCGCGTCGAACACCGCATCCGCCATGCGGCGCTGCCCTTCGCGCGCCTGGAAGCCTTCTATACGTTGCGCCAGCGCGCCGTCAGGGCCGAGCACCTCGGATGCACTAGCCATCAGCGCTGCACCCCAAGCCGTTCGAGCTCTACCGCGGCCTTGCGCGCGCCCGCTTCATCGCCGGACAAGCGTCGCGCCGTCTCGATCAGCGTCCAATTACGCTGCTGCAGTGCAGGCAAGCCTTTCGCCAGCGAATTCGATCTCAGGGCCAACGACTCGGCCTGCTGATAATTGCCTTCACGGTAGCGCACTACGGCTAGGTTTTGCCAGATCACGGGATGACGCGGCACGATCGCGAGCGCCCGCTCGAGTTGAGCGGCAGCGGCGGCATGATCGCCGGCATTGGATGCCGCCTCGGCGCGCTGGACCAAGCTGCGTACAGCGCCCGGCAAAGCCCAGGGATCGGCCTGCTCGCCGCCGCGTTCCCGCTCGATCTCTCGGGCGGCGCCCGGCACCGGCGCAGCACCTTCGCCCGTACGCTGAGGCGGCGTGACGCAGCCGCTCAGCACCAGCACCAAGGCCAGTCCGGCCAGCTTAAGAATCGGTCTTTGCATTAGTTCAGAATACCTCGCAACCAGTCACCGGTGCGTTCGATCAGCCCGCGCTCGTCGATGCAGGGGGCGTTTTCCTTGGGCAGATGGGCCACCACATACGGCAAGGCGCGCGCGCCCCGGCAATGCTCGGCCGACAAGCGGCCAGTTTGTTCTTCCACCCACACGGTGCCCACCCCTTCGGGCGGCAGCGGCTGGAGCGGGCGCGGCTCCAGCCGCGCGAACAGCTCGCCCCACACCGTGAGCGCACCGCTCGCGCCGGTCAAGCCGCTGCGGCCGTTATCGTCGCGACCAAGCCATGTCACCGCCAGTATGTCGTCGGTAAAACCGGCAAACCAACTGTCACGGGTGTCATCGGTGGTACCGGTCTTGCCTGCCACATCCAGACTGCCGACCCAGTGCGCTACGGAGCGCGCCGTGCCCTCGCGCGCGGCCGCCGCAAGGCCGTAGCGCAGCAGATACACCGCTTCCGACTCGAACGCGCGATTAACGGTAAGCGGATAGCGGCTCAGCACTTCGCCTTGCGGCGTCATGACGGCCCGCACCGAGCGCAGCGGGCTGCGGAAACCACCGGTGGCAATCGTATGATACATCTGAGCCATTTCCAGCGGCGTGTACGGTACCGCACCCAGTAACAGAGAGGGGTAAATATGCCCGGGCGGCTCGAGCCCGAGGCGTTTCATGACGTCGACTACCCGCCGAAGCCCCACATCCAGCCCAAGCTGCACCGTGGACAGGTTGTAGGATCGCGCCAACGCTTGCCATAGCGGCACGGGTCCGTAGGTTTCGTTGTTGTAGTTCCTCGGGCTCCACTCGCGCCCGCCGGCATCCCGCAGCGTTATCGGCTCATCCTGCAGAATTGTACCCAGGCCGAAGCGTGTCGGCTCCTCCAGCGCAGCGAGATAAACCGCCGGCTTGATCAGGGAACCCACCGGACGACGCGCCTCCAGCGCGCGGTTGAAACCTGGGAAGCGCGGATCGCGCCCGCCGACCACTCCAAGAACGGCACCGTCGTCAACGCTTACCGTGACGACCGCGCCCTGCAAGTCCTTGTTGCCAAAATGCTCCAGCCGCGTTGCCAAGGCCCGCTCCGCAGACTGCTGCACCCAGGGGTCCAGGGTCGTGAAGATGCGCAATCCTTCGCTGCTCAAGTCCTCACTGCGGTAATCGCGCTGAAGGTGCTTCTTCACCAGATCCATGAACGCCGGATACGGGGTATCCCCGCTCTTGCCGCGCGGAATCACGCCAAGAGGTCGCTGCATGGCCGCGCGCGCCTGTTCGGGCGTGATGATCTCGACCTCAGCGAGCACCTGCAGCACAACGTCGCGGCGCCCCCGGGCGCGATCTGGGTAGCGGCGCGGATCGTAGTACGACGGCCCTTTGACGAGCCCGGCCAGCAACGCCACTTCGTGCAGCCGCAAGTCCTGCAGCGGACGTCCAAAATAGAACCGACTCGCCAGCCCGAAGCCGTGGATAGACCGGTTGCCGTCCTGCCCGAGATAGACCTCGTTGAAATAGGCCTCGAGGATCTCGTCCTTTCCGAAACGGGCTTCCAGCAGCAAGGACATGGCCGCTTCGTTCGCCTTGCGCCAAAGGGTGCGTTCGTTGCTGAGGTAGAAATTCTTCACCAGCTGCTGGGTGATCGTGCTACCACCCTGCACCACCCTCCCGGCCTGCAAGTTGGCGACGAAGGCCCGCGCAATCCCCGACCACGACAGCCCATGGTGGTGATAGAACTCACGGTCCTCGACGGCGAGTACTGCGGCACCGAGCAAGGCAGGTACTTCGTCCAGGCGTACCAGAACCCGATCTTCCCGATGCGCGGGATAAATGCTGCCGATCAACGCCGGATCGAGCCGTACCAGATCCACCGCCCGGTTCTCTGCGCGCAAGGCACTGACCCGACCGCCGGCAATGTCCACCGTAAGCCGATGGGCCGGTTCGATGCCGTCCGGAAACTGGAAGCCCCGGGTGTTGATCAAAAAGCGCGAACCACGCCGCTCGTAGCTGCCGGCCGAGGCGGCACCCGTAACGCGCCGGTAATCGGCCGCCGCCAGCTCCGCCTCCAATTGTTCAGCACTGAGCTGCTGCCCCTGGTACAGCTCCAAGGGCCGCGCGAAAACCCGGGCCGGCAACGCCCAGCGGCCGCCCTCGAACTTCACCCTGACCCGCCAATCGAGATAGGCGCCGTAAGTCAGCACGGCAGCGGTAACGAGCAAGAGCGCGGCAAGCAGGTAGCGCTTCCACGACGGCTTGCGCCGCGTCTTCGAATTTTTCTTGGCCATGATTCAAACCCGGGTCGGGCGAGCCTTATCCAAGCCCCCGATGAGGTTGGCGATCACCCCGACCACTCCAAGCCCTATGAAGGCCATCAGCGTCCAGACGGCGATACTGAGCCCCAACACCAGGTCGACCTCGGCACACTCCCCCGAGCCCTGCAGCACAACTTCTATGACATCCAGTAGCGGGAAGCGATCGAGCAAATAGGAAAGGCCGGGCCCGCAGGCCGGCACCTGATCCTCCGGCAGGCTCTGTAGCCAGACGTGGCGCCCGGCGATAGCCGCGCCGATACCCGCCGCGACCGCCACCAGAAGCGCATAGACGTAGCGCCCCCACCGGCGCGGATGGTGCAAGGCCGCCACCAGAAACACCACGCCCAGCGCAGCCATGGCAAAGCGCTGGAAAATGCATAGCGGACAGGGCTCCATGCCCTCGACAAACTGCAGATAATAGGCGGCTGCAACCAACACAGCACACAGGACAAAGCCCGCGGCGTTCAAACGCCGCCGCAACGCGAATTGGGACGCACCCATGCAGAAAACTCCGGACCCCGATTTAGCTTCCGGCGATTGTAACAAACCGAGAGGGGGAGGCCGCCCACGGCGTCACCGTCTAGCGACAGGGTTGTCGGCGCCGTCGAGCGGCACGGGCCGATGAACTACGCCGCCTATTAATACTTCTTCGGGTAGCCCCTCGGCCACGTCGCGTCGTTCGCAGCGGGCTGGTCGAGCCGGAAGCCATCACGCCAAAAGAGCTTGGCGGCAAAATTAGTGACTCGCGCGGCGCACAGCGGGCAACGCCGCGGCTCGCTTGCCAGCGACATCGGCATCATGACGGCGACACCCGTCTGTGCGAAGCGCACCCCGAGCTCCGCCAGTTGGAGCCCGCAGCGCGACCACTCTCTCGACGCCTCGTTCGCCAGGCGCAAACCCGTCTGCATCGCTAGAAAGTATGTATCCACCCAGGGCCCATAGGTCGTCATGCTGTTTCCGCTAAATCGCGTGGCCAGGGGGGCTAAATGGGGGCCTTAAACAAGGTCGCACGCTTCGTGCTCTAACGGCTTTCCCTAGTACCAACGGCGACTTGCGCAAGTCAGGCCTATCGCAGCGAGCCGCATACGCCACACGCCGTCCCCGATAACCCGACAACCTCCTAAAGTCCTTGGGCTTGCGGCCGCTACTAGGTACATCCAAGGGCAACCTGTCGAAACACCTAGATCATGCTTGCCAGATTCTTCAAACGCGCACGCTCCGCCGCGGCTGCGACTGTCCCGTCGCCGGACTACAACCGCATCGTCGCCGCCCTCACCGCGGAAGCGCGCGCCATGGATACGGAGCTTAGCGCCGTTACCGGCACCGTGGACGGCGTTAGCGAACGCATGCAGCGGCAATCGACGCGCTACCGGGAACTGCTTGAACTAGGCGAGCGCATGGCTCAGTGCAACCGCATCGTCGCCGACGCCGCCTCGCGCGCGAGCGCCACCGCGAGTCGTGCCGGCGAAGACGTAGAACGCTCCCGGCGCACGATCAAGCAGTCGCTGGGGGCGGTGCGCGAGCTTACCGAATCGGCTGCTGCCGTCGAAGCAAGGGCGGGCGACCTAACCAGCGCGCTCGCCGACGTAGCTCAGGTCGCCCGCGAGATCGGCGTGATTGCCAAGCAGACGAATTTGCTGGCGCTAAACGCGACCATCGAAGCCACGCGTGCCGGCGAGGTGGGGCGCGGCTTTGCCGTGGTCGCAGAACACGTCAAGGAGCTTGCCAAGCAGACCGGCGACGCGACCGGTCGCATACACAACATGATCGGGGAGCTCGAGCACTCCATCGCAGAGCTGGTGCAGCAAAGTACGGCAGACACCGAGAAGGCACGAGCCGTTAGCGAGGGCACCCAGGCCATTCGCGCCGCAGTAGAGACCGCCGGCAGCGCCATGGCCGATGTAGCGGCCGAGACCGCTCGTATCGACGGTACCGTGGACGAGATCGATAGCCACTGCCGGCGCACGGTCGAGGGCCTGAACGGGCTCAGCGATGATGTCGCGCGCGCCAGCCAAGCCCTGGAGGAAGCACGGCGGCATAGTCAGCAGCTGAGCGCCGCGGCGCAAGGGCTGAACGACACGGCCGCAGAGGAAGACCCGGAGCTTTTGCGCGAGCTGATTCGGCAGAAATCCGACCAAGCCGGCGCCTTTGCGCTGCTACTGGTCTCCATCACCGGCAATCTGCGCGATATTTCCGACCCGGTTAAACATATCGCCACGGTCTTCGATGATCTACGCGGCACCAGTCAAAACCTGTCCGAGGCCAACAAGCGCGTGGATGCAGCAGCGCGTAACGCGCAGCATGTCTCCGGGGCCGCGAGCGCCGATCTGCTGCGCTCGCGCTCGACCATCGAGCAGGCGCTCGCGGATATTCGCGAACTGACCTTCTCGGTCGAGAAATCCAATACCCTGTTGAAAACGCTGGACGGCGCCCTCGCCCGTGTCAGCAAGCTCGCCAAGGACATCACCGGCATTGCCAAGCAAACCAACCTCTTGGCGCTAAACGCCTCCACCGAAGCGGCCCGAGCGGGCGCTGCGGGCAAAGGCTTCGGCGTGGTCGCCTCCGAGGTCAAGGCACTTGCGGCACAGTCGGCCGAAGCGACCGCCAACATCGATGCCACGCTCAAGGAACTGGTCGAGCAGGTGCAGGAGCTGTGTGTTCGCGGCGAGCACAGCACGGTTCTCGCCGCCAGCGTCAGCCGGGAAACTGACGCCATGCAGGAAGTGATGGAAACGCTGACCCGGGCCATGGCGGATGTCGATTCCGAGTCGGCCCGCATCGCATCCGCGGTACAGGAAATCGACGCCTATAGCGAACAGACCATCGTTTCGCTCAACAGCATCGGCGAAGACACGCTGAGCTCCTCGGAACAACTGCAGCAGGCACAGTCCGCAACAACCGCCCTGCTACATCGCACCGAGCAGCTGATGAACCTAGCCAACCAGAGCGGCATTGAGACCGCAGACCGTATTTTCATCGATTTGGCGCGCGAAGCGGCAACGGAAATCGGTGAGCTGTTCGAAGAGGCCATTGCGCGCGGCGAAATCAGCGAGAACGACCTCCTCGACCGCCATTATCGCCCCGTGCCCGACACCCATCCGACCCAGTACATCGCCCGTTACACCGGCTTTACCGATAAGCACCTACCGGCGATCTACGAACGCTACAGCAGCCGCGACCCACGCATTACCGGCGTGGTGGTCATTGACGATCACGGTTATATCGGCACGCACACTAAGCGCGGTACTCAGCCCCAGCGGCGCAACGATCCGGAGTGGAATCGCATCCACTCTCGCCAGCGGCGCATTTACGATGATCCGGCCGGACTTGCGGCTGCGCGCAACACCGAGCCCTTCCTAATCCAGGCCTACCGCCTGCTCATGCGCGAGCGCTATGTGCTGACCAAGGATGTATCGGCGCCGATCTTCGTGCGCGGCAAGCACTGGGGTGGCGTGCGGGTGGTGTACATTCCAGGAAAATAAGGGCGAGTAGGCTGCACTGTGCGGTAGCAGGACGGGGACGGCACAGCTCCCCGTCTTGTTCTTAGCACGCCTACATGAAGCCGAGCTGGAGCTTGGCAGCGTCGGACATGCGTTCGGGAGTCCATTGCGGCTCCCAAACCAGCTCGACCTCGCAGGACTTCACATCCGGCACCTGCTCCACCGTGCTCTTCACCATGCCGGGCATGGTACCCGCGACGGGACAGGCGGGCGCCGTTAGGGTCATCTTGATGTCAACATGGCCCTCGTCGATCTCGATCTCGTAGATCAACCCCAGCTCGTAGATATCGACCGGAATCTCCGGGTCGTAGACGGTCTTCAACGCCCCGATGATCTGCTCGTGGAGATCGTCCTCGTAGCTATCGTGCTCAGGCGTGCTGTTCATACTTCCGTGCTTACCTCGCTTTGGCGGCTCAGCGCCGCGTGTAGCGTGTGCCAGGGTAAGGTCGCGCACTTCACCCGCGTCGGGTAGTCGCGCACGCCGGCCAGCACGGCGAGTTTGCCGAGCGCGGGGTCGATCTCGGCCCGCTCGTCGGTGACGATGCGGTGGAAGCGCTTGAATAGCGCTTCCACCTCAATTAGGGCCCGCCCCTGAACAGCCTCGGTCATCAGCGAAGCCGATGCGGTGCAGATGGCGCAGCCATCGCCTTCGAAAGTCGCCTCGCGAACGGTATCGCCGTCCACGGCAATAAACACCTCGACTTGATCGCCGCACAGCGGATTATGACCGCGCGCTTGGTGGGTTGCCCCTTCCAGGCGGCCGAAGTGCCGCGGATGCTTGTTGTGATCCAGGATGACTTCCTGATAAAGATCGCGCAGTTCCGACATCGCCACCTCAACCAAACAAGCGACGCACTTTCTGTAACGCGTCCACCAAGGCGTCCACGTCCTCGCGCGTGTTGTACATGGCAAAGGAAGCGCGTGCCGTCGCCGGTATGCCGAAGCGGTCCATCACCGGCTGCGTGCAGTGATGGCCGGCACGAATCGCGACACCGTCCTGATCGAGGATGGTGCCGATATCGTGCGGATGCGCATCCTTCATGATGAAGGAAATCACGCCCGCCTTGTTCGATGCCGTACCGACGATGCGCAAGCCTTCGATTTCGGCCAGACGCGCCGTCGCGTACTCGAGCAGATCATGCTCGTGACGGGCAATCGCCTCGAGCCCGACCGCCTGCACATAATCGAGTGCTGCGCCCAGACCGATTACGCCGACGATATTGGGCGTACCGGCCTCGAAGCGCGCCGGCGGCGGCGCGTACTCGGTCTTCTCGAAGGTCACCGAACGAATCATGTCGCCCCCCCCTTGGTAGGGGCGCATGTTCTCCAACAGTTCGTAGCGACCGTACAGGACGCCGACCCCGGTGGGACCGTACACCTTATGCCCGGAAAAGGCGTAAAAATCGCAGCCCAACGCCTGCACGTCCACCGGCATATGCGCCACGGCCTGCGCGCCGTCAATGAGCACCGGCACATCGTGCGCGTGCGCGAGCTCAACGATCTCTCGCACCGGATTCACGGTCCCCAATGCGTTGGAGACGTGCACTACGCTAAGGAAGCGGGTACGTTCAGTGATCAGCTCGCGCACATCGGCAAGATCGATCTGCCCGCTGTCGTCCATGGGGACGACCCTGAGCTTGGCGCCGGTTTCCTCGCACAGCATCTGCCACGGCACGATATTGGAGTGGTGCTCCATGGCGGTGACGAGGATTTCATCGCCTGCGCGCAGCCGCGGCCGCACGAAGCAGCTCGCCACCAGGTTGATGCCGTCGGTGGTGCCGCCGGTGAAGACGATCTCTTCGGCGCGCGCGGCGTTGATGAAGCCGCGTGCTTTCTCGCGCACGGCCTCGTAACGCACGGTGAGCTGCTCCGACAGGAAATAGACGCCTCGATGGATGTT
>JAJUGG010000103.1 GCA_029268285.1 Ectothiorhodospiraceae bacterium | reverse complement strand
TTCTCGCGCTGGGCGATGGTGCGGTAGACATTGATGCTGTCCGTACTGGTGCTGCCGTCGGCGTGATGAGCCGTGACGCGGATGATATTGCTTCCGCCTTCGAGGTAGATCGTCGTGCCGGATGTATCCCAAGAGCGCGTGCCGCGCGCAGTCCCGGACTGTCCGCAGCCCCGCTCGCACCGCCAGGTAATACGCTCGACGTCTCCGCTGGCACTTCCCCCGACCGTAACGGTGTGATGGCGCTGGTAGTAGGTTTCGTCCCCGCTCGGCTGGCTAATGTAGACCTGCCCAAAAGCCGCCCACGGCAGCAGACCGGCGACCGCGGCCGCAATTGTTAGAAGTCTTCTCGGCATAACCGCCCTCTCGTCCTCGGGCCAAAGGGGCATACCGGCTATCGCCGGCATCGCCCTTCCAAACGCCGCATCGGCATCTCAGTGCTTTCCTCTGGAATATGGGTGCCGGAATTGAGTCACAACTGCCGCAGCCGCTTGAAACGGCGGATCACTAGCCGCAGGTTTCGAGGCGTATGCCCGGAGCCGCTCCCGCGCCGAACCTGAAGCGCTATGCGGGCGCGCCTGTCGCGGATAGAAGACGCTGTCGCAAGGCAGCGACAGATCATTGTTTTTTCGAGAGTTTGTTTGCCGACAAGATCACAAAACGAACAATCGCCCCGGTCTGTTTCGAGCCTTTCCGACAGCTGGTGACGCATGCCACAAAACCGTGCAGGCGGTGTGGCTATGGTTGCGTTCGCTTCGCCGCCGGCTACAGGCCGCGGCCCCGTCGCGGGGACGACGGGATATGCCAACACTAAGCAGGTGAGTCTTTATGTCGCGCAATATCATACGTACCCTGGTTCCAGGCTTGGTCCTCGCCTGGTCAGGTCTTGCCGCTGCTGCCAACGGGCTGCCCTGGAGCAGCGACTTCGAGTCCGGCGACCGTCGTGAGTGGAACGGCGACTCTCATGGCACCGTCAACATCGTCCAGACTCCCGACGCGCCCAGCGGCAATCGCGCGGCACGCGTCAATCTTCGATCAGGCACGACCAACGATAATTTCCTCGGCCACCACTTCGGCGACTTCGCCACCGAACGCGGCGATAAGGTCGAAGAAATCTGGTTGACGCTGTCTTCCAAGTTCGACGAAGGCTACCGCTTCCCGAGCCGGGAGTCGCACAAGATCGCGATCTTCAACCTGACCGACGGCCGCTCCTGGACCCGTCGCTACCAGGTGTACCTGTGGGTGAACTCCCGTGGCGAGTACGCCATCGACACGTCCAATATCGCGACCTGGGACTTCAACGGCCTCTACCAGAACAAGGGCACCCCGGCCAAGGTTCGTTTCGGCGAGTGGGACAAGCTCAAGATGCATGTGAAGCTCAACCGCCCCGGGCGCTCCGACGGCGTAATTAAGCTCTGGGTCAACGGGGAGCTCAAGCTCGAGCACAACAACGTCAACATCCGCGGCAACGACAACTACGGCATCAACAAGCTGATCCTGTCGAGCTACACCTCGGACTCTTCCGGCGGCAGCGGCACCCAGTGGTACGACGCCTGGACGCTAAGCGAGGAAGACCCGGACGCGGGCAAGGCACCGCCGAGCGCGCCGGTACTGCGAAAAGTGCAGTAATCGCGCTCAACCACACGATCCAAAGCCTGGGCGGCACCACCGCCCGGGCTTTTTTCGTCTGAATTACGGGAAGATGGTCGCTGCGGTGGCTGATGCACACCATCGCGGTTGGGCTCTGGGTTCGTCCCCTTCAAGGCCGTCGAGCCTCGCAGAAGACAGCGGGCCGCGCAGCGAGTGTTCTTCCATAGTACCGCGACCGCGGCTATCGGGTGCACTTCCGCGTAGGGCCGAGGCAGAAGACGCGGTCGGCGCAATGCTGCATATAGAAGCAGTCACGGTAGTAGGGCGCGCTCCTGCGCGCCCCGGGCGCCGATCGAACATTTGCTGCGCGCGGGCGCCCCTACCGCGATACGTTCAATAACGACGAACACCGAACTGAAAAGCAACCCGCCCGCGGATCGGAACCCCGTATAACCTTGCCGATCAGGTGCACCTTTGCCGCAGGGAACCTGCGGCCTGCATGGCGCGCCTTGCTTACAAAAACGCTCGCCTTTCTCCATGCCGCCGTGGCCGAGTCACAGCTGAGGCGGGGCTGGAAGCTCGGCCTACTTCGCCGCCATGGTCCGGCCTTCCAGCGTCTCTCGCTGTGGCTCGGCCTCTCCCTCCAGGCTTCCGGCCGGCAGCTTGCGGGTGGCGTATTCAGTCAGCCGCTGGTAGCCAGCGTCGCTGATATGGCTGCCGTCGTCGACGGCGTAGCCGGCCACGCGCCGGTGGTTATCGTCTTTGAGCAAGGGTTCGAAATCGAGTAGCAACACGTCGTGGCTCGCAGCGTACTCGCGAATCCATTCGTTGACTTCGAGCACGCGCTGGTTGACGTAGTCCTGGTAGCTGCTCTTGCCGAGCAGATCGCCCACGAATTGCACGACGTCCTGCTTGAAACCCTTCGGGCCGCGAATAGTGACTTCGGTGGCGAGGATGGGGGTGATGCCGTTGGCACGGGCCTGGATCACCATGTTGCGCAGGCTGTCCTTGGCCCGCTCAACGATCCGATCCATTTGCTCGCGCTCACCACGGTGGATGTCGTTGATGAAGCCCCAGATGACTACAGCCTGCGGCTTGGGCTCGAGCTCCAGCACGTCTGTCGAAAAGCGCTCGAGCACCTCGAAGGACTGCTCGCCGCCAATGCCCTTATTGACGACCGGCAGCCCCGCCAGGGTCGGCGGATTCCATCCGCCGGCATAGGAAGCGCCCATGATAACGACGGGTCTATCCTGTGCGGCCATGACTCCCTCCATGCTCAATACGGCCAGTAGTAGCGCGACCAGTTTCAGAAAACGCTTGGTCATGCTCTTCCCCTCCTTGCTTGCGGATTCTCGCTGTTGATAGCACCGGCCGCCGCACTAGCCGGCTTCGCCGCCCGGCGCAGGCTCCATCGCAGGCTGCGCGTGGTCACCGCGGCCGATTCGGCGATACAGCCGCTCGTAGTGCCGGATCATGTTCTCGAGCGTCAATTCGGCAAGATAATGAGCGCGCGCGGCCTCCCCGAAGCGGGCTCGGCGCTGCGGGTCTTCGACTAACTTGGCGACGGCCTCGACGAGGGCGTTCGGCTGGCGCGGCGGGATGATCAAGCCGGTCTCGCCATCGTGAACGAACTTGGCATTGTCGCCGACGTCCGTCGCGACGATGGGGCAGCCGGCAGCCATGGCTTCCAGCAAGACAATGGACATCGCCTCCCACAAGGACGGCATGACGAAAATATCCAGCGCCGGCAGGATCTCGCGCACATCTTCGCGCCAGCCAGTGAAGATCACGTGCTCACCCAATCCCAATTCAGCGGCTTCCTGCTGCAGCGGCTCGAACAGACGACCGCCGCCGACGATCAGCAACTTTAGGCGTGGGTCGCGCGGCAATAGCTTGCGCGCGGCCTGCAGCAGGTAGGTTACGCCTTTCTGCTCGGTCAGCACCGCCACGCAGCCGAGCGCGATATCGTCGGGCGCAAGCCCCAATTCCGCGCGCTTGGCCGCGACGCGTTCCGGCTGGCTTAGATCCGGCCGGTCAGCAACCCCGTTCAGCACGGTATGAATGCGCGCCGGCGGCACGAACATGTGCTTGATCACCGCTTGGCGCTGATGATCCGAAACGGCCACCAACTGGTCGGCAAAACGCGCATAGAACGCCTGCGCGTAGAGGTGGCGCTTGCGGATGTGTGGGTAATTGCCGAAGTGGTAGGTGTGGATCAGAGGCGCGGGCTTGCTCAGGGCATAGGCCGGCCCGAGGTCGAACAGCGCGACGTCGCCGTGGCTGTGCACCACGTCGGGCGCGCGCTCCTCGATCAGGCGCCGAAGCGCTCTGGAAGTTCCGAGATAACTGCGCTTGCCCGGATATCGCGGCATCAGCACCGGAATGCCGGCGCGCTCCAGTTCGTCGGCTAACGGGCCCGTATGGTTGATGCAACAAACCTCCATGTCTATGACATTGCGGTCGCATCGCGTGGCGAGGTCGATCACGACTTTCTCGGCGCCCCCCGGGCGCAGGCCGTGGATCACCTGCAGGACTTTGATCTTGTCGTTAGCGGCTTGCATCGCGCTCTACCCCACTTTATGCCTGGCCGTGCGGATCCAGTGCTTGTCCTTGAGGCTCAACACGCCGGAGACGCTGAGCGCGAGCTTCCAGGCTAGATACGGCGGCACCATGAACAGCGACAACCATGTGCGCAGCGGCGCCCGCTGTACGACCAGCGCGGCAAGAAAGTAGAACACCTGCGCGCCCAACACAGCGCTGGCATACGCCCACCACGGCGTGCCGATTACGCCTGCGAGCGCCAAGGCCGCGCACAGCAGCCAATAGAAGCCGCTCCAGAGCAACAGCATGGAGTACGACGGGCGCACGATTTCGATCAAGGTATCGAGCTTAGCGAGATCACCGCGCAGGCCGCCTTGCAGCAGCGGCCGCCAGTAGCGCTGCAGAGTTTCGAGGCGCCCCTTGAGCCAGCGCACCCGTTGATTACGCGCGGTCTTGAGCGTATTGGTGACTTGCCCGTACACTCGCGCCGCGTTCACGGAGCTAACCTGATAACCGTGCTCACTGAGCAGCGCGTGGTACTCCCAGTTCTCGGCCAGGGAATAGGCTTTCCAGCCGAAGCGGCGGAAGATCTCGGCGTCGAAACACATGCCGTTCCCCGCCAGCGGACAGGAGTGGCCGACAAGGTTCTTGCCCGGGAAGTGCAGTTTGAACTTGATGCCGCTAGGCACGATGGCCAGCCGCGTCAGCCAGTTCTCGTCGGGGTTCATCACGCCGATTTCGCCCTGCAGGGCTTTATGCCCGCGCTGCAATTCGGCATCCATGGCAGCCAGAAACGCCGGATCTGCCAGCGTATCCGCATCGAGAATGCAGAAAGCGTCGTAGCGATTCAGGTCCAACTGCGAGAGCGCCCAGTCGAGCGCATAGGGCTTGCCGCGGCGCTCGGTATCCCGACGCTCGAGGCAGGTGGCGCCGGCGCGGCGCGCGATCTGCGCCGTCGCGTCGTCGCAGTTATCTGCGATGACGATGACGTCGAAGAGCTCGCACGGATAGCGCTGCCGCTCTAGGCTGGCAAGCACATCGCCGATCAAAAGCTCCTCATTGTGCGCGGGGATGAGCACGCCGAAGCGGGTAGTGGCCGGGCCCGGAAGCGGCACCGAGCGGCGGCGCAATAGTGCGTAGACGCTCAAGGCCAGCCAGAATATCTGATAAAACGCGAACAACCCGAGCGGCACGCCCACTACGAGCAAAAACAGAGTCGTCACAGCTTCCATATACTCCTACCGTGTGAACTAGCGCAGTCGCTGCGCCTGCCAAGCTCCGCTGAACACGGGGCTGCGCTCCGGCAACCCCGGCTCCGTCTGCGTCTCTGCCACTGCGGCGGCCTGCTCCCGCGCCAAGCGGTCTACGCTCAGGCACAGCGCCAGCAGGACGTAGAGGTGCGGGTAATTGATGCCGGTGAGAAAAGCGCCGCCGACGGCGTAGCCGATCAGGCAACTGTTGACGACCTCGGGTAGATAGTCCGGCATCTCCCGCTCTCCTGGCCGGGCGACCAGCTCTCGGCGCAGCTCGCGGTTCCTGCGCCAAGTCCGGTAGAGGATGTAGAGCAGTAGGAAGAGCCCCGGGAAGCCATATTCGCCCAATGTCTTGAAATAAATGCTGTGCGCGGAGATCCAGCGCTGCGGCTCGTCGGGATCGCGGTAGTAGCGCCCGTAGGCGGAGTTGAAGCTGCCCGCGCCGACGCCGAGCAAGGGATGGTCGACGGCCATCTCCACCGCGTTCTTCCATGCCGCAATGCGCCCCATAGCGGAGGAATCCTGCTCGTATTGAGTAATCGTCTGCATCCGCTCAACGTAGGCTGCGGGGGCATACGCGATAACACCCAGGGCGAGTATGCCCAGCGCAACGAAGCCCAGGGTTTTGCGCTTGCTGACCGCGATCCAGAAGTAGAACAGGGCCGCCGCCAAGGCCAGCGATGCACCGCGCGACTGCGTGCCGACCGCGCCGATCGCGATCATTAGGAAGCAGCCCAGCCAGAACATGCGCTTGGTCATGCTGTGGCTGCGCATGGACAGATAGAGCCCGAGCGGTGCTGCGATCACCATGGCCCAGCCGAAGTCGTTGCCATCGCCGGTAAAGTACGAGCCAAGGTAGCCGCTAACGCGCTCCGCCTCCCAGTAATGAGGCAGGTTGATGAACCCTAGACCGGCATGCATGAGCACGAAGAAGGCCGCGAAGCGGTTGATGCTCACCTGGTCACGCATGGCGTAATAGCCGATCAGCATCAGCAGTGCGTAGCCCACATGGGCCTGCAATTCGACATAGGCGTTGAGGCGTAGCAAGCCGTGCAGCATGGCCAGGGCCGTAAGCAGGAGGAATATGCCCAGGGCCTTGACCTGCGGATAGCGCGCGAGCTCGCCGATGCCGAAGCGCACCAACGCGACCACTGTCAGCGTCAGCGACAGGAGCATCGCGATCCGCGCGCCCATCGGTACCACGAAACGGACGTACTCCAGTGCCAGGATGCAAACGTACCCCAGTAACAGTAACCTCATGAGCAGCCTCGTATAGTTTGAGTTAGAGCGGCGCTCAGCGACGGCTGACGGCAGGCGCCTGCGCGTCGGTGGCTCGAGTCGTAAAGATCCGGCTGTACAAAGCCTCGGTTTTAGCGATGTTGCGTTGTATCGAGAACTCGTTGAGCACCCGCTGCCGGGCTGCCGCGCCGATGCGCCTGCGCCGCTGCGGATCGCTCAGCAGGCTATTCACGGACGCAGCAAGCGCCTCAGCGTCGCCGGGCGGGACCAGCAAACCGCTTTCGCCGTCCACGATGATCTCCGGCGGCGCGCCAATGTTGGTGGCGACGACCGGGCGTTGCAGCGCCATTCCCTCCAACAGGACGATGCCGAAGGGCTCCGGGTCTACCGAGGAGTGGATAACCACGTCCATCAGGTTCATGTAGTCGGCGATGTTGTCCTGAAAACCGGTGAAGATGACGTTGTCTTCGATCTTCAGCTCCGCGCAAAGCTCACGCAGGTAGCGGTGGTAGCGCTCGCTGCCGACTGCGCCGACCACGAAACAACGCACATCGGGATGTTGTCTCTGGACGACGGCGGTCGCCCGCACCACCGTCTCCTGCCCTTTCCAGCGCTTGATGTTGCCAACTACGCCAATGACCGGCGCCTGTGCCGGCACGCCGTAGGTCTGGCGGAGCTCTTCGGGGCTGCGCCGCACCTCGAGCCGGTTCACGTCTATACCGTCATAGATGGGTTCGATGTTTGGATAATCGATGCCGTGGCGCCGGAAGTTCTCCGTCACCGCCCCCGAAATGGAAACAATGGCCTCCAGGCGACGGGCGAAATAACGCGCTGTCCACGGAAAGTGATGATTCACGCCCCGCTCATGGGTAATGCAGGGGATGCCGGCAAGGCGCGCGCCGAGCATCCAGTCGTGACAGAGCACGATGGAGTTGTTGAGGTGCACCAGGTCGACGCCTTCGCGTTTGAGAAAGCGCGCGCGCTCGAGGGCCGGCCAGAGCAGTCGGCGCCCGGTGTTGATCAGCCGCTGCGCGGGCCTAAGACCGAGCGTGAGCGGGCTGCGCTCCCCAAACCAGTCAGAGAAATGAAACGGCTCGACCGGCGGCATGATGCGAGTATCCACGCCCGCAGCCTCGAAACGGGGGATGAGGCTATTGTCGGTGTAGAACACGACGAGCGGCTCATAGCGGCTACGATCCAGCCGCTGCACCAGCTCCAGCAGACAGTAATAAGAGCCGCCTACGGTACCGTCGGTGTTCTGTTCGCAGTACAGGATCTTCTTCTTTTTCACGATCTTCTTGCCCAAGGGATGATAGGTGCGAGTAGCGACCAATAGCGCTGCCGGTCGCTGCGATTGAAGGCGATAGTCCAGACGCTCAACACGTAGATCGGCATGAGCAGCGCGAGCTCGGTGAAGAACATGAACAGCGACTCGACCTGCAAGACCTCACGCGCCCAATAACAGGCCAGCGCGAAAGGCAGCACCGCGACAAGCGGACGCAGATAGGCGCTGCGCACGTAAGCAGAAACGCTGATGCCGGTGGTACGGGAGACGGCCCGAGGCAATGCGATTGCCACAACGATGAGATGGGGTATGACGGTGCCGATGGCGACACCGATGATGCCGTAGAACTGAATCAGCACCAGGCTGAGCACTACGTTCGCCACCGCCTCGAAGATCCGCCAGTAGGCGATGATGTAGTGCTTGCTGAGCCCGTAGAGCAGCGCGTTCACGGTGTAGTGCGGGAAAGATAGAATCTGCCCCAGCGCCAGCACCGCCAGCACCTGCCCCGCCATGGGGCCGTACTTCGGCCCCATCCACAGCGAAATGAAGTGCTCGCCGAGAAGGATGAACACCACCGCCACCGGCAGCCCGACCAGCAGCGACAGCTGGGTGCCCTGCACCAACACTTGCTGGATTCTGGTGCGCTGGTTGAGTGAGCTGAGTTCGCTGGTCACAGGGTTGAGCACTTCGGCCGTGACGGTACTCAGCTTGCGCAGGTACTCGATGAGGTTGCCCGCGATGGCATAGTAGGTCACAGCCGCCGCCGGCATGAACAAGCCAATGATCAGCGCGTCACTGGAGAAGATGGCCTTCTGGCCGATGTTGTTCACCAGCACAAAGAAGCTGTAGCTGGACATTTGCTTGAGGGTGCTGCGCTGTTCCCGCAACGGAATCCAGCGCCAGCGCAACCGCACCTCGTGCTGACGCAAGGAGCGCTTCGCGAGGAAGTACACAGCCACCCCCGAAGCGGTGCCCAGCACAAACTGAATGGCGCCCATCGCGACAATGCCGTAGCCCTGACTGAGGAAGGTGACGATGAGCGCCGCACGCACGATGTTGGTGACCACGCCCACGGCATGGTTGAGGTCGTAGCGTTGCAGACCGAGCAGGATGCCGCGGTAGACGTTGAAGAAAAAGCTTTGGGCGATAGTACCGCCCACTAGCAGCACCACCATGCGCCCCGGCCAGACCGTTTCCGGCTCGAGGTCGAAAATGTACGGGAACGCCCAGGCCGCGAGCCCCGTTACCGCAAAAGCCAGCACCGCGATCAGGCCGTAGAGCAGCAGCGCCACGGCATAGACTCGGTCCAGCTCCTGGGCCTCGCCGCGTGCCTTGTGCTTGGAGATATAGCGAATGATGGACTCGCGCACGCCGAAATCCATCAAATAGAGGTAGGCGGTGAACTGCATCATGATCACCCACACGCCGTACCAGGTGTCGCCCAGGTGGTTGACGACGAACGGCGCGAGGAAGAACGAGATCAGGATGCCGATGAGCAGCCCGGCCCAGCTCGAGAAGACGTTGCGCAGTATGGTGCGACCGTAGTTCATGGCTGCCGCCGCGCCTCGACGTGGCTAAGGGAGGTCCGGGCGCCCAGCGTCTCGGCGTAGAGTTGTTGCAGGCGGCGCACGCGCTGGCCGAACTCGAAGCGCTGCACGATGCGCGTTTTGCCAGCGGCCGCCATACGCTGCTCGGCCTCCGGATTCTGCAACATCTCCAGCAGGCGCTCGGCAATGTGCTCCGGCTTATGCGCGGGCACCAAGTGGCCTGTCTCGCGGTCGCTGACGATGGCCGGCACACCGCCGACTGCCGTCGCCAGCACCGGCGTGTCCATACATAGGCTCTCCAACAGCACGTTGGGAAAACCTTCGGTGTGCGAGGTCAGCGCCAGATAGTCGAGATCGCGGAAGATGGGCCGCACGTCCTGCTGATAGCCGGTGAAAAGCACGTGCTCGCGAATGCCCAGCGTGTCCGCCAGCCGCTCCAGGCGCGGCCGGTCGGCGCCATCACCCACCAGCACGAAGTAAGCCGAGGGAAACTCCGGTAGCACGCGGGCGGCGGCCTGGAGAAAGTCCGCCTGACCTTTCTCCGGGCTGAGCCGGCCGACATTGCCGATCAGCACGGCTTCGTCCGGCAGCCCGAAAGCCTCTCGCACCTGCCCCGGCCGATAGTCCTGCGGCCGGTAATTCTCCATGACGATAGCGTTGTAGATGAGCCGCAGCCGCTCCTGCGGCACCCCCACCCGCTGCAGTTCGTCGCGTATGGCCGGCGATACTGCGATGACCCGATCGAAGTAGCGCAGCGCACGCTTGCCGGCGCCGATCATGAGCTTGCTCTTGAAGCTGTTGGTGATCCAGCCGTGCGCGGTGCTGACAATGGGCGCCGAGTGCGTGCGGGCGCCGGCCAGCGTGAGCAGGTCGGACTTGTACTCGTGCGAGTGAATGAGGTCGAACTGCTCAGAGCGCGCCAGCTGTGCAATCTGCCTGGCCGCGCTCGGATCGAAGCGCCCGCGCGTGCGCAGGGGAATTACCTCGATGCCCCGCTCGGTCGCCGCACGCCAGTAACCGTTGTCGGTTTCCTTCTCGTTGCGGTCGATGAACAGCCCGATCGCCA
>JAJUGG010000102.1 GCA_029268285.1 Ectothiorhodospiraceae bacterium | reverse complement strand
TTTACACCCTATACAGAGAAGCACATCAGCTAACCGGAACTGTCGCTTTCTGGCTACACCCGGTTCGGCGCGCTATATGTTATGGTTCGAGCAACGACAAAATTCGACGGCACGGAAGCCGGCCACAACAAAGCTGCAACTCTATGAGCTATCGTGGACAGCCGCCGCGGCCGCTGCTTAAGCCGCCCGCCGGCATCGAGCCTCACTTGCCGTCAGAATCCGAGCTCCGCGCCCTTTTGGCTGCGAGCCAGGACCTTATCCTCGTTTTGGATCGGCAGGCCGGGCTGCAAAAGGTCCTGGCCTACCAGGCGATGACGTGCCCTGATGTAGCCGCCCTTGTCCCCGGCGCGCCCATCGCGGAATTGTTCGGCACAGCACTCGGCCGCGAATGCCAAGAAGTCGTCGCACAGGCTCTATCCAGCGGCACAACCCTTGTTCACGAATACGTTCAGCACACCAACCTAGGCGCGCGTACTTACGCCGCACGTGTACAGCCGCTGGCGGGCGAAGAAGGCGTTCTCTGGCTCGCTCGAGACGTCACGGAGCAGCGGGCCGCGGAAAAGGCGCTTGAGCAGCGCTTCGACATGAGCCGCCGCCTGGCAGAGCTCTCAAAGCGCTTCATCAATATCGCGCCGGATCGTATCGATCACGCGATTAGCGGTGCGCTCGGCGAAATCGGCAAAGCCTTGGGTGCCGATCGCGCTTATGTCTACCAAATGTCCGAAAGCGGACGCACGCTCTTGATCAGTCACGGCTGGAATCAGCTGGGCCAAGATGCGGAGTTGAAGTACCGCAGTCGTCTCCCGACCGTAAACTTCCCGTGGTTGGTCGAGCGCTTGATGACGGGTCAGATCATCGAAGTGCGGGATACCGCACAGATGCCGTCAGAGGCCGCTCACGAGCAGGCCCTTCTGGCTTACATGGCCGTCGGCGCCGCCATTCTGATACCCGTGCGTTTTTCCGGCCATATGCACGGTTTCCTCGGTTTCGACTGCCGAAAGGCGGGCCGCTTTTGGGATACCGGGCACATGGAATTTTTGCACGCTGCCGGCGAAGTGTTCGCGGGCGCGTTGCAAAGGCGCCGCTCGGAAGCACGCATTTTCCGGCTCGCTTACTACGACGACGTCACCGGGCTGCCCAACCGCGCTCTGCTCAGCCGGAAACTTAAGCAGCGCCTGCGCGGTCGGGACGCGCCGCTGGCGGTTGCCATTATCGATCTGGACGACTCCAGCGTCCTCAACGACCTGTTGGGGCACGATGTTGGCGACCAGTTATTGCAGGCCGTCGGCAGCCGGCTGAAACGGCTTTCCGGCCCCGAAGACATCCTCGGGCGCTGGGGAGCAGATGAGTTCCTGCTGGCCATGGACGGAGGCGAAGCCGATGCGGCCGATCGCGTTCGTCGCTGCCTCGAGAGGCCCTTTCTCATCGACGGTCAAGAACTGATTATTTCCTGCTGCACCGGTATTACCGAATCCGGCGCTGACGCCCACGAAGTCGGCCCCTTGTTGAGCGCCGCCGAAATGGCGCTGCATCAGGCCAAACAGACCGGACCGGGCACCATCCTGCGCTACGTGCCGGCGCTCAAGGAAACAGCAACGCGCCGGAATCGACTGCGCAGCCGACTGCGGCGCGCCGTCGACCACGGCGAGTTCGAACTTCACTACCAGCCTCTGGTGGACGCCGCCAACAGCACCATACTCGGCGCCGAAGCGCTGCTGCGTTGGTCCGACGAGGAGCTCGGCCCCGTGGGGCCGGATCAATTCATTCCCGTTGCCGAAGACAGCGGCTTGATCGGCACCTTGGGCGAGTGGGTGCTGCACCGGGCCTGCGCCGACATCAAGAACTGGTCGCACCGAGGCGGACTCGCACCGCGAGTATCTGTGAATGTCTCCGGCCTGCAACTGCTGGATGATCGGCTCGCTCAGGCACTGGCAAAAGCCGTTGGTTGTGGCGGCATCGATGCGGCACAGCTCGAACTGGAGATCACCGAAAGCGCGTTGATGGAACGCGGTCAGGCGGGGCTGCCGCTGCTGCAGCGGCTACGGGAACTGGGCATAGGCGTTGCGGTGGACGATTTCGGCACCGGGTACTCGTCGCTGAGCAAGATCAAGCACATGCCCGTCACTGTGCTAAAGATCGATCGCTCGTTTATCGAAGACATCTTCTCCGATGACAACGACAAGGCCATCGTCATCGCCATCCTCGCCATGGCCAAGCAGTTACAGCTTCGCGTCGTTGCAGAAGGCGTGGAGACGCCTGAGCAGCTCGCCTTCCTGCGCGCTAATGGCTGCGATCTTATCCAGGGTTATCTCTATAGCCGCCCGGTGCCGGCCGATCAATTCGGCCGGCTTTGGGAGCATGGTGTGCTTCACCCGCGCACGCGGGCCTGAGGCTTTAAGGAACGAGCTTTAGCTGTTCCGGCAGCACGACTTCCATCGTGATCGGAAGATGGTCCGAGAGCGGGTAGTCCACAACCTGGGCTGCTTCCACCCGAAGTGTCGGCGATACCAGGATATGGTCGATATTCTGCTGCGGGCGCCAGCTCGGGAACGTATGCAAGTCATGCATGGGTTCGGCGAGATCGGTTCGCTCGCGCAGCAGCTCGAATTCACGGCTGCGGGACAAGCAGTTGAAGTCGCCCATCACCACGCAGTGTTCGGTGGAGTTAATGACCTCGGACACGTAGTCGAGTTGCCGCAACCGGGTGCGCCGCCCCAGCGCCAGATGCAGCAGGATTACGGTCAGACTTGCCTCGGGACCGCCGAACTTCATGACCAGGGCACCGCGCCCAGGGATCATGCCCGGCAGCTTATGCTCGCGGATCTCCACCGGCCGCAGCTTGCTCAACAGGCCGTTGCTGTGCTGCGCGAACTTGCCAAGATTGCGGTTGGTCTGGGAGTACCAGAACGGGAACTGGGCATGCTGGGCCAGGAACTGCGCCTGATTTACGTAGCCGCTGCGGAAACTGCCGCCGTCGACTTCCTGCAGCCCGACGATGTCGAACTCCGAAATGATCTGGGCGATACGCTGAAGATTGCTTTGCCGGTCGGCATGAGGCAGGAAATGACGCCAGCCCCGAGTCACATAGTGCCGGTAATAGCTGGTCTCGATACCCGTCTGGATGTTGTAACTCATGATCCTCAATCGGCGCTCCGATTGAGGTCTTGGTTTCATTTCAGGCGCTGAATGGGGGGTATAAGACTGACTAGCGTACATCCTTTGCATCCGTGGTCGATGATCCAACCACTCTAGCACGCGGTCGAATCACGGCCCGGACCCAGATCACGCTGCAGACACGCTATCGGGTCCGGGCCAAAGCACATTATTCGGCTTCCTTACGGACCAGCTTCTCGAGCTCGGCGAGCATGCCTTCCTGACCGCCGGAAGCGCGCGGATTAAGCAGGTAACGCCCTTCTACGCCCAGCGTGGGCGTGCTCATGATGCGGTACGCATCCGCTAGTTGCTTGGCCTGGCGCAGCTTCATATCCACGGGGAAGGACTTGAAGGTCTGTTCCACCTGTTCCCGCGCCAGTCCCTGCTCGACGAAAAAGTCGACCAGCTGCTTCTCGCTCAGGATGCGGCGATTCTCGGCGTGAATGGCTTCGAACAGAGGCACGTGGATCTTATCTAGCGCGCCTAGCACTTCGGCCACGTAATAAGCCTTCGCCAGTGGCTCCCAGCTCGGCTGGAAAACGACCGGTACGCGCACGATTTCCACCGGCGCCTCGGTCTTCTCTGCCCAAGCCTCCAGGCGCGGACGGAAGGTATAGCAATGCGGGCAGGCGTAGGAGAAGAACTCGTGGACCAGCACCGTTTCGGGATTATTGTCTCTTACCGCCGGCTTATCGAGGACTTCGTATCCTTGAGCCAAAGCAAGGCTAGGCAGCAGCAGGAACGCAGCCAGCCAGTGGGCGATTTTTCTCATCGTCGTCTCTCTTGTTTTACTACCACGAACGCTTGATCATTTTTGCGGCGCCGGGTTCGGGTTGCAAGCCAACTTAACTTAGCGGGATCACCGCGCCCTCGTGCACGAGGGCGCGGTGATCCCGCTAAGGCTCTAGCTGTCATACCCTTAGACGCCTACAGGCGCAGAAGGTTCGGGCCAAATAAAAAGGGCGGCCCTCAGGGCCGCCCTTGCTGGTACTCGAAAGCGCGCTGTGCTTACTGTGCGCGGTACAACCCCGCCGCGTAGGAAGACACCGCCTGGATTTCTTCGTCCGATAGCTTGCCGGCAATATCGCGCATCATGCTGTTGGGGTCGGTAGCGCGCTCGCCCAGACGATAGGCAGTGAGCTGCTTGACCAGATAAACCGGCTGTTGACCGCCGATAGCCGGATAAGCCGCAGCCGGGTTGCCAGCGCCCACCGGGCCGTGGCACGCGGCGCAGGCCGGCACGCCTTTCTCCGGCAGGCCGCCGAAGTAGATTTGCTCGCCCAACTCGACCAGTTCTTCGCTCGCGCCCGCCGGCTGCATCTGACCCAGCGAGGCGTAGTAGGCCGCAAGATCCTGCATCTGCTGCTCGTTCAGCGCTTGCGCCTGCGGGCTCATCAACGGGTCTTTGCGCTCGCCCGACTTGAAGGCCTGGAGCTGACGGAAGATATAGGTCTCGCCGAGCCCGGCCAGGCTCGGCCACTCGGGATTGCTGCTAACGCCGTTGGCACCGTGGCACGCAGCGCACACAGCCGAAGCCGCTTGTCCGGCCTGGACGTCGCCTTGGGCAAACGTCGTGGTTGCGACGAGGGCCAACGCGCCGCCAAAGAGAACCTTCAGACACCAGTTTTTCATCGATTACTCCTGCCCGACGTGGCGCAAGTGCCTATCCCTCTTGGAGTGTTCTAAGAGAGAAGGGATGGCGATCAGGGGCTTTAGATAGCGCCCGTAGTTGCGCCGCTTTTATACCAGCCGAGGCCGTTACGGTCAATTTGACGCTATCCTGGGATAGCTGCGTGCATAGACCGCAAAGCCGCGATCTGCCAGACTTTGCGCGAGCGGAGATAAGCATGAACCCGATGTATCACAAAGCGCACTTCCTGATGAGTGCACCCGATTTGCGGCAACTGCCGACGACGATCGAACGTGAAGTGGCCTTTGCCGGCCGTTCCAACGCCGGCAAGTCGAGCGCGCTGAACGCGCTTACTCAGCAAAAGTCGCTTGCGCGCACCAGTAAAACGCCCGGCCGCACGCAGCTGATCAACGTGTTTCCACTGGACGACCGGCTTGCGCTGATCGATCTGCCGGGCTACGGCTATGCCAAAGTCACCAGCGCCATGCGCAGCCACTGGCAGCGCACGCTGCCGGAGTATCTGGCCAATCGGCCCGGCTTGCGCGGCGTGATGCTGATCATGGACGTGCGCCACCCCCTCACCGAATACGACCGGCAAATGGTGGAATGGTGCGGCCACCAGAACCTGCCCGTGCACATTCTTTTGACCAAAGCCGACAAGCTCAAGCGCGGTGCGGCGATGAACACCTTATTGAAGGTGCAAAAGGTCCTGCGCGAGGAGTTCCCGCACGCCAGCGCCCAGCTGTTCTCAGCGCTGAAGAAGGACGGCATCGACGAAGCTCACGCCAAGCTGGACAGCTGGCTGCTGGACTAGGCGTCTATTCGGGCAAGCCTGCGCTAGTGCGGCAATCGCCGCATGACGCGTCGAGTCAATTAATAATTCAAATCTAATATATTGATTTCGTTGGTGAAATAGAAACGAACAACTCCCATAGTTGAGAGTGCGTCATGCACATAACACTAACGAGGAGTGTTCGGTCATGGAATACAGGGCAAGGATGTCCCGCGCCGGCGGCCTGTTGGCCATTCTGTTATTGCTCGCCACGTTCATCGGCCAAAGCGCCTGGGCCGGCCCCGAAAGCAAGCCGATGCGCGAAATCCTGATTGTCGGCAACGGCGCCGACGGCAGCGTCAGCTTCATAGATGCCAAGAACTTCACTAACCTGGGCGAGGTCAATGTCACGCCGGATCTATGGTGGCGCCTGACACTCAACCCCTTCACCGCCGGCGGCTACAGCTTCACCTATTGGCGCGAGGGCGGTCAGCGCATCATCGACGATCTGGTGATCACCCTCGACGGCAGGTTACTTATAGCGAGCCGTGGTTGGCTCGGGGACGTTGCGGCCTTCGACCTCTCGCAAGCGCACACTCCAATGGTGTGGCGCCATAAGCTGCCAGGCCTGCGCGCCGACCACATGGATATTTCGCCCGACGGCAGCCGTATCGTGGTTTCGGATACGCTCAACGACAGGGCTTTCGTGCTCGACCCCTATACCGGCGACAGAATCGGGGAGTTCCCAACCGGCACCTACGCGCACGGCAACGACTACTCACGCGACGGCAAGCGCATCTACAACGCCAGTATCGGCAGCATTCTGGTGCCCTACTTCCTGAATGCGTACAAAGGCAAGCGCCAACTCACCATCGTTGATGCCGAGACACTGCAAGTCATCAAAACCTACCAGTTCGACCGCGGCATCCGCCCCGCCGCCTTCAACGAAGACGAAACGCTGATGTACGCGCAATTCTCCTACGAGCGCGGCTTTCGCACCGTTGACTTGACCACCGGGGAAGTTATCGACCGCTACGAGCTACCAGCGAGCGACTACGGCTTGCGCGAGTACTCGCACCCCGATTCCTATCCCAACAATTCGGCTCATCACGGCATGGCGCTGTCGGGCAATGGCAAGAAACTCTGCCTGGCCGGCACCATCGACAACTACATCGCCATCGTCGATCTCAAGAAGCGCAGTACCGACGCCATTATTCACGACGTCGGCAAGCCTTACTGGGCGGAAACGAGCTTGGACGGCCGCTACTGCTACGTATCCAATAGCGACGGCAACGACGTGTCGGTGGTGGAGTTCGCCACCGCGCAGGAAGTGGCCCGCATACCGGTCGGCGCCTTCCCGCAGCGTAGCCGCCCCGTGCGCGTCCCGGAGCACATCCTGACGACGCTGTTCGGGTACTGATCGGCGGCTGCGCAAAAGAAAAGCCCCGCGTCCTAGGGGGGATGGACCGCGGGGCCAAAGCACCGGCCTGAGGGGCCGATTGACCCGTCGGATTGGGGAGCGACGGGTCGCGCCGGGCACTGGCGCTCATCTTGTATGACCCCAATCAGCGCGAAAAGTTCTCGGCCCGTAATTCTTCCCCGCACCAAGCGCGGGAAAAGCGGTTTCGACAGCCTCCACGCGCCGCGCCGGCGGTCGATGCGGCGGCTGCTTAGTGCGCTTCGTCCCAGTTATTGCCGACGCCCACCTCGACTTCCAGCGGAACCTCAAGCGCGGCGGCGCCGCACATACGCTCGCGCACGCCGTCACTGATTAGCTCGACTTTGGCCTCGGGCACCTCGAACACCAGTTCGTCATGCACCTGGAGAACCATGTATACGTCGGGGTGCTCGCGCGTCAGCCAATCGTCGACGCGTATCATGGCGCGCTTGATGATATCCGCCGCAGTGCCCTGCATGGGTGCGTTGATGGCGGTGCGCTCGGCGTACTGGCGACGCTGCGCGTTGCGCGCCTTGATTTCAGGAAGATAGAGCCGGCGTCCGAACACGGTCTCGACGTAACCCTGCTCGCGCGCGAGTTCCCGAGTGCGATCCATGTAGGCGCGCACACCGGGATAACGCTCGAAGTAGCGGTCCACGTACTTCTGCGCCTGCGGCCGGCCGATGCCGAGCTGCTTGCCGAGACCGAACGCGGACATGCCGTAGATCAGGCCGAAGTTAATGGACTTGGCCACCCGGCGCTGCTCGTCGCTAACCGCTTCAGGGTCGACGCCGAAGATCTCTCCCGCGGTCGTGCGGTGAACATCCCGCCCTTCGGCAAAGGCAGTGCGTAAACGCTCGTCGCCGGACAGGTGCGCCATGATGCGCAGCTCCACCTGCGAGTAATCGGCCGAAAGCAGCTTGTAACCCGGGTTTGGAATGAAGGCTTGCCGGATGCGCCGGCCCTCCGGCGTGCGAATGGGAATGTTCTGCAGATTGGGATCGGAGGAAGACAAGCGCCCGGTTGCGGCTACGGCCTGCTGATAGGAGGTATGCACCCGCCCCGTCTTGGGGTTGATGAGCTGCGGTAGCTTCTCGGTATAGGTCGAGCGCAGCTTGCTCATGCCGCGGTGTTCGAGAATGAGCCGCGGCAGCGCGTAGTCGTGGGCAAGCTCGGCCAGCACATTCTCCGCCGTCGACGGCTGTCCTTTCGGCGTGCGCGCCAGCACTGGCAGGCCCTGCTTGTCGTAGAGAATCTCCTGGATCTGCTTGGGCGAACCCAGGTTGAAGGGCCCGCCGGCCTCTTCATGCGCCTGGCGCTCGATCTCCAGCATGCGCTCGCCGAGTTCCTTGCTCTGGATGCGCAGCAGGTTCGCATCGACGAGCACGCCGTTGCGTTCCATGCGCGACAGTACCGAAATCAGCGGCACCTCGATCTCTCGGTAGAGCGCATCCAAACGTCGCTCCTGCTCGAGCCGCGGGTACAGTGCCTGATGCAGACGCAGGGTGATGTCGGCATCTTCAGCAGCATAGGGGCCCGCTTGCTCCAAGGCCACCTGATCGAAGCCCACCTGCTTAGCGCCCTTACCGGCGACATCCTCGAAGTGGATGGTGCGATGGCCGAGGTATTTGAGCGCCAGCGAATCCATGTCGTGCCGCGTCGCGGTGCTGTCCAGCACGTAGGACTCGAGCATGGTGTCGTGCGCGACACCGCGCAGGGTAACGCCGTTCTGGGCCAGCACGCTCATGTCATACTTAAGGTTCTGGCCGACTTTGGCGTGCGCCGAGCTCTCGAGCAGCGGCCTCAAGCGCTCGAGCACGTATTCCAGAGACAGCTGCTCCGGCGCGCCCATGTAGTCGTGCGCCACTGGCACGTAGGCCGCCTTGCCCGGTTCGACCGCAAAGGAGAAGCCGCAGATCTCACCAGCCATGTAATCGAGGCTGCGAGTTTCGAGGTCAAACGCGAAGAGGTCGGCCTGTTCCAGGCGCGCAATCCACTCATCCAGCGCCGCTTCGGTCAGCACCGTCTCATACTGCGTTTCGACAGCCTCGGCGGCGGGCGTTCCCGCTTCATCTTCTTCTTCCTTGAGCTTCGCAAACCAGCTGGTGAATTCGTAGCGCTGGTAGTACTCCATCAGCTTGGCCCGGTCGGGTTCGGTCGGCTTTAACGCGTCCGGTGCCAGATCGAGTTCGACGTTGCAGTGAATGGTAGCCAACTGCCTGGACAGATCGAGGTTCGATAAGTGCTCGCGCAGACTCTCGCCGACCTTGCCCTTGATCTCCTCGGCATGCTCGATCACGGCGTCCAGCGAGCCGTACTCGTTGAGCCATTTGGCAGCCGTCTTCGGCCCAACCTTGGGTACGCCGGGAATGTTGTCGGCGGTATCGCCCACCAGGGCAAGGTAGTCGATGATGCAATGCGGCGGCACGCCGAACTTCTCCACCACCCCGTCCGGGTCGTACACCCTGTTGCTCATGGTGTTGAGCAGCGTGATGTCGTCGTTGACGAGCTGCGCCATGTCCTTATCGGTGGTGGAGATCAGCACACGCAGCCCCTGTGACTGCCCGGCCTGCGCGAGGGTGCCGATCACGTCGTCGGCTTCGACGCCGCTGATTTGCAACAGCGGCAGGCCCATTGCCTTCACGATGTCCTTCAGCGGTTGGGTCTGCGGGCGCAGATCGTCCGGCATGGGCGGACGATGGGCCTTGTACTGGTCGAACAACTCGTCGCGGAAAGTCTTGCCGGGCGCGTCGAAGACGACGCCAATGTAATCGGGCTGGTGCTCCTCGAGGAGCTTGCGCAGCATGTTCAGCACGCCATACATCGCCCCTGTGGGCTCACCGCGGGAGTTGGTGAGCGGCGGCAGCGCGTGGTAGGCGCGATAGAGGTAAGAGGAACCGTCAACGAGAACCAGCAGCGGCTTGTTCTTCTGGGCCATGTCCCGGAGTCCTGGTTACGAGCTTGCCGAGCATTCTGCCACAGACCAGAAGCCGCCACAGAGCCGGGGCATCACGGAAGAAAGGGAGACACCATCGAGGCACAGAGCGCACGGAGGTGCGCAGACGGGTGATAGATCAACGAGTAATCTACTCCGCGAAACTCCGCGTGCTCTGCGCCTCTGCGGGTGCAGCGGCGCTAGAAATCCGCGTAAAGCCCCAGGTAAGGCCCGCTGATCTCGATGTCGGCGCTAACGTCGTCCACGTCGTCGAGCTCGAGCTGCTGGTAGCGATAGCCCGCTTCGACACCCAGCACCATCACTTCATAACGGAGAAACGCCGAGGCATCGACGAGGTTATTGCCGCTATAGGCAATGCCGCTCGCTTCCGCACCGACCGAGAGCCCCGTGAAGGGCAGCGCAGCGAGAGCGCGACCATAGAGCATGGGAATCGGAGCACTGAAGGAGAGCGTTTCGGACGCGGTGGCACCACCGCTAGTGCCCGTGACATTCAGTTCGCCATCGATGTACTTAATGTTGGCGCCCAAATCCAGGCTCACCCAATTGTCGAGCAGCTCGTAGTAGAGGATGAAGTCGGTCTGATCGAGCTGAAGGGAAGAGTCGACATCCGCGTTGGCGGAATAAGTTTCCCCGCGGAACGTGAAC
>JAJUGG010000101.1 GCA_029268285.1 Ectothiorhodospiraceae bacterium | reverse complement strand
TCCGCAATAGCAGAAGAACCGCCCGCCTTGCCGGCCTGATTGAAACGCACGGCAAGCGCATCGGCTCGCTGCTTCAAGAGCGCGATGATTTCAGCAAGATAAGCGCTCAAGCGAGCCTGCTGCTGCACGTCGATACACGGCGGGATATGCCCGCTATCCAGGATAACGACGCCTTCCTGCGTGACTTCCCGCACGCTGGCAATGGGCAAGACGCTGTAACCGCCAAGGTCCTCGCTTTCCAGCAGCAGCCGGAAGTTGAGCACCGCTGTTTCGACCTGCTCCGCCCGCGGCTCGGTCGCGCAACAGTCGAAGATCTCGGTGGTCTGCAGGCGGTAGCGTGTAATGCTGTCGCCATGCCCTTCAGGGTGGATATCAACCATCTGCGAGCCCGGCTGGTACACCGGCAGGCCGAGATAGACGCGTTGGTCACGCACTTCCGGCGCAAGCTTCAGCGGTGTGGGCAGAGCCGCGGCATGCGGAAGCTCGAAAGGCGTCCCGTCCGGCATGATGCCGCTGACGGCATGTAGCGCCAGCCGCCCCTCGGCCAGCGCTGCTTGGTCGAACTGCAGGGTTTTAACCCCCCAGATGTACGGGCTGATCGCCCTGCTACGCTCTTCGATTCGAGCCTCAAGGTAGCGCTCTTGCTGCTGGAAGTGCTGCGGAAGCAGGTATTGGCTTTCTAGCCAGGCAATCTTGTTGTTCAAGGTATCTACTCCGGCTATTCGACCAATGCCAAGCCATCCGCCCGCAGCTGGATTTCCAGGCTCTGTCGCCAGTTGCTGTTTACGGGGTGGACGAGCCGCCAGTTCGCTTGATCGATCGCGCGGTAAGCCGCCACCACGGCAACGAACTCTGCCGCGGGCTCGAGCTCCACCCGATGCTGCAGCGCCTGCTTGGGCAGGACGATGTGTTCCGAGGTCGAGATAAGCAGATGGCCGAGCACGGCTTCGGCGTTGAGAAACGCGGCATCGAAATCGAGGGTGTCGAACTCGGTACGCGAGGCGAGCTGATAGATCCTGATCGCAAGCGGCGACGCTCGCCCCTGGAGATCCGGGTTCACGTCCTCGGTAGCGATCAAGACGAGCTTGGCCTGTGGGTTGACCACCGCGCGGGTAGCCGTGCAGGCACTCAAGACAACGACGATCAGAAGGAGCATCGTCAAACGGGCAAGCATCTTTTGCACCATCCTTGGATTTATTATTTTCGGCAGTACGGACGTGGTATTGGCAGGCTCGATGGCTGTGCGATCATCGGCGCGACAGGCCGAGCCCGGATAGCTTTCTCTGGAACGACGCCGCCAATGTGAGAAAGCCCGCACGGCGCTGACCGGCGAACCAGGACCGGTAAAACCCCCAATACACCGCCCCCGGGTTGCGCCGACGCAGGAAGCGCTCGAACCAAGTTTCGTAACCACGGTCGGCGATGAACTGAGCATAGCGCTGCTCGATTTCCTCTGGCGCAAATTGCTCCGCGACCTGCGTCACGGCATCTTGCACACCGGATGAGAGCTTTTCGTGGCGGCTTTGCAGCCCTGTTAGGACATCCCCCAATGCCAATAGCAAACGTTGCCGTTTGGTTGCATCGGGCTCTTCGGCCAAGGCGGTCAGGAACGCTCCGGCATCTGGGTAGTCTTCCAGCACCCCTGCGGCGCCAGAAGCCGCGGAGGGGGCTTTCCCCGTCAAACGCTGCTCGGCAAGATCGAGCTCAATTTTGAAGCGGAAGGCCGCGTGCAGGCTCAAGCGCAAGCAGCGGCCCAAATCCCGCGCCAAAGCAGGCGTAAGAGGCGTCTCATCGGCCGTCAACCTTAACGCCGCCCAAAGCGCCTTGGCCACTTCAGCCTGGGCCTCCCGCGGCTCCCCCAGGGGCTCTACCAATACATCGTGCGGCTCGGTGTTCGCCGGCGCACCATCCTCCACGACCTTATCCCACTCTTCGGGGATAAGCGCCGCGGGAGGCTGGAACTGGTCGTTACTATTACCGAGATCGGTCCCGGCGATCACCTCTGGGGCGAGCGATTCGGGCTGAGGCTCGCTCGCGACCACAGGCGGCGGCCCCCATTCGCCAAGCGCCTGCGGCGACAAGGAGGGCTGCACCGGGATAGACGCGCCTTCTTCTACGGGTTCTGTCGGCGCGGCGGCGACATTCGCCGCACAGTCGATGCGGCCACTCCCGTCGGCACCTGCCGATTCCAGAGCAACGGTCACGACGTAATCGCCTAGCCGCAGACTGTCGCCGTCCTGCAGGCGAACCCGTTGCCCAATGCCGACAGGCTCTGTCGCTCCGTTATGGAAAAGGCCGTTCGCGCTAGCGTCGTAGACGAAAAACTCGCCGCCTTCGAAGACGACTTGGGCATGGCGTCGAGATACCAATTTACGAGGGCACTCCAAGCGCCAGGCGCAATCGGCGCTGCGGCCGATAACACCCCCTCGCTCATCGAAAACCCACTCACGCGCCGACTCAGGAGCAGCTTCATGCCCCTCCACGAGGCTCATCCGTAGCCGCATGATCAACGGTAACCCCCTGGCATACCACACCACCATCGCTGCGCGATGGCGGCTGCCACGCCATCCAATGTGGCATTCATTCCCTTGATCTCTTACCCGAATTGGGAATATCAGAGAAACCTAATAATTCTTATTTTATAAGCCTATCCCTTTCCCGTTAATGCCTCGCCTAGAAGCAATAACGGATGTCGCAATGGCTTTTGTATTGATAAACTATCCGGAAACACGGCACTTAATCAAGGCTCGCTTTTTGAGCGGTCGCGCAGAAGCAAAGAGAAGAAAGCGCATGGGCACGGATGCCACCTATCGGGCAAAAACCTTCGAGGCAGATCTCGACCGCGCGGGAGCGAGCTCGCCACCGACCTCATCCGCCAAGAACCCGGCGCAGGGCACCGTGCTTAAAGGCCGATTCCTTTTGTCCGAGCTGATCGCGTCCGGCGGCACCAGCGATATTTTTCGGGCGAAAGACTTGCTGGCGGCGCATGTCGACGAGCGCAGTAGCGAGCTGGTGGTGAAAGTGCCCAGACCATCGGCTGTCCAGCAAGGCCGCCTGCGCTACGCCATGGCTCTGCATGAAACAAGCTGTGCCCGGCGCGTGCGCCACGAGGGCGTCGTTACCGTCCACGACTGCGACCGAGACGGCGGCGTTTTCTTCGTGACGATGGAGCACCTGCCCGGCGAAACGCTGGCCGAGCGCCTTCAGCGTAGCCCAGGTCGACACCTTCCCCCGCACGAGGCACTGCACATCGTCCGAGCGGTTGCCGCAGCCCTGAAAGCAACACATGAACAAGGCCTCGTGCACTCCGACATCAAGCCGGCCAACATCATGCTCGGCCCGGACGGGGCGGTAAAACTGATTGATTTTTCTACCGCTCGCCCCTTCGCCCGCGCCGGCGAACGCGCCGCGCCTGACTACTCCAACTATTCCGGCTACTCGCCCGCATATGCCAGCCCGGAGGTTCTCGCCGACGCCGCGCCGCACCCTTCGGACGACGTGTATTCGCTGGCCTGCATCGCTTATGAAGCGCTGACCGGCCGCCACCCGTTCGACCGCATGACGTCGGCGGATGCGGCTCAAAAGGCGCTGGTTCCCGCAAGACATAAAGCGCTCTCCAGGCAGCAGTATTCGGCCTTGAAGCAGGGTCTCGCGTTTACCAGAGCAAGTCGCTTTCAGGACGCGCGCAGCTTTGTCGCCGCCCTGGAGCGCCCGCCGATATTACGCCGCCAGGCGCTGGCCGCACTCGCATGCACCATTGTCGGCGCAGCCGCCTGGGCCGTAGCGGCTCCTCGACTGGAGCAATTCGCTCAGGAGCAGCACACCCTGCGAACGCTCGCGGCACAGCTCGCACAAACCGAGCAAGTGGTTGCAGAGATTCGAGCAGCACCGCCTACGCAGCGCCCGCGCACATTGGAGCGCACGACACAGCTCCCAGAGCCGTTCCGAAGCGCAGCATTGGGACTGGTAGGAGAAGAGGTCGCAGCCTCTCTGCAACAGCGCATAGACCAAGAGCTACGTATCGACGGAGCGAGCGCCGACGTCGAACAACTGAGGCAGGAGCTACTCGCGCTCCGTGCGCTTTATCCGGCAGCAGATCGCTTGAATAAGGCCGAAGACCTACTGGAACGGAGCGCTCAGCGTGGGGAGTAAAACTGAAGAGAATTCGATATTAAGAATTTAATTATTTAAAAATAGATAAAAGCCTTCCTGTCGTTGACACAATAAAAACAGCGATTCAAAATAAATCGCAGAACAAAAGCAAAAAGCTTTAGCCAGGGATTGTCGAAATACAACTAAAGCGCAAGCACGCTCGACACCCTAACAGAATAATAACAGCGGCTTCCCGGGTGCCTCTTTATGCTCTGCCCATCGGCGCTGGCGAGCGACGAAGGCTCCCCGGGGCACCGAAGAGTCGGCTTGGATCAAGATGACAATCGTAATTCCGATACGCAGTACATCGTGTCCGGCTTCATGCCGAAGCTCCCGTCGTCTCGCCGTCGCTTCAGCCGTGGCGCTGCAGCATAGCGTCAATCTGCACACACCGTAGAGCGGTCAAGAGTCGAACACGGTTAGTTAAACCGTACGCGCTACCGGATCGGCGCGTGGAATGCATGGAGAGCTTGTTGTGGGATCGGCAGCGAATTTCGACGATATTGCACATGAGGCCAGCGTCCTGGACATCGCTGCGTTGCTGGAGCCGATCAGCAGCGATGCCCCGACCGGGCGCGACCTGCGCGTAGAAGGAACGGCCACTTCCGTCTATCACACCCTGCGCGATGCGCGCACTACAGCTCGCAACAACGAGCGCGCAGCGCTAGCCGACGGCGACACCCACTTCATTTGCGTCAACGACTGGGCGGCCATTCTAGAAAACGTCCCGCGCGTACTGCGCGAAGACAGCAAAGACCTCGAGCTCATCGCGTGGCTGATCGAGGCGCTCACCCGCACCCACGGGTTCAGGGGCATGACGTCAGGCTTCTCCCTCGCCCGGCAGCTCATCGAGCGCTATGGGACCTCGCTCTATCCACACCCGGACGAAGACGGCAAAGCCACACAGCTGTCGGCGCTGATCGGCCTCAACGGCTATGGCAGCGAAGGCGCGCTAGTCTCGGCGCTGAAATCAATCCCGTTGACGGAAGGCTCTCCACCCGCACCGTATACCGGCTGGCAATGCGAACAGGCGTTCGAGCTGGAACGTGTGGCCGATCCTGCCAAGCGCGAAGCGCGCAACAAGCGCGGCTTCATCAGCCGTGCCGAGCTCGATCAGGCTATCGCGGAAACCTCCACTGGATTCCTGCGCCGCGCGGAACAGGATCTGCAGGCTGCGCTCGCGGAATATGAGCTCTATCAAAACGTCTTAGATACCTACTGCGAAGATGAGCCGCAACCGACGGCGCGTATCTATGAAACGCTAAAGAGCACGCTGCAGACCCTGACCTATCTCGCGGGCGACCGGCTGCAGTCCGCTCCGGCTTCGGACGATCCAGCGCCGGAGCCCCCCCCCACCGAAGACGTCGCCGAACCCATCGTAGCGCCGGTTCCGGCGGCCTCGGCCGGCGCACTGGACCGGCCGCAGGCCCTGCGCATGCTCGAAGATATCGCCAATTTCTTCCGGCGCACGGAACCTCATTCGCCCGTGTCCTACGCGATCGAGCAGGCCGTGTACTGGAGCAGGCTGTCGCTGCCGGAGCTTTTGAGCGAACTGATCCCGGATGAGAGCGCCCGCCAGAAGTATCACCAGCTTGCTGGCATACGCAGCAGCGAGAAGTAGATCAAGGAACGCTAATCACAACCACAACAAGGACCAGCCGATGCCGAGCATTCACGACAAACTCAAGCGCGTGCGCAAGCCGCGCGTACACATCAGCTACGAAGTCGAAACCGAGGGGGCGGTCGTCCAGCGGGAACTGCCGTTCGTCGTCGGTGTTATGGGCGACTTTTCCGGTGACTCCACCGCGCCGCTCAAGCCTCTGAAGGACCGGCGCTTCGTCCAGATCGACCGCGACAACTTCAACCAGGTTCTGGCGAACATGACGCCGGGCCTGAAGCTCAAGGTCAAGAACACGCTGAAAGGGGACGGCAGCGAATTCGCCGTTGACTTGAAATTCTCCTCGATGGACGACTTCGAACCGGCCGCAATCGTCGAGCAGGTAGAACCGCTGCGCAAGCTCCTGGAAACCCGCAATAAACTGCGGGACCTGTCCACCAAAGCCGATCGCTCCGAGGAACTGGAAGCGATCATTGAGCGCGTTCTAACCAACCAAGCCGATCTCAGCGAACTCGCCGAGGCCTTGAGCACTGGCACGGACAAGGAAGACAACGATGAGTGATCAAGCCGTAGAACAGGAAAAGCAGCTTAGCGAAGAGGCCGGCCTCAGCCTGCTCGAGCAGGCGGTGCAGGCAACCAAGCAGACGGATGCCAGCGAAGCTCAGGCGCTTCTGGCAACGCTGACCGAGCAAGCCTTGCAAGGCACCGTCACTTGGGACAAGAACCTGACGCAGACCTTCCGTAAGGCCATCGACGCGCTGGATGAAGCTATCAGCGCGCAGCTGCGCGAGATCATGCACCACGAGAAGTTCCAGAAGCTCGAGGGCAGCTGGCGCGGCCTGCATTATCTCGTCATGAACACCGAGACCAGCACCACGCTCAAGCTCAAAGTGTTCAACGCGAGCAAAAAAGAAGTGCAGAAGGACCTGGCGAAGGCTGTGGAGTTCGACCAAAGCCAGACTTTCAAGAAAATCTACGAGACCGAATTCGGCTCTCCGGGCGGCGAACCTTACGGCGCCCTGATCGGCGACTACGAGTTCACCAACCACCCCGACGACATCGAGTTCCTGAACAACATCTCGAATGTCGCCGCGGCGGCGTTCTGCCCGTTCCTGAGCGCAGCGGACCCGGCGCTGTTCGGCTTCGAGAACTGGACCGAGCTGTCCAAGCCGCGCGACCTGGGCAAGATCTTCGACTCGGCCGAGTACATCAAATGGCGCTCGTTCCGCGATTCCGAAGATTCCCGCTTCGTTGCCCTCACCATGCCGCGCGTGCTCTCGCGCCTGCCTTACGGCGCCGACACCGCACCGGTCGAAGCTTTCGCCTACGAAGAGCTCGCCCCATCGCGCCAGCCGACCAACAGCGACTACACCTGGATGAACGCGGCTTACGTGTTGGGCACGCGCCTCACCAATGCCTTTGCTCAATACGGCTGGTGCACCGCCATTCGCGGCGCCGAAGGCGGGGGGCGGGTCGATGGGCTGCCGATGCACCTCACGACCACAGATGACGGCGATATCGACGTACAATGCCCGACCGAAATCGCCATCACCGATCGGCGGGAAGCCGAGCTTTCCAGCCTCGGCTTCATGCCGCTGTCTCACTACAAGAACACGGACTACGCCGTGTTCTTCGGCGGCCAGACGGCGCAGAAGCCCAAGAAGTACGATCGTCCGGAGCCTACGGCCAACGCCGCCATCTCGGCGCGCCTCCCTTACGTCATGGCGACTGCGCGGATCGCCCATTACCTCAAGGTCATGGCGCGCGACAAGATCGGCAGCTTCATGGAAGCCGAGGACATGGAGAACTGGCTCAATCGCTGGATCAACAACTACGTCAACGCAAGCGAGGAAGGCGGGCAGGACATGCGCGCCAAATACCCCCTGCGTGAAGCCAAGATCCAGGTCAAGCCCGTTCCGGGGACGCCCGGTTCCTACAATGCCGTGGCTTGGCTGCGCCCGTGGCTGCAAATGGAGGAGCTGAGCACCTCCCTGCGCATGGTCGCGCGCATCCCTGACATCAGCTAAACGCACCCTCGCGTGCCGGGGCTGCAGCTCCAGCTCCGGCACGCGACCGGGACGAGGCCTACGCGTCGTCACCAGCATGCAAGGAAGCACGGCACTACTTCATGGATTCCAGATCTGTAACTGCGCTGACGCCACCGCCGGCGGCCACTGAGAGTGTGAGCCGCCCGTCGGGCGGTTCGCCTACGCGTGCTCCGCAGGCCTGGACTCGTCCGCATCCGGCACTACAGCGGGATGCCGAACTCACGGCCCACACACACCGCGTGCGCGAACATGTGCTGGCCTTGATCGAGCGGCTTATCGTCGAGATCGATCGCCGCATCAGCCGACAGGTGGACGAGATTCTCCACCATCCTCGCTTTCAACAACTGGAAGCCTCCTGGCGCGGACTTGCCTATTTGGTCGAGACGGAAGCCGAGTACGACGAAAACCTCTCGGTCAAGCTCAAAGTGCTGAATGTCAGCTGGAAGGAGCTTGCAAAGGACGTAACGCGCGCCCTGGAGTTCGATCAAAGCAGCCTGTTTCAAAAGCTCTACTCCGAAGAATTCGGCACCCCTGGCGGAGAACCCTTCGGCGTGGTGCTAGGCGACTACCAAGTGTCGCACCGGCCGAGGCCCGGCGTCCCTGCAAGCGATATCGAGGTTTTACGCGAGATCTCGCGGATCGCCACTGCAGCCCTTTGCCCGTTCATTACCAATGCCTGCAGCACCCTGCTGGGCTACGACGGCTTCGACGAAATGTCTCAGACCAACACGGTGGAAGAGCATTTTCGTCAGCATGAATTCACTGCGTGGAGAGCGTTGCGCAATGACGAGCACACCCGCTTTCTCGGATTGACGCTGCCGCGCGTGCTGATGCGCGAACCCTATCGCTATGACGGCACGCGCCACGAGGGGTTTGCCTACCGCGAAGATGTCAGCGCCGACCTGGAGCAATACCTCTGGGGCAGCGCCTGCTACGCCTTCGGCAGCGTGCTGGTGCGGGCTTTCGCCAACACCGGCTGGTTCGCCGACATCCGCGGCGGCGTGCACGAGTTCGGGGAAGGCGGGGTGGTGCGCAACTTGGTGTACTCGCGCTTCAACGACGACCGCGCGCGCGTGACGCCTCGCGCGGCAACTGACGTTCAGATCGACGACTTCACCGAGCGCGAACTGAGCGATCAGGGTTTCATTCCGCTGTGCAGCTACCACAGCTCGGAGCACGCCGTGTTCTACAGCAATAGCTCGGCGCACGAGCCGCCCCGATACGACAGCGAGATCGCCAACATCAACGCCAAGCTGTCGGCGATGATTCAGTACATGCTCTGCGTCTCTCGCTTCGGGCATTACATCAAGCTCATCGGCCGCGACAAGCTCGGCAGCTTCACCAACGCCAAAGACTGCGAGCGGCTGCTGCAGAACTGGCTTAACCAATACACCACCTCGAGCGAAACCACTTCTGCGGAGCTCAAAGCGCGCTACCCGCTCGCAAGCAGCCGGGTGGAGGTCACCGAGCAGCCGGGCCGCCCCGGGCACTTCACCTGCGTCGCACACCTCCAGCCGCACTTTCAACTGGATCAGCTGGTTTCCAGCATTCGCCTGGTCACGGAGCTTGCCGTCGGCGCGACCAGCACTGGCAGCTAGGGCGTTACTCAATAAGGACGATCATCCCCATGACAAGCGCACAAAGCCATTACCAGAAGGGCCATCTAGGAGCCGCCGTTGCCGCGGCCGCAGAGGAACTGCGCCTGGATCCGGCCAACACCGGCAAGCGTGCTTTTTATGCCGAGCTGCTTTGCCTGCAAGGCGCCTACGAAAAGGCCGATCAGCAACTTGCCACGCTGCTCACACTGGATCCGGCCGCAGCGCTCACCGTAAGCACCTGGCGTCACCTCGTGCATGCCGCACAGGCGCGACACGACGTGTTCAACGCCGGACGCGCCCCTGAGCTGATCGGGCCAGCCACCTCGCGCGTCGAGAAGCGCCTCGAAATCCTGCTCGCGCTACGTGAGGAAGATCTGCGGCGCGCTGCCCAACTAGCGCAGGAACTCGAGGCCACGCGCCCCACCCTGGCGGCCACCGTCAACGGTCAAGCCTATGAAGACGTGCGAGACGCGGACGACGTATGCGCCGACGTGCTCGAGGCATTGGCCAGCAACGGCAAGTATTTCTGGATCGAGCTGGCGCAGATTCGGGAGCTCTCGCTGCAGCCCCCGCAGCGTCCGCTCGATCTGCTATGGCGCCGGGCGACGCTGTTCCTGAGCAACGGTAGCGAAGGAGAGGTATTTCTCCCTTGCACCTATCCCACCGCGACCGATGACGAAGCCGCTCTAGTCGGCCGCACCACCGACTGGTTGAATCAGGAAGGGCTGGTACGCGGGGTCGGCCAGAAGCTCTGGCTCGTCGGCGAGGACGCTCTGCCGCTCGGCGAACTCCACGAGTTCACGCCCTGCAGGGAGACGGAGACAGCGGCGGCTGCGGAATAGCGTCATGGCCAGGATTCGCTCGCAACAACCCGTCCTGCCCTCGCTGCTGGACCGTTTACTGGACGACGACCCGTTGGCTCAGGAGGACCATCACAAGGCGGCGACGACGACACTGACCGACGCCAAAGCCAGCATAAGGCGCGACCTCGAAAACCTGTTGAACACCCGGCTCTATCGGCAACAGTCGATCAAACCCTATCCGGAGCTCCAGACGTCGCTAGCGAATTATGGGCTACCGGATTTCAGCACGGTTCTGCTGGGCTCAGCTGAGCACCGGGAACGGTTTCGACAAGTCCTGCAAACGACGATCACGCGCTTTGAGCCGCGGCTGCGCCGTGTGCACGTCGAGGTCGCGCAAAGCAACGAAGAGTACGACCGCACGCTGTATCT
>JAJUGG010000100.1 GCA_029268285.1 Ectothiorhodospiraceae bacterium | reverse complement strand
GCAATGCCGCAGCATCATGACGAACCCTAAGGAACGTTTGGGCGGTTCGCATTAGTTACTTACAAAGGTGCTGAAATGATCATGGATGTATCTCGCTTCAGTCCGCTGGGAACTCGCCAGAAGGCCGCGACCCAGCTCGCCCTCGATTATATGGACAGGCGCATCGGGCTACAGTACGAACTCATGCGTACTTACAGCGAAATGGCACTGAACTCCTTGCGTACGTTCATGACGGTCGAGAGCCCTCAGGGCCTGCAGAACTTTTTCGTCGAGCAGTCTCGGCACAGCCTCGAGATGTTCGACCGCGTGCGTGGGGATGTTGCCCGCATCAGCGATGTGGACAAGTCTTTCATGACCGACTGGGCGAACCTCCTCAAGGAGGACATGCAGGAAGTGGTCGAGGAAGAAGCCAATGCCTCGAATCAGACCAAGGCTTCGAATAAGAGAGCGGCCGCTTAAGAGCGCGCATGCGCAGCCGCTGAACGACTTGTTCCGATGACTGAGGCGTCCCCAAGGGGGCGCCTCATTTTTGCCCTGAGTATGCCTATTGCCATCGTGCCGACCGGTGCAGCTTTCTAACCGAACTGGTACGAATTTCGCTACGCCATGACCCCGTCGTTACGGGGCGTGAGTCGCGATGTCCCCGGAGCGGAGAGTTCGGCGATAAAACGCGCAGGGGCTGCTTGTGTCAATTTTTGTCGTATCGGCCATAATGTTCTGACGTAGCCTTTCAATAAAAAACGGGCCCAAGGGCCTGTACAAGCAAATAACAACACTAACGCTCAACTAAGGTAGAGCTCCGGGCTCTACGCAAAGAGGGGGGAGAGAAGGCATGGACACTCGGACAGGTAGCGTCGGATCGGTGCTCTTGGTCGAGGATGACGACGCACTGCGGCAGTCCTTGGAGTTTCTACTCGCCGAGTACACCGACGTGGACAGCGCCAGAGATTCCGCCGAAGCTCGGGAGCACGCAGTGCAGCGGCTGCGGCTCAAGCAAGCTCCCCATGACTTGCTCCTTATCGATCTAAAGCTCGGTTTTAACGAGAACGGCGCGGGTTGTTTGGAAGCCCTGCGCGAGCTGTGCGCCTACCGCCAGGTTCCGGCCCTGGCGATGACCGGCCAGCCGCTTACGGCAGGACTCAAGCGCGCGTGCCGCGACGCCGGCTTCGTCGGCGTGCTGGCTAAGCCTTTCATGTTTGAGGATCTCGAAGACTATCTCGCGGGTGGGGCGCTCCTTGCTCATTCGGAGTTGGCGCAAACGCCTCGCTGCTGAGGTTTGATTTGAACCACGGCAATGCGGGAAGGCAAAAGCCCTTGGGGGGAGGCGCTTTCGCAGTGGGATATTGGTTTCGCCGCAGATGGCTGTGCGGTGGCTTTCCATAGGTCCGACTTCAGTCGGACGCCCGGCCGAAGACGTCCGACTGAAGTCGGACCTACCAGGATAGCCGCTATTCGCGGCCAGGGGCTGCCCCACAGCCGAGTCGCGCGACGTTGCGTGATACGTACCCAGCGTTTTCAAGGCGATGCGGGCCACCTACGGCGAAATGCAGCGAATAGGCGCCGGCCGAGTAGGCTGTGCCTCCGCGCACCATGTGGTTGAGCAGATCCCGGTGCGCCGGGGCGCACCCCACGGTAGAACGCTCGTTACCCGTCCCGCTTTCTCCTGCGAGGCTCGCGGCCTTGAAGGGGACAGGGCCTGACCGTGGCGGCGTAACCCACCCACAGTAGTCTCTCCACGGCAACGCGCTTTACGCGTTGCCTTTCTCCGCGTCCCCGTGGCTCAATCACTCTCACAAGGTCTCTGTGCCCTCCGTGCCTTTGTGGCTTTAACTCCACCACGTCGCGGCCGGCAACTGCTCCTGGCGGGTAATTCTGAGCTGTCTTGCCTTAAGCGTTTAGCTCAGCCGCCGCGTAGCGCCGGCAGAGCGGCTATTTTGTCCAGGGCGCCAGGGTTGGTTAATGCTTCACGGTTATCGACCGTTTCCCCTCGCAGCAGTTTGGCCACGGCCAATTCGACCTTCTTGCCGCTGCGCGTGTAGGGAATTTCGTCGACGGCGGCGATCACGGCCGGCACGTGGCGTGGGCTGGCGTTGTCGCGGATGCGGTTGCGGATGGTCTGCTCCAGTGCCGCATCGAGCCGATAGCCCGGATTCAGCACGACCAGCAGCACCACCCGCACATCGCCTTGCCAAGGCTGGCCGACGACGAGGCTGTCGGCGATTTCCTCCAGGGTTTCCACCTGCCGGTAGATTTCCGCGGTGCCGATGCGCACGCCGCCCGGGTTGAGCGTGGCGTCGGAGCGCCCGTAAATCACCGCGCCGCCGTGTTCGTTGAACATTACGTAATCGCCGTGTGCCCAGACGCCGGGGTAAGTGTCGAAATAGGCTTTGCGATAGCGCTCGCCGTCGGGATCGTTCCAGAATTTGACCGGCATGCTCGGTGCCGGTGAGGTGCAGACCAGCTCGCCGCGCTCGGCGACCAGCTCCCGCCCTTGTTCGTCGAAGGCTTTGACGTCCATGCCCAGGGCCTTGGCCTGAATCTCGCCGCGACGCACCGGCAGGATAGGTGCGCCCGTGACGAAGCAGGAGACGATGTCGGTGCCGCCGGAAATCGAAGCCAGCAGCACGTCCGGCTTCACGGTCTGATAGACCCAATCGAAGTCTTCCGGTAGCAGCGGCGAGCCAGTGGAGAAGATGACCCGCAGCGCCGAAAGGTCGTGGCGCGCGCCAGGACGCAGCCCGGCATTGCGGCAACTGCCCAGGAACTTGGCGCTGGTGCCGAAGTGGGTCATGCCGGTAGCTTCCGCGAGCGACCACAGGACGTCGAGCTCGGGATAAGCCGGATTGCCATCGTAAAGAATCAGCGTCGCGCCAGTGAGCAGCCCGGACGCGAGCCAGTTCCACATCATCCAGCCGGTGGTGGTGAAGTAGCAGAAGACGTCGTCGCGCTTTATATCGCTGTGCAGCAGCATCTCCTTGGAGTGCTGCAGCAATACGCCGCCGGCGCCGTGCACGATGCACTTGGGCACACCGGTAGTGCCGGAGGAGTAGAGGATATAAAGCGGGTGATCGAAGGGCAGTTGGGCGAAGCTCGGCTGCCGGCCGACGCCCTGAGTGAGCGCTTCGGTCCAGCTAACGACGCCGGCTTCCTCAGGGATCCCCACTTCTTCCAACAGGTCGATCATTACGACCTGCTGCACGGATTTCAGCCGCTGCCGCAGCTCGCGCACCTGGTCCAGTCGGGAGTAACGCTTGCCGCCATACTGATAGCCGTTGACCGCGATCAGCACCTTGGGCTCGATCTGGCCGAAGCGGTCGAAGATGCCGGCCACGCCGAAATCAGGCGAGGCCGAGGACCAGATCGCGCCCAGACTGGCGCTGGCCAACATAGCGACAAGGGCCTCATGGCTGTTGGCAACGATGCCGGCGACCCGGTCGCCCGCCTGCACGCCGACACTGCGCAAATACGCCTCCAGCGCGCCGACCTGGGCGAGCAACTCGCCGTAGCTCAGGCGGACTTCGGCGCGCGCCTCTGAAACGCCGATGAGTGCGAGCTTGTTTGGGTCGCCGTGCAGCGCCTCGCGTAGAAGGTTCTCGGCAAAGTTGAGCCGTGCGCCGGTAAACCATTCCGCGCCGGGCATCTGGCGCCGGCCGAGGACCTGTTGGTAGGGCTGGGAGGCAATTACTCCGGTGTATTCCCAGATGCTGGCCCAGAACGCCTCCAGCGACTCCACCGACCAGCGGTGTAGGGCTGCGTAGTCCGGGAACGGCCCGTGTCCGCGCTCGGCCAGCCAAGCCATGTAGCGCGCCAGCAGGCTTTCGCTCAGGTCGTATTCGCTCGGCCGGCGGAGGATGGGAAAGTTCTTCTCGTCGTGCGACGTGTGTTGCAGTGTTTCAGGCATGGCTGCTTCCTTTTTCCTCTCGCGCGGCAAGCGCCCGCGCCACTTGGGAGTTCGGCTCGCGGCCGAGCTGCCGGCAGATCCAGCGGCCGGTCTCGGCCAAGCGTTCGAGGTCGACACCGGTCTCGATGTCCATGCCGTTCAGCATGTACACCACGTCCTCGGTGGCAACATTGCCGGCCGCGCCCGGGGCATAGGGGCAGCCGCCAAGGCCGGCGACCGAGCTGTCGATGGTGGCGACGCCTAGCGCAATCACCGCATGAAGATTTGCCAGCGCCTGGCCGTAGGTGTTGTGGAAATGCGCGGCCAAGCGTTCGATCGGCACCTGCTCGGCAACGGTCTCCACCAAGCGCTGCGCCGCTAGAGGCGTGCCGGTGCCAATGGTGTCGCCGAGCGAGATTTCGTAGCAGCCGAGCTGATCCAACTCGGCGGCGACCTCGGCCACCGCCCGTGGCGCGATTTCGCCTTCGTAAGGGCAGCCCAGCACACAGGAAATATAGCCGCGCACGCGGATGCCCTGGCCCAGCGCCTGTGCCGCGACCGGCGCGAAGCGCTCCAGACTCTCGGCAACGGAGCAGTTGATGTTCTTGCGCGAAAAGCTCTCCGAGGCCGCGCCGAAGATGGCGATTTCCTCGGCGCCGGCGGCCAATGCCGCCTCCAGTCCTTTCAGGTTGGGGACCAGCACGGGGTAAGCCGTGCCCGGCTTGCGCGTCAGGCGCTGCAGCACGGCGTCACTGTCCGCCATCTGCGGCACCCACTTGGGCGATACGAATGCACCGGCTTCTACGGCAGGCAGCCCTGCTGCGGCGAGCCGCTCGATCAACTCGACGCGCGTTTCTACGCTGACGGCTTGCGGCTCATTCTGCAGCCCGTCGCGCGGGCCGACTTCGACGATACGTATGCGCTGCGGGTAGGGCATGAGCATTCCTCGAAATGTGCTTGCACCATTGAGCTTCGGCGAAAACGATGCGGCTGAACGGTCTCCAGGCTTTGGCGAAGAGCTTGCCGCTACTGCGGATAAACGCCAAAGCGGGGTCGATGCTTGTAGAGGCCGGCTTCGCAGTGATGCGGGCCAGCTTCAAACGCATTTGTGCGTCCATCGCTGAAATTTCCGCTTTTCACAGCGCTTCAGCTTCGACTTTCAGCAACTCAACGCCTTCGGCGACCTGGTCTCCGGCCCGATAATGCACGGCTTCCACCACGCCGTTCATGGGCGCGCGGATGGTGTACTCCATCTTCATGGCCTCCAGCACGAGCAGCGGTTGAGCTTCGCTAACGTGCTCGCCCTCGCTGACGTGGACCGCGATTACGGTGCCGGGCATGGGCGCGGTGAGGCTGCCGCTGTCGGGGCCGTGCTCGAGGCCGGCGCCGTAGGGATCGCGCAGTTCCAGTGTGCAGGCTTCCGCGGCGCACAGTACGGTGAGGTGATCGCGATCGCGCACCACAGTAGCGCGAAGCTGCTGATCGCCGAGTACCGCGAGCAAGCTTCCGTCGCGGCCCATGGAGCCGCTGACTTGAAGCTGGCCCTCGGGCAGGTCGAGCAGGTAAGTGTCGTCCTGGAAGCCAACCGAAACCTCAAAATCCTCGTCGCCGTCGCGAAAGCCGAGGCTATGGCTGCCGGTCGCGTTCAAGCGCCAGCCGTCGGCCGCATGCCAGGGCGAATAAGGGTCGCCGGAAACAGCGGCTTGTCGGGCGGCGATTTCCCTAAGACGCAGCAGCTCTGCCAGGGCCGCCAAGGCGATCATGCGGGCGCTAACCGGCTGCCGGGCCGGAATCAGCGCGTCTCGATAGCGCTCGATGAAATCGGTGCTGACCCCGCCGGCCGCGAAGGCAGGATGCGCCGCCAGCCGGCGCAGGAAGCTGAGGTTGGTGGCCGGGCCGACGATTTGCAGCGCGTCGAGGGCTCTGCGCAAGCGCTGTAGGGCTGCGCTGCGGTCGGGGCCGTGCACGATGAGCTTGGCCAACATGGGGTCGTAATGCACGCTCACCTGCTCGCCGGCGCGCACGCCGGCATCGATGCGCAGCCCCAACTCTGGCTCGGGCAGACGCAGGTGAAGAATACGGCCGCTGGACGGCAGAAAATCCTTGTGCGGATCCTCGGCGTAGAGGCGCGCCTCAAAGGCATGGCCGTGAAGAGGAATCTCATTCTGCGCGCGCGGTAGTTGCTCGCCGGCTGCAACCCGTAGCTGCCATTCCACCAGATCCAAGCCGGTGATCATTTCGGTCACCGGGTGCTCGACCTGCAAGCGGGTGTTCATCTCCATGAAGTAGAAGCGCCCGTCGGGCTCGGCAATGAATTCCACCGTGCCGGCGCCGACGTAGCCGATGGCGCTCGCGGCCCGCACTGCCGCCGTACCCATGGCCTCCCGCAGTGCCGGTGTGAGTCCCGGTGCCGGTGCTTCTTCCAGCACTTTCTGGTGACGGCGCTGCACCGAGCAGTCGCGCTCGTGCAGGTGGACGACCTTGCCGTGGCTGTCGGCGAAGACCTGGATTTCGATGTGGCGCGGCTCCAGGAGGTAGCGTTCCAGCAGTACGCTGTCGTCGCCGAAGGCACTGGCGGCTTCGCGCTTGGCGGCGGCGAGCGCGCTTGCGAACTCCTCCGCGCGATCTACCCGCCGCATGCCCTTGCCGCCGCCTCCGGCCGAGGCCTTGATCAGCAGCGGATAACCGGTCTCTTCGGCCGCGCTCAGTAGTGCCGCCTCGCTTTGGTCGTCGCCGTGGTAGCCGGGTACTAAAGGCACGCCGGCCTCGGCCAGCAAGGCCTTGGCGCGGCGCTTCGACCCCATCGCCTCGATCGCCGCCGCCGGCGGACCGATGAAGGCGATACCCGCGGCCTCGCAGGCGCGAGCAAAGTCGGGGTTCTCAGACAGAAAGCCGTAGCCCGGATGAATCGCCTGCGCACCGCTGCGTCGGGCGACATCGAGAATGCGCTCGGTGTTCAAATAGCTCTCTCGCGCCGGCGCTGGCCCCAGCAGCCAGGCTTCGTCGCAGGCCGCGAGATGCGCTGCGTCGGCATCGGCTTCGGAATAAACGGCTACCGTACGAATGCCGAGCCCTCGGCAGGTGCGGGCGATGCGGCAGGCGATTTCGCCGCGATTGGCTATCAGTATCTTGTCGAACATCTTCAGCGGTTAGTCCGGTTGTGGAGGCGCAGCGGTGGCGGCGCGTTCACGGCTGACCTCGCGTACGCCTCGCTGCCTTGATCATCACTCTGCATTCTTGACCTGCCATGCCGGCCGACGCTTCTCAAGAAAGGCCGCAAGGCCTTCGCGTGCCTCTTCGCTGGCGCGTCGGTCGGCGATGCGGCGCGCGGTTTCGTCGATGAGTGCGGCGTCGAAAGCTTGGTTGTTGACGTGGCGAACCAGCTTCTTGGCTTCGCGCATGGCCTGTGGGCCGTTAGCGAGCAGGGTGTCGACCAAGCTTTCGATGCGCGTATCGAGCGCATCGCCCGCTACGACCTCATGCACCAAACCGAGGCGCAGGGCTTCGGCCGCGCTGATGCGCTCGGCGGTGATGAAGTAGCGCTGGGCGGCACGTGCGCCGATGGCCGCGATTACGTAGGGGCTGATTACGGCCGGGATGAGGCCGAGCTTGACTTCGCTCAGCGCGAAGTAGACCTCTTCGCTGGCAATCGCGATATCGCAGCAGGCTGCTAGCCCGACCCCGCCGCCCAGGGCCGGACCGTGCACGCGAGCGAGGGTGGGGCGATCGAGCTGGTTCAGCGTCTGCATTAGGGTGGCGAGCGCCTGGGAATCGCGGAAGTTTTCCTCCCAGCCGTAGCTGGCCATGCGCCGCATCCACTCGAGGTCCGCACCGGCGGAAAAGCTCTTGCCGCGGGCTTCCAGCACGACCACGCGTACGGCCGGGTTCTGTTCCAGAGCCAGCAACTCTTCGGTAAGGGCGAGGATGAGCGCATCGTCGAAGGCGTTATGCCGCTCCGGCCGGTTGAGCACCAGTCGCGCAACCCCGCGTGGGTCGATCTCGGAAAAGACGGTATCGGTTTCAGTCGTCATTGAAACTCCAGCGGTCGATTGAACATCCAAGGCCTCACATCCGAAACACTCCGAACTTCGTTTCCTCCACCGGCGCGTTGAGCGCGGCGGAGAGGCCCAGCGCCAGCACCCGGCGAGTATCGGCGGGGGCTATGATGCCGTCGTCCCACAGCCGCGCGCTGGCGTAGTAGGGGTGGCCCTGGTGTTCGTATTGCTCGCGGATGGGCGCTTTGAAGGCTTCTTCGGCTTCGTTGGACCAGCGCTCGCCGCGCCGCTCGAGGCCGTCGCGCTTGACCTGGGCCAGCACGTTGGCGGCCTGCTCGCCGCCCATGACGGAAATGCGGGCGTTGGGCCACATCCATAGAAAGCGCGGGTTGAAGGCGCGCCCGCACATGCCGTAATTACCGGCGCCGAAACTGCCGCCGATGATTACGGTGAGCTTGGGTACGGCGGCGCAGGAAACGGCGGTAACGAGCTTGGCGCCGTCGCGGGCAATGCCGCCGGCTTCGTACTTGCGCCCCACCATGAAGCCGGTGATGTTCTGCAGGAAGATCAGCGGAATGCCGCGTTGGCTGCAGAGCTCGACGAAGTGCGCGCCTTTCAGCGCTGATTCCGAGAACAGCACGCCGTTGTTGGCGACGATGCCGACCGGGTAGCCGTGCAGCCGGGCGAAGCCGCAGACCAGGGTGGAGCCGTAGAGCGCCTTGAACTCGTCGAACTCGCTGGCGTCCACGATGCGCGCGATCACCTCGCGCACGTCGTAGGGCGTTTTCAGATCCGTGGGTACCGCGCCGGCGAGTTCCGCCGGATCGTAAGCCGGCGGGCGCGGCTCTCGAAGGTCCAGGCTTGCTCGTTTGGGACGATTGAGATTGGCGACTAGCTGCCGCGCCAGCCCCAGGGCGTGGGCGTCGTTCAGGGCATAGTGATCGGCGACGCCGGACTGGCGCGCATGCACGTCGGCACCGCCCAGTTCTTCAGCGCTTACCACCTCGCCGGTGGCGGCTTTCACCAGCGGCGGGCCGCCGAGGAAGATGGTGCCCTGCTCTTTGACGATGATGCTCTCGTCGGCCATAGCCGGGACATAGGCCCCGCCGGCGGTGCAAGAGCCCATGACGACGGCGAGCTGCGGAATGCCGTGCGCCGACATGGTTGCCTGGTTGTAGAAAATCCGGCCGAAGTGCTCGCGGTCGGGGAACACTTCGTCCTGATTGGGTAGGTTGGCGCCGCCCGAGTCCACCAGATACACGCAGGGAAGCTGGTTCTGGGCGGCGATCTCCTGGGCGCGCAGGTGCTTTTTGACCGTCAGCGGGTAATAGGTGCCGCCCTTGACGGTGGCATCGTTGGCGACGATCACGCACTCCCGCCCGGCGATGCGGCCGATGCCGGTGATGATGCCCGCACCCGGCACCGGCTCGTCGTAGACCTCGTGCGCCGCGAGCTGCGACAGTTCGAGAAAAGGTGCGCCGGGATCTAGCAGCAGCCGGACGCGCTCGCGCGGCAGCAGCTTGCCGCGCGCCAGGTGTCGTTCGCGGGCAGCTTCGCCGCCGCCTAGGCTGGCTTGGCGCACCGTGTCGCGCAGATCGGCCACCAGCGCGTCCATGGCCTCGCGGTTGGCGCGGAATTCTTCACTGCGCGGGTCTATCTTGCTCTTGATGACGCCCATGGTGCTTAGGTCGTCTCCTTGAACAGCTCGCGGCCGATCAGCATGCGGCGAATCTCCGAGGTACCGGCACCGATTTCGTACAGCTTGGCGTCGCGCAGCAGCCGCCCGGTCGGGTAGTCGTTGATATAGCCGTTGCCGCCCAGGAGTTGGATGGCATCCAAGGCGACCTGGGTCGCTTTCTCGGCGGCGTAGAGAATGGCCCCGGCCGCATCCTGCCGCGTCACGCGGCCGCGGTCGCAGGCCGCTCCCACGGCGTAGACCAGCGCCCGGCAGGCGTTGGTGGTGGTGTACATGTCGGCAACCTTGCCTTGCACCAGCTGGAACTCGCCGATGGGTTGGCCGAATTGCTTGCGCTCGTGCACGTAGGGCAGCACCACGTCGAGCGCGGCGCGCATGATCCCAAGGGGGCCGGCGGCGAGCACCGCGCGCTCGTAATCCAGGCCGCTCATCAGCACCCGCGCGCCTTCGTTGACGGCGCCCAGCACGTTTTCCTCGGGCACTTCGCAGCTGTCGAACACCAGCTCACAGGTGTCCGAGCCGCGCATGCCCAGCTTGTCGAGCTTCTGAGCCGTGGAAAAGCCGGGAAAGCCGCGCTCGACGATGAAGGCGGTAATGCCGCGCGGCCCGGCCTCCGGGGCGGTCTTGGCGTACACCACCAAGGTATCCGCCTCGGGGCCGTTAGTGATCCACATCTTGTTGCCGTTGAGCACGTAGCGATCGCCGCGCTTTTCTGCACGCAGCTTCATGGACACGACGTCCGAACCCGCGCCCGGCTCGCTCATGGCCAGCGCGCCCACATGCTCGCCGCTGATCAAGCCGGGCAGGTAACGACGCTTCTGCGCTTCCGTGCCGTTGAGACGAATCTGGTTCACGCACAGATTGGAGTGCGCGCCGTAGGACAAGCCCACCGAGGCCGAGACGCGGCTGATCTCTTCCATGGCGACGATGTGGGCAAGATAGCCCATGCCGGCTCCGCCGTAGTCTTCTTCCACCGTGACGCCCAGCAAGCCGAGGTCGCCGAGCTCCGGCCACAACTCGCGCGGAAAGCGATTGCTGCGGTCGATCTCAGCCGACAGCGGTGCGATGCGCCGTTTGGCGAACTGCCGCGCACTATCGCGCAGCATCTCGATTTCCTCGTTCAGGCCGAAATCCAATTCCGGGATGCGCATG
>JAJUGG010000099.1 GCA_029268285.1 Ectothiorhodospiraceae bacterium | reverse complement strand
TCGATGACCGCTACCTGCATGCCCAGGCAGATCCCGAGATAGGGAATGCTGTTCTCGCGCGCATAGCGTGCAGCGAGAATCTTGCCTTCCACGCCGCGCTCGCCGAAACCGCCGGGCACCAGAATGGCGTCCACGTCTTCGAGCCGGTGTAGACCCTCGCGCTCCAGTTCCTCGGAATCGATGTAGCGGATGTTCACCCGCCGCCGCGTCTTGATGCTGGCGTGGCGCAGCGCTTCGTTGAGCGACATGTAGGCGTCGGCAAGATCCACGTATTTGCCGACCATGGCAATCGTGACTTCCCCTTGCGGGTACTCCATGGCGTCGACCACGGCCTTCCAGTCCGACAGGTCCGCCGGCGGCAGATTCTCGAGCTGCAGCTTCTCGGCGACGATGTCATCCAGGCCCTGGCCGTGCAGCACCATCGGAATCTTGTAGATGTTGTCTACGTCAAGCACGGAAATGACAGCCTGTTGCTCGACGTTGGTGAACAAGGCGATCTTGCGCCGTTCGGCCTCCGGAATGGGCCGGCTGGCGCGGCACAGCAGAATGTCCGGCTGAATGCCGATCGCGCGCAACTCCTTCACCGAGTGCTGCGTCGGCTTGGTCTTCATCTCGCCGGCCGCGCCGATGAAGGGAATCAGGGTCAAGTGCACGAACAGGCAACGGTGGCGCAGCTCCGTCCCCATCTGGCGAATAGCTTCGAGGAACGGCAGCGACTCGATGTCGCCCACGGTACCGCCGATTTCGACGATAGCCACATCGACGCCGTCCGCGCCCTGCTTGATGCCGCGTTTGATCTCATCGGTAATGTGAGGGATGACCTGCACCGTACCGCCAAGATACTCGCCGCGCCGTTCCTTGCGGATAACGTTTTCGTAGATGCGGCCGGTGGTGAAGTTGTTGTTGCGGCCCACCGGCGCGCGCACGAAGCGCTCGTAGTGTCCGAGATCGAGGTCGGTTTCGGCGCCGTCCTCGGTGACGAACACCTCGCCGTGCTGAAATGGGCTCATAGTGCCCGGATCCACGTTGATGTAAGGATCGAGCTTGATCATCGTGACCTTGAGGCCACGGGCCTGCAGGATACTGCCGAGCGAGGCCGCGGCGATGCCTTTACCCAGGGAGGATACGACACCGCCGGTAACAAAAATGTATCGCGTCATTATGAACTCGTGCGCGCTTTGACAGGGGAAGGGGCCGGCGTTCCTTGACCGGTTCTCGGGAGAACCGCCAAGAAGGGCCATCGGAGGCCAATATATAGGCACCCAGAACGGGGGTAAAAGTTAACAGATGCGCCCGCTCGGCACAACGCGACGCCAATGCAAATCAAACCCCACCTGGTCCGTCGCGGCGGTATGTCCGGCGGTAACACCCACCCCTGGAACGGCGGCCAGCTCGCCATTCACATAGAGCAGCGGCAGGTAAAGCCTCTCCCAGGGCGGCATGCCGCGCTCCTGCAGCAGCTTCTTCAGCGGCCGACTGTGCGCCGCACCGGCTAGGCGCAGCCGCTCACCGCCACGCCGGAAGCGTACTTCCAGCACCGCGCCTTCCTCCCAGGCCAAGCCGCGACCGCTTTGCGCGGCTTCCAATTCCAGCATGCCTAGCGGCAACGCCAAGGGCTTAGTCGCAGTCCAGCGCAAGACAGTATCCGCCGAGGGCGGCGCGGGCAGAGGCGGCAGCAGGTAGAGCAGCCCCCGGTAGCGTCGCACGCTGCCGTGCGACCATTCGAGCACCGGCAGGCGGTCCTCCCCCGCGTCTAGAAGATCATCGAGCCGCGCGAGCCGCGCGCGGCCCGGTGGCTCCAAGTCGGCCTGCCGGATCCAGTAACGCAGCAGGTTGCGCCGTCGCGGCTCGTTCAGCGAGGCAATGGCCGCGACCCGCAAGCACCCGTCTTGTTCGCAGCGCTCCATATCCATAGCGGCCAGGGCATCGAGCAGGTCGCTGTCCTCGCGTGCCTGCAGCGCAGCAACGGCCAGCCCTGCGCGAGCGCCGGCAAAGCGCTGCTGCAGTTTCGGTAGGATCTCGTTACGCAGGTAATTGCGATCGGCATCCACGCCGAAATTGCTTGGGTCCTCGACCCAGCGCAGGTCATGCGCCGCCAAGTAGCGGCGCAGCTCGGCGCGGCTCAGAGACAGAAACGGCCGTAGTAGCCGGGCGCGCCCCAAGGGACGCTGTACCGGAATTCCCGCTAGACCGCGACTGCCTGAGCCGCGCAGCGCCCGCAACAGAAAGGTTTCTACTTGATCGTCGAGATGGTGCGCGGCGAGCAGCACGGCCCCCGGCTCCAGCACCTGCTCGAACGCACGATAGCGCGCGTTTCGAGCTGCCGCCTCCACGCCGACCGAAGTCGGGTCGACATGCACGTACTCGACCTGCAGCGGGACCGAGAGCGCGGCGCAGACTTCGCGGCAGTGTTCCACCCAAGCGTCGGCCTGGGCCTGCAAACCGTGATGGACATGAATGGCGGCCAGCGGCGGAAGCTCGTCCGCCAAAGCAGCCGCGGCGTGCAGCAGCGCAAGCGAGTCGCCGCCGCCCGAGAAAGCGATATAAACACGAGGCGCGTCGCCGATTTCGCCAAGCTGCTGCCTGAGGGCCTCGACGACGGCCGATGGAGAATGGTCGGCCTTAGACGTGGCTCTGACCTCAGCTTTCCTTGAAGTTACCAAAGCCCATCAAGCGCTGATAACGCTCCTCGAGCAGGGTTTCCATCGAGCGCGCTTCGAGATCGTTGAGCTGACGCAGCAGGCGGCTCTTCAGGGTGCCGGCCATAGCTGCGGGGTTGCGGTGCGCGCCGCCCAAGGGCTCTTCGACGACCTCATCGATGAGCTCGAGCTGCTTGAGCCGTTCGGCCGTAATGCCCATAGCCTCGGCCGCGTCCGCCGCGCGTTCGCTGCTCTTCCAAAGAATTGACGCGCAGCCTTCCGGTGAGATGACCGAATAGGTGCTGTAGCCCAGCATGAGCACTCGGTCGCCGACGCCGATAGCCAGGGCTCCGCCGGAACCACCCTCGCCGATCACCGTGCACACGATGGGCGTCCTGAGCCGCGACATGACGAGCAGGTTGCGTGCAATGGCCTCGCTTTGGCCGCGCTCTTCGGCACCGACACCGGGATACGCGCCCGGCGTGTCGATGAAGGTGAAGATGGGTAGCCGAAAGCGCTCGGCCATCTCCATGAGACGCAGCGCCTTGCGGTAGCCTTCCGGACGCGGCATGCCGAAGTTACGGCGAATCTTCTCTTTAGTGTCGCGCCCCTTTTGATGGCCAATCACCATGACGGGACGGTTGTCGAGCCGCGCGATACCGCCGACGATGGCTGGGTCGTCGGCAAAGGCGCGGTCGCCGTGCAGCTCCTCGAACTCCGTGAAGATGTGCTTGAGGTAGTCCAGGGTGTAGGGCCGCTGCGGATGCCGCGCGATTTGCGCGATCTGCCAAGACGTCAGCTGCGAGAAGATCTGCTCGGTGAGCGCCTTGCTCTTGCCCTGCAGGCGCGCGATCTCCTCGCTGATATTGATCTCGTTGTCGTCGCCGACGTAGCGGAGTTCTTCGATCTTCGCCTCGAGCTCGGCAATCGGGCGCTCAAATTCCAGAAAATTCAGGTTCATGATGACTACGCTTATATGCCTTTATTCGGCGTCCGTTATTCCAGCGTAACGCTCTCGTGAGGGGGACACTAGCGACTGCTCGGCGCCAGAGCAAGCGGCTCTGTCGCATTTTATTTCGTTCCTGTGGTCAGTAATCGATGCGCGCAGCGTCGGTCAAGGTCTTCAAGCGCTTGAGCAGCTCGTCGCTGGGCCGAACCTTCCACGCCTCGCCCAGGCGCAGCATCGCGCGCGCCGTCGGCGCATCATACTCCACCCACACGGGGCAGTTGCCCTCGCGGTAGGTGTCCAGCGTCTGGCGCAACTCCGGCACGAAGCCGTTGCCGGCGCGCTCGGCGTTCACCCGCAATACCAACCGTCGCGCGTAGGCCGCGCGCGCTTCGTCGATATCGTAGACCTTTTGCGCGGTGACCTTGTAGCCGCCGAGGAAGTCGTCGTAATCCATACTTCCCTGCACGACCAGCAACTCGTCCTTCACGATGAGGTGGCGGTACTGTTTGTACAACTCGGTAAATACGGCAACTTCGATGCGCCCCGTGCGGTCATCGAGGGTCATGAAAGCCATGCGCCCACCGTTCTGAGTGTTGCGCGTACGCATGGCCACCACCAAGCCGGCAACCGTTACCTCGCGCCCGCCACCACGCCGGCGGCGCTCGCCGGTAACGGTTGGCGGCGCCGTGCTGATGAGGGTATTGAGCCGGGCACTGACGATGTGGTTGAGCTCGGCCTCGTACTCGGCGATCGGGTGGCCGGTAAGATAAAGGCCCAGCGTCTCCTTCTCCGCCAGCAGCCGCTCCCGCTCCTCCCACTCCGGCAAGGTTTCGACCTCGGGGGCTTCCGGCGCGCTGCTCGGAGGCGCCAGCCCGAACAAATCTTCCTGGCCGACGGCGACATCGCGCGAAGCCTGATCCGCCGTCTGCAACGCGAGCGGCAGCAAGCTCATGCCGGTCGCGCGGTTGGGCACCAGCGCATCGAAACTGCCGGAGCGGATCAGTGCCTCCAGCACGCGACGGTTGAGTTTACGCAGATCGACGCGCCGACAGAGATCGAACAAATCCTTGTAAGGACCGTTCTGCTCGCGCTCTTCGATCAGCGCTTCGATGGCCGAGCGACCCACACCCTTCACCGCGCCCAGCCCGTAGACCACGGTACGCTCGTCGGTGGCGCGGAACATGTAGTCCGAAACGTTGACGTCGGGCGGCGTGATGCGCAGCTTCATCTCCCGGCATTCCTCGATCAGGGTCACCACCTTGTCGGTGTTGTCCATGTCGGAGGAAAGCACGGCGGCCATGAAGGGCGCCGGGAAGTGGCGCTTCAGCCAAGCGGTCTGGTAGGACAGCAGCGCGTAGGCGGCCGAGTGCGACTTGTTGAAGCCGTAGCCTGCGAACTTCTCCATGAGGTCGAAGATGCCGGCGGCATGTTCGGCCGTCATGCCCTTTTCGGTTGCGCCCTTGAGGAAGATCTCGCGCTGTTTGGCCATCTCCTCGGGCTTTTTCTTGCCCATCGCGCGGCGCAGCAAGTCCGCGCCGCCGAGCGAGTAGCCGCCCAGCACCTGCGCGATTTGCATCACCTGCTCCTGGTACAGGATGACGCCGTAGGTCGGCTTCAGGATGGGCTCGAGATCGTCATGATGGAGCTCTTCGGTCGGATAAGCGACCTTGGCGCGGCCGTGCTTACGGTCGATGAAGTCATCCACCATGCCCGACTGCAGCGGACCTGGGCGGAACAACGCCACCAACGCAACGATATCTTCGAAGCTGTCAGGCTGCAGGCGCTTGATCAGGTCCTTCATGCCGCGCGATTCCAGCTGGAACACCGCGGTGGTCTGATACGCTTTGAGCAGGTCGAAGGTTTCCGAGTCGTCCAGCGGGATGCGCGAGATGTCGAGCAATTCCTCGCCCTTCTCGCTGCGAATGGCATTAATCGCCTTCACCGCCCAGTCGATGATGGTCAGTGTACGCAGGCCCAGGAAGTCGAACTTCACCAGGCCGACGGCTTCGACGTCGTCCTTATCCAGCTGCGTTGCCAGTCCCTGCCCGCCCGGCTCGCAGTACAGCGGCGAGAAATCGGTGAGTTCGGTGGGCGCGATGACCACGCCACCGGCGTGCTTGCCGACGTTGCGCGCCATGCCCTCGAGTTTGCGCGCCATGTCGAGCAATTGCCCGACGTCTTCGTCGGTTTCGTAGAGGGTACGCAGCTCCTCTTCCTGCTCCAGCGCCTTATCCAGCGTCATCCCGATTTCAAAAGGAATGAGCTTGGCGATGCGGTCGACGAAGCCATAGGGGTGGCCGTAGACGCGGCCGACGTCGCGCACCACCGCTTTCGCCGCCATCGTGCCGTGGGTGGCGATCTGCGACACCTTCTCGCGGCCGTACTTCTGGGCGACGTAGTCGATCACGCGGTCGCGCTTCTCCATGCAGAAGTCGACGTCGAAGTCGGGCATGGACACCCGCTCGGGGTTGAGGAAGCGCTCGAACAGCAAGTCGTACTTGAGTGGGTCGAGGTCGGTAATCTTGAGCGCGTACGCTACTAACGAGCCTGCGCCCGAACCACGCCCGGGGCCGACCGGAATATCCTGATCCTTGGCCCACTGGATGAAGTCGGCAACGATGAGGAAGTAACCCGGAAAGCCCATCTGGATGATGACGTCGAGCTCGATATCGAGGCGCTCGCGGTAGCGAGCGATTTCGGCTTCGCGCTCGGGGTGATCCTGCGGGATCAACACTTCAAGCCGCTCGTCGAGCCCTTTGCGCGACTGCTCGCGCAGATAATCGTCGATCGTCATCCCTTCCGGGATGGGGAAGTCCGGCAGAACCGGCTGGTCTAGCACCAGCTCCAGATTACAGCGGCGGGCGATTTCGACAGTATTTTCGATGGCCTCCGGCAGATCGGAGAATAGCTCGACCATCTCCTCCGGCGTGCGCAAATACTGTTGATTGCTGTACCGGCGCTCGCGACGCGGGTCGTCCAGGGTACGACCGTCATGGATGCTCACGCGCGCTTCATGCGCTTCGAAATCCTCGGCTTTGAGGAAGCGAACGTCGTTGGTCGCCACAACCGGCGTGTCGGTCGCCGCGGCCAGCGCGACCGCGGCATGCACGTGATCCTCATCGCCGGCGCGACCGGTGCGCTGCAACTCGAGGTAGTAGGCATCTGGAAACAACCCGCCCCAGAAGGCGAGCTTTTCCCGCGCTAGCACCTCGTTGCCCGCCAGCAGCGCCCGCCCGACGTCACCCTCGCGCGCACCGGACAGCGCGATCAGCCCGCCGTGGTCTTCTTCGATCCATTGCCGAAGCACCACCGGCACGCCTTGCTGCTGACCGCGCGCATAGGCATGGCTCAGCAGTCGGCTGAGCGTGCGGTAGCCGTCGAGGTCGCGGCAAAGCAGCGTCAGGCGGCTGCGCTGCTCCTGAGCATCCGGATCGTCGACCCAGATATCCGCGCCAATGATCGGCTTGATGCCAGCACCCAGTGCCGCCTTGTAGAACTTCACCATGGCGAACAGGTTGCCCTGATCGGTCACCGCCACCGCGGGCATGCCGGCTTCGGCCGTTGCCTTGACCAACGGCTTGATGCGCACGACACCGTCCGAGAGCGAAAACTCGGTGTGCAGGCGCAAATGTACGAAAGCGGTCATGGTGCAATTCCCCTCAAAAACCTATGCCGCCCGCCCCCAGGGAGCCCGAACGACATGGGTCTAAACCGGCTCGCAGAGTTCCCGCACCGGGCGGAACGAACGCCGGTGCAGCGCCGTCGGCCCCAGTGCGCGCAGCGCGGCCAAGTGTTCGCGGGTTCCGTAACCCTTATGTTTGGCAAAGCCGTAACCCGGATACTCTGCATCGAGCGCTATCATCTCACGATCGCGCGCCTCTTTGGCGAGTATGGATGCGGCACTGATGGCCGCCACGGTGCGATCACCGCCGACGACGGCCTCGACAGTCACGCCGAGCGGCGGGCAGAGCTTGCCGTCGACCAGCACATGATCGGCAGGCAGTGGCAGAGCCTCGACGGCGCGCCGCATGGCGAGAAAAGTCGCCTGCAGGATATTGAGGCGGTCGATCTCCTCGACCTCGGCCCGCCCCAGCGCCCATGCCAGGCAGTGCTCGCGAATCTCCTGCTCCAAGCCAGCGCGGGCTCGTGCAGTGAGCAGCTTGGAGTCCGTCAACCCTTCGATCGGCCGTTTCGGATCCAGTATCACGGCCGCCGCTACCACCGGACCGGCTAGTGGGCCGCGACCAACCTCATCGACGCCGGCCACGTACCGCGCTGCCTCGAACACCAGGTTCAGCTCCGCTTGCTCAGGCATTCCAGTATCGCTTCCGCCGCTCGCTGATCGGCGTTCTGACGCAGCATCTCATGCATCTCACCAAAGCGTTCGACAATGCGCCTGCGCCGAGCCGGATCATCCAGCAACTCCAGCAACGCGCCGCTAAGCGCTTCCGGCGTGGCGGCATCCTGGATAAACTCCGGCACCACCCTATCGCGCGCAAGAAGGTTGGGCAGCGCGAAGCGGTCGATCTTGATCAAGCCCAAACGACGCAAAATGAAGTACGTGGCCGGCGCCAGCCGATAAGCCATGACCATGGGCCGCTCGAGCAGCATGGCTTCCAAGGTTGCGGTACCTGAGGCAAGCAATATGCAATCGGCCGCGCCCATGGCGAATTCGGACTCGCCGTCGGTGAGCAGCACGGTATCGTCGCTCAAGCCCGCCGCGTGCAAATGCTCCGAGAAGACCGCGCGGATGGCCGCACTGGCCATGGGCGCAACAAAGCGCAAGCCCGGCCGCCCGGCCCGAACCGCCGCGGCCGTCTGCGCGAACAGCGGCCCGAGCCGATTGACTTCGCTCATCCGGCTGCCAGGCAAAAGCGCGACGATTTCGCCGTCCTGCGGCAGTCCCAGCTTGCGCCGACACTCCTGCACACCGGGGTGGCCTGCAAAGCGCTCCGCTGCGGGATGTCCGACGAAAGCCGCGGCAAGCCCCTGCTCGTCGTAGAAACGCTTCTCGAACGGAAACAACGTGAGCATCAGGTCGACGGCACGGCGAATCTTCTTCATGCGCCCCTGCCGCCAAGCCCAGACCGAGGGGCTGACGTAATGGACGGTAACGACCCCCGCATCACGCAACTGCTCTTCGAGGCCGAGGTTGAAGTCCGGAGCGTCGATGCCGATGAACACATCCGGCGGGTTCTCGCGCCAGCGCCGCGCCAATTGCGCGCGTAGCCGCAACAGTTGCGGCAACGAGCCCAGCACCTCGGCCAAGCCCATGACTGAAAGCGCCTCCATCGGATGCAGGCTTTCCAGGCCCTCGGCGCACATGCGCGGCCCGCCAATGCCTTCCACCTGCAGCGCCGGCAGCCGCTCTCGGAGCGCGCGAATCAAGCCCGCTCCCAGCAAGTCGCCGGAAAGCTCCCCCGCTACGATAGCGACGCGCATTTAAGAGAGCCCCCTACTTATCGTGCTCGAGCGACACTCAACGGACGATGCCGCGCTCACACTTATCCAGGAAGGCCAACAGCCGACCGACTTCCGGCGTCTCTTCGGCCAGGGTCGCCAACTCGGCTTTGGCCTCTTCCAGGCGCAGACCGGATTTGTAGATAATCCGATAAGCGCGCTTGAGCATGCGGATGGTTTCGGCCGACACGCCGTGCCGCCGCAGTCCTTCGCTGTTGAGACCGTGCGGTACAGCGACATTGCCCGCCACCGTTACGTACGGCGGCACATCGCGATTTACGACGCTGCCGAAGCCGGAAAAACTGTGCTCGCCGATGCGGCAGAACTGATGCACCAGCGTGAACCCGGCCAGAATGGCATGGTCTTCGACGATAACGTGGCCCGCGAGCGAGGCCGAATTCGAGAACGTCGTCTTGTTGCCGACAATGCAGTCATGGGCAATGTGGCAATACGCCATGATCCAGTTGTCGTCGCCCACGCGCGTAATGCCGCCGCCCTGCACGGTGCCGCGATTGACGGTTACGAACTCCCGGAACAGATTGCGATCGCCGATTTCCAACACCGTGGGCTCACCGGCGTACTTCTTATCCTGCGGTTCGGCGCCGATGGAGGCGAACTGGAAAATTTTGTTGTCACGTCCGATGCGGGTCGGCCCCTCGATGACGGCATGGGGACCGATCCAGGTGCCGGCTCCGATTTCGACATCGGGGCCGATGACGGCATAAGGACCTATGGTGACGTTATCGTCGATCTTCGCGTTCGGATCGACTATGGCTCGCGGATCGATGGAGCTCACGATTACCTCATAGTGCAGCGGATCTCGGCTTCGGCCGCCAGCGCGCCGTCCACCGTAGCCCGTGCGTCAAACATCCAGACACCGCGCATGGTGCGCTTGTGCTGTACTTCCAGGTGTAACTGGTCACCCGGCCCGACGCGGCGCTTGAAACGCGCTTTGTCGACGCCGACCAAGTAGAAAATTGCGTCTTCCGGCACGTCCTCGCCTTGCGTGCGGAAAGCCAGCAAACCGCAGGCCTGAGCCAATGCCTCGATGATCAGAACACCGGGCATCACCGGCTCCTGCGGAAAGTGCCCGGTAAAGAACGGCTCGTTGATGGTGACGTTCTTGATCGCCGTCAGGCGCTCGCCGGGAGTGCACTCCACCACCTTATCCACCATCAGGAACGGATAGCGGTGAGGGAGAAAACTCATGATTTCCTGAATGTTCATCATCTCGGATGTAGCACTCTCGGGTAGTCGTTATTCTTTGCCGTCAGCGCCTTTCAGCGCCGCCAGCTCCCGTTCGAGCTCGCGTAGCCGGCGGTACATGTCGTCGAGCTGGCCGAAGCGCACCGCGTTTTTGCGCCAAGCCGGTGCCGGCGCCATGTGCATGCCGCCGGAATACACCGAGCCCGGTTCGCGAATGCTGCGAGACACCAGCGTCATGCCGGTCACTGTTACGCCGTCGGCAATCTCGAGATGCCCGGCCAGGCCGACGCCGCCGCCGATCATGCAATGCTTGCCGATCTTGCTGCTGCCCGAGATGCCGACACAGCCGGCAATGGCGGTGTGGGCACCGATCTGTACGTTGTGTGCGACTTGGACCAGGTTGTCGATCTTGACGCCGTCGCCGATCACCGTATCGCCCAAAGCCCCGCGGTCGATAGTGGTGTTGGCGCCAATATCGACATCGTCGCCG
>JAJUGG010000098.1 GCA_029268285.1 Ectothiorhodospiraceae bacterium | reverse complement strand
GTCTCCGTGCCCCCGTGGTTCGTTTCAAACCCCGACCCGGCCCGATTCTTGCTAATCCCCCATCATGGCCGAAGAGAATCAAGACGGGCAGGAACGGACAGAAGACCCTACTCCTAAACGCCAACGCGAGGCGAAGGAGAAGGGTCAGGTTCCGAGATCGCGTGAGCTGAACACGACGCTGTCGATGGTGGCGGCGGCGGCGGGCTTGATGGTGCTCGGCGACCACATGGGCCAGGGCTTGGTTCAGGTTACGGGCTACGGCTTCAATCTCAGCCGCGCTGAGGTGTTCGACCCGCAGGCGCCGCTGCGCATGCTGTTCGGCGCCATCGGCCAGGGGCTGGCGGTGGTGGCGCCGTTTGCGATTCTGATGCTGCTGGTAACCCTATTCTCGCCAATGCTGCTGGGCGGCTGGAGCTTCAGCGGTGAGTCGCTCAAGCCCAAGCTCGAGAAGCTCGACCCCCTTAAAGGCATGAAGCGCATCTTCAGCGTGCGCGCGCTGGTGGAGCTCGCCAAGTCGCTGGCCAAGGTGCTGGTGGTGGGGCTGATCGGCGCAGGCTTCATGTGGTGGGCGCTGGGCGACTTTCACCTGCTCATGCGGCAATCCCTGGAAACGGGTATTGCGCATGGCATCAGTTTGTTCTTCAAGGCTTTCCTGCTGTTGTCCGTCGGCTTGGTGCTGATCGCGGCCATCGACGTGCCGTACCAGCTCTGGGACCACCGCAAGAAGCTGCGCATGACCAAACAGGAGGTCAAGGACGAGTTCAAGGACACCGAAGGCAAGCCGGAGGTGAAGGCGCGCATTCGCCAGATGCAGCGCGAGCTTGCCCAGGGTCGGATGATGGAGAGTGTGCCGCAGGCCGATGTGGTGGTTACCAACCCGACCCATTTCGCCGTCGCGCTCAAGTACGACCAGCTCAAGATGCGCGCGCCGCAGGTGGTGGCCAAGGGCACTGATCTGGTGGCGCAGCGGATTCGTGAACTGGCCCGCGAAAACGGCGTGCCGCTGTTCGAAGCGCCGCCGTTGGCACGGGCCTTGTATCACACCACCGAGATTGACGGTGAAATCCCCGGCGGCCTCTACCTCGCGGTGGCGCAGGTACTGGCCTACATCTACCAGCTTCGCGGCGCGCCGGCCGACGCTCGGCCGGCGCGGCCGAATCCGGAGCTGCCGGAGGAATTCCAGGAATACGCCCGCCGCGGGCAGGAGACATAAGGCGGTATGTCCACGATTGCGTTGAATAATTTCCGGAACGTCGTCAGCCGTGGGCTGGGCACGCCGCTGATGGTGGTGGCCCTGCTGGCGATGATGGTGATACCGCTGCCGCCGCTGGCGCTGGACATGCTGTTCACCTTCAACATCGTGCTGTCGCTGGTGGTGTTGCTGGTGACGGTGTACGCGCTGCGGCCGCTGGATTTCGCCAGTTTTCCGACGATTCTGCTGATAGCGACATTATTCCGACTCGCGTTGAATGTGGCCTCCACCCGCGTGGTGCTGCTCGAGGGCCACCAGGGCACGGGCGCGGCCGGCAAGGTCATCGAATCCTTCGGCGAGTTCGTGGTGGGCGGCAACTACGCCGTGGGCCTGGTGGTGTTTGCCATCCTGGTGATCATCAACTTCGTGGTGGTCACCAAAGGCGCCGGGCGCGTGTCGGAAGTCTCGGCGCGCTTCACGCTCGACGCCATGCCGGGCAAGCAGATGGCTATCGACGCCGATCTCAATGCCGGCCTCATAACGCAGGAGCAGGCGCGGACCCGGCGCGAGGAAGTCGCGCAGGAATCCGACTTCTACGGCTCCATGGACGGTGCCAGCAAGTTCGTGCGCGGCGATGCCATGGCCGGCATTCTGATTCTCTTTATCAATATCGTCGGCGGACTCGCCATCGGGCTCATGCAGCACAACATGGCTTTCGCTGACGCCATGCGCGTCTACACCTTGCTCACCATCGGCGACGGCTTGGTGGCGCAGATCCCGTCGCTGTTGCTCTCTACCGGCACCGCCATTCTGGTGACGCGCGTCTCCGCCTCGCAGGATATGTCGGGCGCAGTGGTCGGGCAGATGCTGAGCAACCCCAAGGTGCTCATCGTCAGCGGCGCGATCGTTGGCGTGCTGGGCCTGGTCCCGGGCATGCCGAACCTGCCCTTTCTGCTATTTGCCGCACTGTGCGGTTTCGGCGCTTGGCGCATTGTGCGCCGGCAGCGCAGTGAAGCGGCGGCCCCCGCGGCCAAGCCGGAGCCGAGCATCGAGAGCCCCGAGAACAAGGAGCTGGGCTGGGAAGACGTGCCCCCGGTGGACGTCATCGGCCTGGAGGTGGGCTACGGCCTGATCCCGCTGGTCGACCGTAAGCAGGGCGGGCAGTTGTTGACGCGCATCAAGGGCGTGCGCAAGAAGCTGTCGCAGGATCTCGGGTTCCTGATTCAGCCGGTGCACATTCGCGACAACCTGGATTTGGCGCCGAATGCCTATCGGCTCAGCATCCACGGCGTGCCGCTCGCCGAGGCCGAGGTCATGCCGGGGCGCGAATTAGCCATCAACCCCGGCTCAGTGCAGGGCACGCTGCAGGGCGTGACCACCCGCGACCCGGCCTTCGGCTTGGAGGCGGTGTGGATCGACGCCGCCCAGCGCGACTACGCGCAGACTCTCGGCTACACCGTGGTTGATGCCAGTACCGTGGTGGCGACGCATCTTTCCCAAATCATCCAGAACAACGCGCATCAGCTGCTTGGCCATGAGGAAGCTCAGAAGCTGCTCGACCTGCTGGCGCAGGCGCAGCCCAAGCTGGTCGAGGAGGTGGTGCCGAATACGCTGCCGCTGTCGGTGGTGGTAAAGGTGCTGCAGAACCTGCTCGAGGAGCGCATCCCCATCCGCGACATGCGCACCATCGTCGAAACGCTGGCGGAGCAGGGGGGCCGCAGCCGCGAGCCGGCGGCGCTAACCCTGTCGGTGCGCGAGGCGCTGGGCCGGATGATCGTGCAGAGCATTGTCGGCATGGCGCCGGAGCTGCCAGTGATTACCCTCGATCCGCAGTTGGAACAGTTGTTGCTAGATACGATGCAAGGCACGAGCGGAGCGGCCGGCGGCTTCGAGCCGGGGCTGGCCGACCGCTTGCAGCGCTCCCTGGTGGAGAGCGCGCAGCGCCAGGAGATGTCCGGGCAACCGGCGGTGCTGCTGACCTCGCCGCAGTTGCGCAGTTGGCTGTACCGGCTGACGCGGCACGCGGTGCCGAGCCTGCACGTGCTTTCGTATAACGAGGTGCCTGACGACAAGCAGGTCCGCATTGTCGGAAGCGTTGGTCAAGCACAGTTGAGCGGCCGTTGAGGCGGCCGGAGAAAAATAGGTGGGCGGTATGAAGATCAAGCGCATCTTTGCTCCCGACATGCGGCAGGCGATCCGCAAGGTGCGGGATGAATTGGGCCCGGACGCCGTTATTCTGTCGAGCCGCAAGGTGGAAGGCGGCATGGAAGTGATTTCGGCGGTGGACTACGACGAGCGCGTGATCCGCGCCGCCGTCGAAGACGAGGCGCCGCAGCCCGACTTCGCCGAGACCTTCGCCAAGCTCAAGGCCGCGCGCCGCGCTGAGCCTGCTGCGGCCGAGCCGCGCCGGAAAATCGACGTCAGCATCGATGACGACGTGGATTTGGCGCTTTCCTTCAGCGAGCCCGAACCGCCGCGCCCCATGCCGCAGCCCGAGCCGGTGCGCGCGGCGGCACCGAGCCTTGAGTGGACGCAGGAGCCGGCCATTGCCGAGATGCGTCAGGAGCTCAAGGCGCTGCGCAGCATGTTCGAGAGCCAGCTCACCCTGATGGAATGGAAGCAGATGGGTGAGCGCGAGCCGGTACGCATGGAAGTGCTCAAGCAGCTCAACGAGCTCGGTCTCGGCAACGATGTCAGCCGCAAGATCGCCGACCACGTTGCTCGCCTGGGCGATCCGGAAAAGGCCTGGGCGAAGGCGCTGGCGCTGCTGGCGCGCCATACGCCGGTAACCGACGACGACATTCTCGACCGTGGCGGCATCGTTGCCATGGTCGGCCCCACCGGCGTAGGCAAGACCACCACCGTCGCCAAGCTCGCGGCGCGCTACGCGCTGCGCCATGGGCGCGGCAGCGTGGCCTTGGTCAGCACCGATAACTTCCGCATCGGCGCGCAGGACCAGCTGCGCAACTTCGCGCGCATTCTCGGCGTGCCCGTGCATACCGCCGGCAACGCCAAGGAGCTCGAAATGGTGTTGAGCGGCCTGACCGACAAGCGCCTGGTGCTGATCGACACCGCTGGCATGAGCCAGCGCGACATGCGCCTGTCTGAGCAGTTCGGCGCCTTGACCGAAAAGCGGTTGAAGATTCGCAGCTATCTGGTGATGTCCGCCAACACGCAGCTCTCTACGCTCAACGAAGTCGTGCGCTCGTTCAAGAGCATCGCACCGGTGGGCTGCATTATCACCAAGCTCGATGAGGCCACCAGCCTCGGCGGCGCACTGACCGCCGTGCTGCGCCACAGCCTGCCCATCGCCTATCTCGGCGTGGGGCAGCGAGTGCCGGAGGATTTGCAGCCGGCTCGCGGCGAGCGGCTGGTGGAGAATGCCTGCAAGCTGGCGCAGCAGTACCGTCAGGAAACCGACGACGAATGTTTGGCGCTCAGCTTCGGCGGGGTGGTCAATGCTCGATAATTCCAGGCAGGATCAGGCCGCCGGCCTCAGAAGAATGGCGCAACCGAAACCCGTCAAAGTGATTGCCGTGACCAGCGGCAAGGGCGGCGTCGGCAAGACCAACGTGTCGGTGAATCTAGCCGTGCAGCTCGCGCAGATGGGGCGCGGGGTCATGCTGCTCGACGCCGATCTTGGTTTGGCCAACGTCGACGTGCTGCTTGGGCTCAGCCCCAAGTACAACCTCTCGCACGTGTTGGAAGGCCGCGCCACGCTGGAAGAGATTCTGGTGGAGGGGCCCGGCGGCATCAGCATCGTGCCGGCGGCGTCCGGCCTGCAACGCATGGCCGAGCTTTCCAGCGCCGAGCACGCGGGGCTGATTCGCGGCTTCAGTGAGCTCAATAACGACCTCGATTATCTCATTATCGATACCGCGGCCGGCATCTCCGACGGCGTGATCAGCTTTGCGCGCGCCGCGCGCGAGGTGCTGGTGGTGGCCTGCGACGAGCCGTCCTCCATCACCGACGCTTATGCGCTGATCAAGGTCATGAACTGCGACTACGGCGTGCAGCGCTTCCACATGGTGGCCAACCGCGTGCGCAGCGGCCGTGAGGGCGAAGAGCTCTATCGTAAGCTCGCCATGGTCTGCAATCGCTTCCTCGATCTGACGCTAGACTTCGCCGGCGCCATTCCCGAAGACGACTACCTGCGCAAGGCCGTGCGCCGCCAGTCGCCGGTAAGCATTGCCTACCCGAGCGCGCCGGTGTCGCGCGCCTTTGGCGAGCTGGCGCGCCGGGTCGAGCGCTGGCCGTTGCCGAGCGAGGTGGAGGGGCATCTGGAGTTCTTCGTCGAGCGGCTCATCCAGTTTTCGGCAGCCGCGGGAGGCCTGTGATGAACGGCTACGCGATGTACAACGAGATCGAGCGCCAGGGCGGCAACGATCTGATCGTGCAGCACGCGCCGCTGGTCAAGCGCATTGCCCATCACCTTATGAACCGGTTGCCGCCGTCGGTGCAGCTCGAGGACCTCATCCAGTCCGGCATGATCGGCTTGCTCGACGCCGCGCGCCACTACGATGCCACCCAGGGCGCAAGCTTCCAGACCTATGCCGGGATTCGCATACGCGGCGCCATGCTCGACGAGATACGGCGCCACGACTGGACCCCGCGCTCGGTGCACCGCAAGGGGCGGGAAGTTGCGGAGGCCATCCGGGAGCTGGAGAACCAGCTCGGCCGCGAGCCCAAGGACCAGGAAGTGGCCGAGGCATTGGGGCTGGAGCTGTCGGAGTATCACCACATCCTCCAGGACGTTTCCTGCGCGCGCGTCTTCAGCTTCGACCAGGAAGACCCGGAGTCGGGCGAACACCCCGAGCCGGCCGGCGACGGGCCGACCCCGCTGGAGGTGCTGCAGGATGCCGGATTCCAGGATTCGCTCACCGAGGCCATTGGGCAGCTCACCGAGCGCGAGCAGTTGGTGATGCAGCTCTACTACACCGAGGAGCTGAACCTCAAGGAGATCGGCGCCGTTCTCGGGGTGAGCGAGTCGCGGGTCAGCCAAATTCATGGCCGCATCATGCTAAAGCTTCGGGGCATGATGGCCGATTGGGTAAATAACGAGTAAACGATTAGCGTGTGCGGAGCGCTCTGAGGCGCTTGTGTGCAACGGCAAGGCTGGAGAGATCAAGGTGCAAATCGACAAGAACATGAAGATTCTGATCGTGGACGACTTCTCCACGATGCGGCGCATTATCAAGAACTTGCTGCGCGACCTGGGGTTCAGCAATACCCAGGAAGCCGACGACGGCAACACGGCGTTGCCCATGCTCAAGAAGGGCGGTTTCGACTTCCTGATCACGGACTGGAACATGCCCGGCATGACTGGCATCGAGCTGCTGCAAGCGGTGCGTAACGACCCTGAGTTGGCGCATTTGCCCATTCTCATGGTTACGGCCGAAGCCAAGCGCGAGCAGATCATCGCTGCTGCACAGGCGGGCGTTAACGGCTATATCGTCAAGCCCTTCACTGCCATGACGCTGAAGGAAAAGATCGAGAAGATCTTCGAGCGCGTCAACGCCGGCTGAGGTCTTCCATGAATCAGAAGCACGAGAGATACCTGCAGACGGCGCGGGACTTGATCGCCGCCGTCGAGCGGGATGACGAGGCCGCGGTGGACGCCTGCCTAGACGAGTTCACGCGGGTTCGGGAAACCGAACTTTTTCGCGAGCTGGGCATGCTTACGCGGCAGCTGCACGAGTCGCTGAACGCATTCCGGCTGGACACGCGCCTAGCGGACCTTACCGAGAACGAGATTCCCGATGCGCGTGAGCGCCTGACCTACGTCATCACCATGACCGAACAGGCCGCGCATCGCACGTTGAATTCCGTCGAAGACAGCATGAGCACGATTAGCCGCATTACCGACATTGCCGGCGGCCTGGCCGAGCAATGGCAGCGTTTTCGCAATCGCGAGCTGTCGGTGGAAGAGTTCCGCGAGCTCAGCCGCGACATCGAAAACTTTCTCGAGCAAGTGCGCGAGGACGCCGGCGGCGTGCACGCCATGCTGACGGAAGCGCTGATGGCGCAGGACTATCAGGACCTTACCGGGCAGATCATCCGCCGGGTCATCGACCTGGTACATGAGCTCGAAGAGAACCTGGTGCGTTTGGTTCGACTGTCCGGCCCGCGCAGGACTGAAGAATCCGCGCAGCCTGCCGATAACAACGACAACATGAAGCTGGAAGGGCCTCAGGTCCCGGGTACCGCCAAGGATGAAGCGGCCATCGTTCACGGACAGGACGAGGTGGACGACCTGCTTTCCAGCCTTGGCTTCTAAGGCGGCGCATAGCGCACCCGCAAAGGTACCGGCATGGGCATGGATTTCGAAGACGACATCGTTCAGGACTTTCTCGTCGAATCGCGTGAGATTCTGGAAAGCTTGAGCGAGCAGCTGGTCGACCTGGAGCAGCGGCCCGACGATAGGGAGCTGCTGAATTCGGTCTTTCGCGGCTTTCATACCATCAAGGGCGGCGCGGGGTTTCTCAACCTCGACGCCTTGGTAGAGGTTTGCCACCGAACCGAGGATCTCTTCAATCTGCTGCGTCAGGGCGACAAGAGCGTCAGCCCCGAGCTGATGGACGTGGTGCTGCAGGCGCTGGACGTGGTGCAGAGCCAGTTCAGCGAGATGGAGTCCGGCGCCGAGCCTTCGCCGGCTTCGCCGGAGCTGTTGGCGGCGCTGGAAGCGCTCAACGTGCCTGACGGAGCAGAGCCGGTTCCGCCGGAGGTTATCGTTGACGCCGCCACGACCGAAGAAGATCCGGCCGATGCCGCCTTCGACCAACTGCTGGGCGAGCAACTACCGACCGGAGAGCCTCTGCCTAGCGGTAGCGGCAGCGACGAGATTACCGAAGACGAATTCGAGGCTCTTTTGGACGCGCTGCACGGCAAAGGGCAGCACAGCGGCGCGCCCAAGCAGACGGCGCCGGCAGCCGCTGAGAGCGCGTTGGCGGGCGCAGAGCAAGGGGCCGCCGGAGCCGGCGACGATCTGATCAGCGAAGACGAATTCGAGGCCCTGCTCGACAACCTGCACGGCAAGGGCAAGGCGCCCGGTGCTGAAGCTCCGGCGGCTAAGCCGGCGGCAGCGCAGCCGGCCGCCAAGAAAGCCGCCGCTCCGGCGCCGACGCCCGCCGATGCCGCCAAGCCCGCCGCCAAAGCGGCCGATAAGGCTGCGGCCAAGCGCGATGGCGAAACCACGGTACGTGTCGATACCGCCAAACTCGACGACATCATGAACCTGGTCGGCGAGTTGGTGCTGGTGCGCAATCGGCTTTCCACCCTGCGGGGGCTGCTCAACGACGAGCGCATGAACCAGGCCGTGGGCGATCTCGAGCTGGTGACCTCGGATCTGCAGACGGCCGTCATGAAGACCCGCATGCAGCCGATCAAAAAGGTGTTCGGACGCTTTCCGCGGTTGGTGCGCGATCTGGCGCGCAGCCTCAAGAAAGAAGTCGAGCTGGAACTGCGCGGCGAGGACACCGACCTCGACAAGAACCTCGTCGAAGCCCTGGCCGATCCCCTCATCCACTTGGTGCGCAACGCCGTCGACCACGGTATCGAAGAGCCGGATGCGCGCGAGCGTGCCGGCAAGCGCCGGGCGGGCAAGGTGCTGCTGGCGGCCGAGCAGGAGGGCGATCACATCCTGCTGACCATTGCCGACGACGGCAAAGGCATGGATGCGGAGATGCTGCGTCGAAAGGTGGTCGAGAAGGGGCTGATGGACGCTGAGTCGGCCGCGCGCCTGGACGAGCATGATTGCTACAACCTGATCTTCATGCCGGGCTTCTCCACCAAGACCGACATCTCGGACGTCTCCGGCCGCGGCGTCGGCATGGACGTGGTGAAGACCAGTATTTCGCGCCTCAACGGTACCGTGGAGATCGACTCTAAGCCCGGCGCCGGCACCACCATGCGCATCAAGGTGCCGCTCACGCTGGCGATTCTGCCGACCCTGATGGTGAAGGTGCAGGGTCGCAAGTTCGCGCTGCCGATGTCCGTGGTCCGCGAGATCTTCGAACTGGACGCCAAGCAGACCAAGGTGGTCGACGGCCGCCTCGTCGTGATGGTGCGCAACAAGGCCATGCCCTTGTTCTTCCTCGACCGCTGGTTGTCGAATCAGGGCGGCCCGGTGGTGCGCAGCCGGCACTTGGTGGACGACGGGGTCGAGCGGCAGGTGGTGACGGTGGTGCTGGGCAATCAGGCCATCGGTTTCGTGGTGGAAGAGGTGTTCGGCCTGGAAGAGGTCGTCATCAAGCCGCTGGGTGCCATGCTGCAGGGGCTGCCGGGCCTGGCCGGTTCCACCATAACTGGCGACGGAAAGATTGCACTGATCGTCGACATTCCGAGCCTAGTCAAGGCGTTTGGGTCGAAGATGTAAACGACGCCTAGTCGTCGGGAGGTTTGGTTTTGGTGCGTGCACGTGTCTTGGTCGTCGACGACTCCGGCTTTTTCCGGCGCCGCATTCGCGACATGCTCAGCGAGGATCCGGACATCGAAGTGATCGGCGAGGCCGCCGACGGTCGCGAGGCCGTGGAACAGGCCCAACGCCTGCGTCCGGATGTCATCACCATGGATATCGAAATGCCGGTGATGGACGGCATCAGTGCGGTGCGGGAAATCACCCGCAGCCGGCGCGTGCCGGTGTTGATGTTCTCGTCGCTGACCTACGACGGCGCCAAGGCGACGCTGGACGCCTTGGATGCCGGCGCGGCCGATTTTATTCCCAAGCGCTTCGCGGATATTTCCGCCGACCCCGAGCAGGTCAAGCGTCAGCTGCAGTCGCGCGTCAAGGCGCTGGCTGCCGGCGGGGCGCGGCCCAATGCGCCCGCGCCACCGCGACCGACGTCGCCGCCCGTGGCGAGGCGCACGCCCGGCGTTCAAGCCGAGGCGTTTTGTGCCGCAGCGGCGGCGGCTCCGGCAGTCCGTCCGGGCCGTTACGAACTGATAGTGATCGGTACCTCGACCGGCGGCCCGGTGGCGCTGCAAAAGGTGCTGACGCAGCTTCCGGCGAGCTTTCCGCTGCCGATTCTGCTGATTCAACACATGCCGGCCAGCTTCACCTCGGCTTTTGCAGAGCGCCTCGACGAATTGTGCGCGATCAAGGTCAAGGAAGCGGCCGACGGCGATCCGCTACAGCCGGGCGTCGCGCTGCTCGCGCCGGGCGGCAAGCAACTGGGCGTGCGCGGCGCCGGCGGCCGACTCAGCGTGCACACCTTCGAAGCCCGCGCGGATCAGTTCTACAAGCCCAGCGTCGACATCGCTTTTACTGAAGCGGCCCGCGCCTGCCCAGGACGAGTGCTGGCCATCGTGCTGACCGGCATGGGCTCGGACGGTTGCGAGGGCGCGCGCCTCCTTAAAAGCAGCGGCTCCAGCGTCTGGTCGCAGGACGAGGCGAGCAGCGTTATCTACGGCATGCCGGCGGCCGTGGCCAAGGCCGGGCTCAGCGACCGGGTGCTGGCCTTGGATGCCGTCGGCGCCGAACTGGCGAGGCTGAGGTAACGGCTATGGATATTCTGACGATTGCCGGCGTACTGCTCGCCCTGGTCGCCATTTTGCTCGGCAATATTCT
>JAJUGG010000097.1 GCA_029268285.1 Ectothiorhodospiraceae bacterium | reverse complement strand
GAGAAAAAGCCCTGGATTATCGCCAAGGAAGAAGGCCGCGAAGCCGATCTTCAGGCCATCTGCACCATGGGCCTCAACCTGTTCCGCGTACTGCAGCTCTACCTCAAGCCGGTGCTGCCCGCCATGAGCCAAGCGGCAGAAGACTTCCTGCAACTGCCGCCGCAGCAGTGGAGCGACATCCAGCAGCCGCTGCTCGACCACCAGGTCGCGCCCTTCAAGCCGCTCATGCAGCGCATTGATCCTGCCCGCGTCGAGGCCATGGTGGAAGCGTCGAAGGCCACGCTGGCTCCGGCCGCCGCCGCGCCGGCACCACAGGGCGCGCTGGCGGAAAACCCAATCGCACCGCAGATCGAGTTCGACGACTTCGCCAAAATCGACCTGCGCATCGCCCGCATCGTAAAGGCAGAGTCGGTGGAAGGCGCCGACAAGCTGCTTCAGCTCACACTCGATCTCGGCGGCGAGACGCGCAACGTCTTTGCCGGCATCAAGAGCGCCTACGAGCCAGCGCAACTGGAGGGCAAGCTCACCGTCATGGTCGCCAACCTCAAGCCGCGCAAGATGCGCTTCGGTGTCTCCGAGGGCATGGTGCTGGCCGCCGGCCCCGGCGGCAAGGATCTGTGGATACTCGAACCGCATGAGGGCGCCGAGCCCGGCATGCGCGTGAAGTAGACATGTCCGCCGATCAGCGCCTCATCGATGCCATCGACGAGCTCTTGCCACAGACTCAGTGCGGCAAGTGCGGCTACAACGGTTGCCGCCCGTACGCGCACGCGATTGCCGTTGGCGAAGCGGATATCAACCAATGCCCGCCCGGCGGCGAGGCCGGCATCCGCAGCCTCGCCGAATTGCTGGGCCGAGCGCCCAAGCCGCTCGATCCGAGTTGCGGTAGCGAGCAGTACCAGCCCACCGTAGCCTGGATCGACGAGGAAGTGTGCATCGGCTGCACGCGCTGCATTCAGGCCTGCCCGGTGGACGCCATCCTCGGCGCGACCAAACTGATGCACACGGTCATCCGCGACGAATGCACGGGCTGCGAGCTCTGCCTCGCCCCCTGCCCGGTCGATTGCATCTACATGCAGCCCGTGGAAGAGCGCGTACCCACCCAGGCAGCGGTAACGCCTGCCAGACAACGCGTGATGCGCATGGCACCGCGTGCCCGGCAACGCTACGAATTCCGTCAGTTCCGCCTGGAGCGTGACAAGGCGGAGCTCGCCGAGAAGCGCCGCCAGCGCAAGGAAGCCCTGCGCGCGCGGGATCAAGCCGACAAGAAAGCCGCCATCGCCGCTGCTGTCGCCCGCGTCCGCGCGAAGAAAGCACGGCAAGGACAGGTCGAAGGCCGCTAGCCTTCTTTCTCTGTGCCCTTAGTGTCTGTGGGGTTTAATAACGCTTCATGAACACCGAAAAGCGCCGCCAGATCTTCGAGCGCCTGCGCGCCGAGAACCCTCACCCGACGACCGAGCTCAACTACTCGACGCCTTTCGAGTTGCTGATTGCGGTCATCCTCTCCGCTCAGGCGACTGACCGAGGCGTGAACAAGGTGACCGATCGGCTGTTCCCGGTCGCCAACACACCGCAGGCCATTCTCGATCTCGGTGAAGAAAGCTTGCTCGAATACGTCAAGAGCATTAACTTCTTCCGCAACAAGGCGGCCAACATCATCAAAACCTGCCGCATGTTGCTCGAGCTCCACGGCGGCGAGGTGCCCGAGAGCCGCGAGGCGCTGGAAGCTCTGCCTGGTGTCGGCCGCAAAACCGCCAACGTCATCCTGAACACCGCCTTTGGGCATCCGGTCATGGCCGTGGATACCCATATCTTTCGCGTCTCCAACCGCACGGGGCTTGCCAAGGGCAAGGACGTGCGCGAGGTCGAAGACCGCCTGGTCCGCTGGGTGCCCAAAGAGTTCCTCAAGGACGCTCACCACTGGCTCATCCTCCACGGCCGCTACGTCTGCATCGCCCGAAAGCCCCGCTGCGCCGCCTGTGTGATCTACGACCTGTGCGAGTTCAAGGAAAAAACGGCTTGAAAATGAAGATACACAACGAAGGCGCAAAGGAGCACGGCGTGAATTTTTCTGGGTCCGCGGCGGGCGGGGCGGCGACCTCGGCGCTAAAGGCGCATTGCCGCCGCCGCGCCCGGTGAGCTGCAAGGATATCGATGCGCCTTCCGGAAGGTGGACGCGAACATCATTTTATCTCTGTGCGAGTCTGCGCTCTCTGTGCCTCTGTGGTACCTCTTAGTATTCAACGCTGCCAGCCGCTGAACGGAGCCGACGATGATTTTTGGACAGGACCGCGACCAGTTACGCCGCTACTACGTTGAAGCTTGGCGCAAGGCGCGCGAGGGGCTGCCGCTGGAGCCGCTGGAGCGCAAGATCGCCGATGTGGTGGCAGAGCACCCCGAATACCACGCGCTGCTCGAAAATGAGGACCGGGCGCTGGGCCGCGAATATCACATCGCCGAAGGTGAAACGAACCCCTTCATGCACATGGGCATGCACATCGCCATCCGCGAGCAGGTGGACACCAACCGCCCGGTGGGCATCCGCGCCCTGCACCGCCGCCTGAGTCGCGCCTTGGGCGGCACCATGGAAGCCGAACACCTGATGATGGAATCGTTGGCCGAAGCGCTGTGGGTCGCTCAACGCGAAGGCCAGGTGCCGGACGAGCGGGCTTATCTCCTGCGCTTGCAGGAAGTGCTGAAGCGACTGGAGTGAGCAGGTCCGTGAAGACGGCGGGATTTGCGGCGCTCAGTCAAAACGATCCGTCACCGCGCCTTCCGAGGCCGAACTAACGCTGTGCGCGTACTTGGCGAGCACGCCGCGGCGGTATCGCGGCGGGGGCGGCGTCCAGGCCGCCCGGCGACGCTGCAACTCCTCATCCGAGACGTGCAACACGATCTCGTCACGCTCGGCGTCGATGCTGATCCTGTCGCCGGTTTCGACCAGGGCAATGGGGCCGCCCTCCATCGCTTCCGGCGTGATATGCCCCACCACGAAGCCGTGGCTGCCGCCGGAGAAACGGCCGTCCGTGATAAGCGCGACGTCCTGCCCCAACCCGCGCCCCATGATGGCTGAGGTCGGGGACAGCATCTCCTGCATGCCCGGACCGCCTTTAGGGCCTTCGTAGCGAATGACCAGCACCTCGCCGGCCTGCACCGTGCCGTCGAGAATGCGTTGCATGCATTCCGTCTCGGAGTCGAACACTCTCGCCGTGCCGGAGAAGCGCAGCCCTTCCTTGCCGGTGATCTTGGCAACTGCCCCTTCCGGCGCGAGGTTGCCGCGCAGGATGCGTAGGTGGCTGTCGGCCTTGATCGGACGATCCAGGGGCTGCACGATGTCCTGCCCCGGCGGATAGTCGGCAACATCGGCGAGATTCTCTGCCAAGCTGCGACCGGTCACGGTAAGGCAGTCGCCGTGAAGCAGGCCGGCCGCCAGCAGCCGTTTCATCAACGGCTGTATGCCGCCGATCTCCACCAACTCCGACATCATGTAGCGCCCGCTCGGGCGCAGATCCGCCAGCACCGGTGTGCGCTGCCCAATACGCGTGAAGTCATCCAGGCTCAGCGGTACCCCGGCGGTATTGGCCATCGCCATCAGGTGCAGCACGGCATTGGTCGAACCGCCCAGGGCGATGGTCACGGTAATGGCGTTCTCGAAGGCTTCGCGGGTCATGATGTCAAGCGGCTTGATATCGCGCTCGAGGAGCTCCAACACCGCGGCACCTGCACGGCGGCAGTCGTCGCGCTTGCTATCGGATATCGCATCCTGCGCGGAACTTCCGGGAAGGCTCATCCCAAGTGCTTCGATCGCGGAGGCCATGGTATTGGCGGTGTACATGCCGCCACAGGAACCCGGACCGGGTATAGCCGTGCGCTCGACCTCGGCGACATCGGCGTCGCTCATGCTCCCGCGCGCATGGGCGCCGACTGCTTCGAAAACCGAAATAATGTCGGTGTGATTCCGCCCAGGACGAATGGTGCCGCCGTAGACGAACACCGCCGGGCGATTCAGTCGCGCCAGGGCCATCAGGCAGCCCGGCATGTTCTTATCGCAGCCGCCAATGGCGATCAGGCCGTCGAAGCCCTGGCAGCCGGCCACGGTTTCCACCGAATCGGCTATCACCTCGCGCGAAACCAGGGAGTACTTCATCGCCTCATTACCGTTGGCGATGCCGTCAGAGATGGTGATGGTGTTGAAGATCAGCGCTTTGCCGCCCGCAGCATCGACGCCGCTCGCCGCCTCTTTGGCAAGGCCGTCGATGTGCATGTTGCACGGCGTGACTTGGCTCCAGGTCGAAGCGATGCCGACCTGGGGCTTGGCGAAATCCGCGTCGCCAAAACCGACCGCACGCAACATGGCCCTGGCCGGCGCCTTAGGGATACCGTCCACGATCTGGCTGGAATGCCGGCGCCGACTGTCGCCTGTCATGCTCGCCTCCGTTCAAGCGCGTTGTGCTGCCGAGAAGTTATAGAGACTCTGGTAGCGGCTATGCCGCCGCACAAGAGCATCAAACGGCCGGGTGGTGCCAGACTGCCCGTCAAGGATAGACGCTGGTGCGCTGCCAGCCCTGCTCGCCGAGCGTGTAGCGGGTACGCTCATGTAGGCGTCCCGGGCGGGAGCTCCAGAACTCGATGAAATCCGGCGCAATGCGGTAACCAGACCAGTGCGGCGGGCGCGGCACCGGCATTCCTTCGAAGCGGGTCTCGAACTCGCTGAAACGCTGCTCCAGGGTCTGGCGCGACTGGAGGGGCTGGGACTGTAGCGACGCCCAGGCACCAATCTGACTCAGGCGCGGACGCGTTTCCCAGTAGGCGTCCGCTTCCGCCTCGCTCACCGGTTCAACCAAGCCTTCGATCAACACCTGCTCCATCAGCGGTTGCCAGAAAAAGCACAGCGCAGCGGAAGGATTCCCTCCCAGGTGCTCGCCCTTCCGGCTCAAGGTGTTGGTATAGAAAACAAATCCCGCCGGGCCGACCTCCTTGAGCAGGACTGTGCGCGCGGCAGGTCGCCCTCGCGCGTCGACCGTAGCCAGTGTCATGGCGGTGGGCTCATTGAGCCCGCACTCCTGCGCTTGTTCCAGCAGCCCCTGGAAACGCTCCAAGGCTTCGCGATAAAACTCTTCGCTCATCGACGCTCCGTTCAAAACGATACCCGAACCTTCCGCGCCGGCTCAGCCAGGGCGGCCGTCCGCCCCAGTGCCTGGCGCGTCGCGCGGTTCGACCTTCAGGCTCAGACCTTCCCGCGCGAGCACCCTTACGACGTCCCCCTGGCGCAGAGGCTGCTCCGAATGAGCGATCCAGATCTCGCCTTGAACGCGGACCTTGCCCCGGCCGGTGAAGTCATGCAGTGCTTCGCCGTCACAGCCAATCATGCCTTCCGCTCCGGATGTCACCGGACGGCCATGCGCCCGAATAGCCAGTGTCGCGATGCCGAGCAACACGGCCAAGCTCGCCGCCGCGAAGCCCAGAATCAGCGCCGTGGAGATCTCGAATGCTGCCGACTCGGTATCCATGAGGATGATTGACCCGATCACGAAAGCCGCCAGCCCCCCTATTCCAAGTATGCCCACACTGGGCACGAAAGCCTCGGCGATCATGAAGGCAAGGCCCAGCAAGATCAACGCGAGCCCGGCGTAGTTGATCGGCAGCGCTTGGAACGCGAATAGCGCCAGCAGCAGGCAGATGCCTCCAAGCACGCCCGGCACCAAGGACCCCGGGTTGGCCAACTCGAAGATCAGGCCGTAGATGCCGATCAGCATCAGGATGTAAGCGACATTGGGGTTGGTGATGACGGCCAAGAGCTGGTTGCGCCAGTCGGGCTCCAATGTCTCGATGGCGATGCCGTCGGTCTCCAACGTTACCGTCCCCTGTTGCAGGGCCACTTCTCGGCCGTTCAGCGCTGCCAACAACGCCGGCACGTCGTCCGCGATCAGATCGATCACAGACAGCCGCAAAGCCTCATCGGCAGACAAGCTGGCGGCTTCACGCACCGCCGTTTCCGCCCAATCCGCATTACGGCCGCGCAGTTCGGCCAGGCCGCGGATATACGCCACGGCGTCGTTCACCATCTTGCGCTCCATGGCAGTACCGGCGCTTGCGGGCTCGCCCCCCTCGGCATCGCCGTTTTCTTGGTCCGGCGGCACGCCGGTCGGCGCGCCGCCCAGTTGAACCGGCGTGGCGGCGCCGAGATTGGTCGCCGGCGCCATCGCCGCAACGTGCGAAGCATAGAGGATGTAAGTCCCGGCGCTGGCAGCTCGCGAGCCGCTCGGGCCCACGTAACCGACTACCGGCACCGGCGAACCGATGATGGCGCGGATGATATCGCGCATCGCATCGTCGAGGCCGCCGGGGGTATTCATGCGCAGCACAACCAACTGAGCGCCTTGTTCTTCGGCCGCGGCAAGACCGCGCTGGAAGTAATCGCTGGTCGCCGGGCCGATTGCACCATCGACCTCGAGCACAACCGCCTTGCCCGGCTCCGCCTGCACCTGCGTTGCCATCACTACCAGGAGCAGCAGTAGCCAATATCGCATCGCCATCTCTCCTTGAGCTATTGCAATCATGATAACCGCACGCCGGGCTTCGGTCGCGTTCAGGCGCTGAAGTCACATTGAACCACAGAGGCATAGAGGGCACAGAGAAAGGCCAAAGCCTTCTCCGTATCGGAGTGGCGACCTCGCCGCGAAACTTCGTGCCACGGCTATAACGGGGACTATCCAACTTTCGCGGCCGCCGGCCGCTCCTGCAGGGAAAGGGAGACTGCTTGAGCGGACGGTGTGCGGGCGCGCACCTTACTCTTAATTTGCGCCGAATGCGAGCGAGGCCGCCACGCCTACAGGGCGCTTTTTCTCGCTGCCGGTGGAGGCATTACCCCGCATAACGGCGCCGATCAGGCGCGCCTTGGCTTAGTGCGGCAGGGTCTTCAAGAGAAAAATGAGAAGGAGCGAGGCAGGAATGGCCGCTCCTGTGGCTACAGGAGCGGCTTAACACTGGATGCTTAGGCCTTCAGAGCACCCAGGATCTTGTCGCGGATTTCCTCGACGCTGCCCTTGCCTTCGATGGCGATGTAGCGCGGCGCCTTGGCATCGTTGGTATCCGCCCAGGAGGAATAGTAGTCGACCAGCGGCTTGGTCTGCTGGTGATAAACCTCCAGGCGCTTGCGCACCGTCTCTTCGGCGTCGTCTTCACGCTGTACCAGCGGCTCGCCGGTGACATCGTCCTTGCCCTCGACTTTCGGCGGGTTGTAGATGACGTGATAGACCCGACCAGAGTCCGGATGCACGCGACGGCCGCTCATGCGCTTGACGATTTCTTCGTCATCGACGCGGAATTCGACCACGGCGTCGATGTCCACGCCTTCGGCCTTGAGCGCGTCCGCCTGAGCGATCGTGCGCGGGAAGCCGTCGAACAAGAAGCCGTTCTTGCAATCCGCCTGTGCGATGCGATCCTTCACCAGCCCGATGATGATGTCGTCGGACACCAGCCCGCCTGCGTCCATCACCTTCTTGGCCTCCAGGCCCAGCGGCGTGCCGGCCTTAACGGCTGCGCGCAGCATGTCGCCCGTGGAAATCTGAGGGATGTCGAAGTGCTTACAAATGAACGCAGCCTGCGTACCCTTACCCGCGCCGGGCGGTCCAAGCAAAATGACTCGCATCGTTGACCTCTACTGTAGCGATTTGAATTAGTTAGCGTCGGCGCGCTCGGGCCGGGAAGCGCGCTGGCACGCAGCTGTCGTCCGGCTTCAGGCGCCCTCCTCCCGCATCGGCGGGCCCGCGTTGGCGAGCCGATAAAGCACCGAAAGAAATCTGTCTGCAACTGTACTGCGATGTCGCGTACGACCTGGCCGGGGTATTACGGGCAATTTAATTAGCGCCTGAGGTTATCACCGCCCCCGGACGCCTGCAACGCAGGCGGCACCGGTGCAGCCGGCCAGTACTACAGGCGAAAACGAAACTCACGCTCACCCAGGGGCTGCCCATGAGGGCCATAGCTGCGCTCGGCGAATAGAACCCGTCCATCGTGGCCGTAGAGCAGCACTGTCGACGCGCGCGTGCCATATTCGGCACTGGAGATGAAGATCGTCGATAACAAGCGCTCGAATTCGAGCCCGACGCCGGTGTGTGGCAAGTCCTCGTCGCGCGGGCGCTCGCGATTCGCGAGCAGCTCGAACAAGAATCCAGTATTCGGCGCTGCACCTTGCTCCACATAGCGCCTGAGGCCGGCCTTGCCGCGCTCTACCTTGGGCCAGGGTGTTTCGAACAGGTGATTGCTTAAGCCGTAGACGCCGGGCTCACTCAAGACTTGGCCCGGGCCGCGGTTGCTTACCGAATAAAGCCCGTCCGGGCCGCCGAAGACGAGATTGAAGCCGTTGTAGAGCTGCCCCTCCTCGTGCAGACGGCGGTACAGTTCGACATCGCTGGCCGGGTCGCTCAGGACCTGCGAAACCAAAATGCCGCGCGAGCGCGCATCAGGCAGGTGATCGGCGGGGTCGCGGTAGTTGGTGACCACAGCAAAGCGGCCGCTGCGCGCCACACCCATCCAGGTACCTCCGGCCTCGAGATCGAGACCCGAGAGGATGTCGCCGCGCCAAGCGGCGGGCTCGGTGGGGCGACCGTAATACTCATCCCGATTACCGGCCACGATGAGCGGATAATCCGGGTGCTGTCGATAAGCGATCAGCAACAGGCACATGCCCGCTACTCCTCGGTTCTATAAACCCGCAGGCCTTTGTCCGTCAGTACATACAGGCTACGGCCGTCCAGCACCGGCGCCTGAACCACCGGGGCACCGATCGACTCGCGCCGCAACAGCCTGCCGTCATCGAGGCTCAACCAGTTCAGATAACCTTGTGCATCGCCGAGCACCAGATAATTGCCCACCACCACGGGGGCCGTCAGCTGCAGCGCAGCCAAGTCCTGCTGCCGCCAGACCGAGGCGCCATTACGGCGATTCAACGCCCATACATTGGACTCCCCGTCGACTACATAGACATTGACGCGGTCCACGGCCAAGCCGATATGGGAGCCGATATCCCGCTGCCAGAGCGGACGCCCGCTGAGGGCATCCACGGCGACGACGCGCCCTTGATAACCCACCGCGTAAATAACGCTAGCCATGGCGACAGGGTCGGCATCGACATCGGCCATGCGGTCGAGGTCGGTACGGCCGCTGGGCTCGCTGACCACGGCACTCCACAGTGCTCGGCCGTTATTGGCGGCGAGGCCGACCATCTTCCCATTATCCAGCCCCACCACAACCAGTTCGCCGCCCAGAATGAGGGGGCGACTGGAGCCGCGTAGAGTGAGCGCTGGCGGCACCTGGTCGTAAATCCAGTCGCGCTCGCCGGTGTCGGCCCGCAGCGAGAACACGCGCCCATCGGCGCTGTGCACGACCACTAGGTCGCCCTGCAGCGTGGGCGCGGCCAGAATTTCGCTGCTGACCCCGGACCGCCAAAGCACGCGGCCGTCCTCGGCGCTCAAGCCGACGACTTGACCTTCGCGCGTACCAATGATCAGCCGCTGCGCATCGGCGGTAGGCCCCGCAGAAGGGCTTTGCTCTAACTCGATTTCCCACAGGCGCTTGCCCGATGCGGCGTCCAGCGCACGCACTTTGCCGTCGCTACCGGCAACGTAGACACGCTCGCCTACAACCGCCGGCTGCAGATCGTAACCCGCGACCCGCGGCTGTTTGCCCACATTGGCGCGCCATGCCTGCTGATAGGCGACCGGCTCTTGGAAATCAGAGGGATCGGGCCCGACATCCTCGCGCCCCAAGCTGGCACATCCGCTCAAGACCAGACCAAGCGCGGCGGCACAGGCAATCCGCCTCACGACAACGACTCCAGATCAACGCCCAAATCGCTCAGTTTGAGCTCGATCAGGCCGCGGCGCTGCGGATCCAGGGACGGCGCTTCCAGGGCTTGCCGGTACGCCGCGGCAGCCGCCTCGGCAGAGCCTCGCTCGGCCTGGATATCGCCAGCCAGCTCACGATAGCGGGACTCGAAGCCGGCAGGAGCCTGCTCGAGCAGCCCTAGCGCCTCGTCATACTGCTCGCGGGCCGCCAGAACCTGCGCGAGACGCAACCGAGCAGGCGCGACAAAAGCCTCGGAACGGGCTTGGCCGACCACCCAACGCAGCCGGTCGGCGGCGGCGTCGAGCTCGTCGCGTTCGACATGATGCTGAGCCAGCCACAGCGCTGTGAGCGCGGCATAAGGCGTGCGCCCGTAGTCACTGATGATGCGTTCGCCCTGCTCCACCAGGTCAGCCTCCGGTGCTTCATCGCGCAGCGCATCCAGAAAGGCCATGTAGTAGCCAGACGCGCTCTCCGCCGTACGCTCCTGATAGGCATTCCACTGCTGCCAGCCGATAACGGCCACGACAGCGATGACGATGCCGGCGATCACGCTGCGGCCGTTCGCCCGCCACCAGTCTCGAATCAGTGCAATCTGTTCTTCATCGGTGCGATTGCTCATGCCTACTCCCTTCTTAGCCGTTCTTGTCGGCGGCAATAATGTCGCGCAGATAGTCGGTGAGTCGGGCCTGGGGCAGCGTTTGCTGTTCGCCGCCGGCCAGATCCTTGACCGTGATCTCCCCCGCCTGCAGTTCGGATTCGCCCAGCACCAGCGCCAACCGGGCGCCGCTACGGTCGGCGCGCTTGAACTGCCCCTTGAAGCCGCCACCGCCGCAGTGCATCACGAGCCGCAACGCCGGCAACTCGTTCCGCAACCGCTCGGCCAGGCTCAGCGCTGCAGCCTGGGCCTCATCGCCCAGGACGGCGAGATAGGCGTGCGGT
>JAJUGG010000096.1 GCA_029268285.1 Ectothiorhodospiraceae bacterium | reverse complement strand
GCACGAGAAGACAGGGCTGCAGTATGATACGGGCGGGGGTATGCAGTGTTGATGTTGATCAAGTCCGGCTAGTTTTGCTTTACGGCGGCTCCGCCCCCACTCCTGGATAAAGCGACATGCTGAACGGGAGGGGCGATGCGAAGAATAAAGCGAGCGGTCCCCGATAGATCTCACGTGGCAATCTGCTGTGCGGTGGCCGTGTTCTGCGTAAGTGCTGCCTCGGCCGCGGATTTCGCGGCCGTCGACGCGAACGGCGATGGACTCATCGACCGAGCTGAATTCGGCGATGGCGCGGTGGGCGATGAGATTTTCAAAGAGTGGGACCGTAACCAGGACGGCCATATCGATCGCGCTGAATGGCGGCGCGCGCTTCAGTTGAGCGAGCTGGAATCGGAGCGTCGCGGGCAAGGATGACGCAGGGGCGCCTTACGGATGCCGCGCCTGAAGAAACCGGACGGGCGCAGGAGTATCAGCGCGTTCTGGAAGCCGCCTTAGGCATCCCTTTTAGCGCCGGTAATCGCGTCAAAGTCCTTCGCAACGGCATTGAGATTTTTCCCGCCATGCTGTCCGCGATTCGCCAAGCGCAGCACAGCGTCGAACTGCTGACCTTCATCTATTGGAAGGGGCGCATCGCGCATGAATTCGCCGACGCCTTGGCGGAACGCGCTCGGGCCGGCGTCAGGGTGCGCGTCATCCTGGATGCAGTCGGTGCGCTTGCCATGCCGAAGACGCTGGTGGAGACCATGCGAGACGCTGGCGTGGATATTCTCTGGTTTCGGCCCCCCGTGCGTTGGAAGGTCTGGCACATCGATAACCGCACTCACCGCAAGGTGCTTATTTGCGACGGCCGCATCGCCTTTACCGGCGGTGTCGGTATCGCGGAGGAGTGGGAGGGCGACGCGCGCAACCCCAGCGAATGGCGCGATACGCATTTTCAAATCGAAGGGCCCGCAGTGTATGGCTTGCAAGCGGCCTTCGTGGATAACTGGATAGAAGGCGACCGGCCGATACGGAACGATTTTACCTACATCGAAGCGCTGGAGCCGGTGGGGAAGAGCCGAGTGCAGGTCATGAAGACCTCGGCCGCCGTGAATTGGAGTTCTATCGCTACCTTATTCCATGTGCTGCTAACTACGGCACGACGCAAGGTGCGTATTACAACAGCCTACTTCGTGCCCAGCCCCGCAACCGTGCGCCTGTTGCAGGAAACGGCCCGTCGCGGCGTAGACGTTCAAGTCATGCTGCCAGGGCCTTATCACGATCACCGCGTAGCGCAGCTGGCCCAGCAAACAGAATACGCCCCCATGATGGCGGCCGGGGTGCGGATATGGGCCTATCAGCCGACCATGCTGCATGCCAAGATCGCTACTGTGGACGATACGGTCGCCTGCGTGGGCTCAGCCAATTTCAATCACAGGTCCATGAGCAAGGACGATGAAATCGCGCTTTTGGTATTGGATGACGAGATTGTGGCGGAGCTGGACCGGCACTTCGAGGAAGACCGCGTCCATTGTGAAGAACTCGCCCCAGCCGCCTATCGCCGCCCAGGACTATTGCGCCGCATGCAGCGCTCAGCCGTTAACCTGTTCAAGCAGCAGATGTGAACTCGTGCCTGTGCTGTGATCGTCGCGTCAGGTATGCGCCGGCTGCGATAGCCGCGGCTGCCGCCAGCAACAGCAAAGGCCGGTTAGAGCCGTTGCGCCAGCCGCCTTCCACTGTGCGGGCCTCAGCGGGTGGCCGGAACAGGTTGCCAGGATTGGGCGCCGCCGGCTGACTGTGTGCCAGGGCTCGCTCGGTGAAGCGTCCGGCCAAGCGGCTGTAGCCGGGCGTTACAGCGCATGCCAGGCGCGCAGCCCTGGCACTCGCACCGATGACGGTGGTTGGTCGGGGGCGCTCTATGCGCGCGCAGATGGCGCGTGCGACGCGGTAGGGGGCGGTGACCGGCGGCAGGGGCCGTACCTGATGTCCGGAATAGTTGCCGCCATGCCGCATACCGGGCGTATCAACGAAATAGGGATAGATGTCGCAGACGTGGATGTCGGGCCAAGCGGTCAGTTCGCCGCGCAAGGATTCGCTGAACCCCGTCAGGCCGCGTTTGGCCGCCGCGTAGGCCACCGCATAGGGTTGCGGCAACCAACTGCCTACCGAAAGAAGATTGATCAGAACCCCGTGTCCTTGGCGCTTGAACTGGGGCAGTGCGACCCAGGCGCCTCGCATGTAGCCGAGGAGATCGGTCTGAATAACTTGCTCGTGCGCGGCGAGCGGTGTTTCCTCGTAGCGCCCCAAGGCGCCGATGCCGGCGTTATTGATCCAGACATCGATTCGACCTTCATGGCGCAGCGTACTTTCGGCCAAGCGCTGGACTTCCTCGCTGCGGGTAACATCGGTCGTTACAGCGCGCGCAAATGCACCCCGCACATCGCATTCCTCGACCGTTGCTTGCAATGCCTCGGTGTCGCGGGCGGCGAGGACCAAGCGCCAGCCGCGATGCGCGAGTTCGTGCGCGGTCGCGCGGCCGATGCCACTCGAGGCCCCGGTTATGACCGCCACTTTCTGGTTGGCTGCCTCTCTCACGCCGCACCCTGCACGCTAGCCACTGTGGGCGTTGAAATGCGGTCGCAGGACTGTGGCGGCAAGTTTCCGATTCGAGAGCGCTCTGATTGCGCGTAGTTAGTCTCGCCGTTCGTATTCGCCTTCGATGACGTCGTGCCCTTCCTTAGAGCGATGCGCATGGATGCTTTGAGAACTACCGGTGACGATGGTCATGCGCCGCACGGCACGGCGTATCAGCCAGTTCCGAGTCTGGGGAAGGAGCAGGAAAAATCCAATGGCGTCCGTGGCAAAGCCCGGGAAAATCAACATGACGCCGCCTATCGCGAGCGCGAGTCCGGCTAAGAGATCGAGCGCGGGCACTTCGCCGTGTCTAAGCTTTTGCTGGACTCTGAACCACGTCCGCATACCCTGGTGGCGCAGCAACATGCCGCCCAGCACTGCCGTCAATACGCAAAGGCCGATAGTGGGCAGGGCGCCGATGACCTGTCCGACTTCGATGAGCAGGTAGATCTCAACGAAGGGAACGACGAGGAACAGTAGGATGAAAAAGGGCAAGTGCAGCTCCTGAATCTTGGGCTTTGAAGGTTTCGACCCTGGGTCGCGCCCGGGGTTCCGAGGGGCGGGCGCTGAATCTGTGATGGGCCTCGCCGGCAGTGCTGCGGGAGACAGGTATAGTCTTTTTTACCACAAGCAGAATAAGGCAATACCGGAGCTGCCCTGTAATGACCGTAGGTTTTTTCTCCCGCCGTTCAGCGCGGCGTGCGGTGTTGTGCCTCGTGCTCGCCTCGTCGAGCCTTGCCGCCTTCGCGTCGCCGGCCGCGACGCCGTTTCCCAATCTCCAGGCGCTCGAGGCGCGCGGCGTTGCCGTCACGGCCATGGCTGTGGATTTGAACAGCGGCCGAAGCTTCTGGGAACTCGATTCGGAGCGTAGGCTAAGTCCGGCATCCTTGTCCAAACTCTATACCGCCGCGGCCGCCTTGGAGCATTGGGGCCCCGAGCATAGCTTCGAAACCCGCCTGCTCGCCGACGGTCATCGTGATGGCGCAGTCTTGCGCGGGGATCTTGTTCTGCTCGGCGGCGGCGACCCCGCACTGACGACCGAGAACCTCTGGACGCTTGCCGGCGCGCTGCGCAGCGCCGGGGTCGAGCAGGTCCAGGGGCGGCTGGTGATCAATGAATCCCGATTCGGTGCCTTGCCTTGCAGCACCAAGGATCGCTGCGATGCGCAGCGGTACTCTCGAAACGCCTATGACGCCCCGTTATCCGCTGCCGGGGTCAACTACGGCGCATGGTGCGTGGAGGCCTTGCCGGCAGGACGGGCTGGCCAGCCAGCGATCGTTCGCCTCTGCCCGGTTCACGTGCCGGAGGTGGAGATTAGAGGCAAGGTCGAGACCGTTGCGGCTGGGAAGGGCAGCCGGCTTTGGGCCGAGCGGCGAACCGAGCGGGGACGAGACGTCATCCTCGTATCGGGGCAGATGGCGCTCGGCGCCGAGCCGAAGCGGGTTTATCGCGCTGCGTCGGATGCGGCAATGCAAACCGGCTTGCTGCTGCGCCGTGTGCTAGAACTGGTCGGGGTGGATGTGGAAGGGCCTGTCGTCGTCGATGACGCGCCTCTTAAACCAGGCTTGCGTACGCTGGCAAAAGTCGATGGCCTGCGGATGACCGGCTTGATCAGCCGAATGCTGACCTTTAGCAACAACTACATGGCCGATGTGTTGGCACTCGATCTATTGGCCGAGGATCCCACCCTTGCACGGCCGCTCAGCCTGGAGCACGCCGGTCGACGCGTGCTGCACTGGCGTCAGCCGCCTGCCGGCGCCCTCGAAGTCGTGCATACCGCCGGCCTGGCGCCACCGGTGCTACTCAACGGCAGCGGACTCAATACCGGCAGTGCCGTCTCGGCACAGGACTTGGTCGCTCTGTTAAGCGATGTCTATCGCCGCAGCGAGCTGTTTCCTCAGTTCGTCGGGGCGCTGAGTGTGCCTCAGTTCTCGCCGCTGGGCAGTCTGCGTGGGGACAGCCCAGGGTGGCGGTCGCGTGTGGCGGTGAAATCCGGTTCGTTGACCGAGCCGGTCACGGTATACGGCGTGGCGGGTTACTTCAGAACCCGTACCGACGGCTGGGGCGCATTCGTGGTGCTGGTGAACGGTGCGGGTGAGTTGTCAAAGATTCCGTACAGCACCGTGCATGCGACCGTGCGGCGCGACGTGGAGTTGATGCTACAGAATTTCTAGGTTCGTCGCGCCGTGGCAACGGCTCCGAACGCCGATTACGGCTGGAGCCAATGCCACGGCCGCCCTGGTGCTAAGGGGTTTCCAGCTCTGTCTGCTGCGCACGGTAGGCGTCGACGCTGGAGTTGAAGCGACCGATCAGCCGGTCGACCACATCCTGCTCGTACGGGATCAGGCCGCCCACGGCGAGCTTCTTATAACCGGACCCCAACGCCTCTGCCTGCTCAGTGATGGCGAAATCGAGCTGTACGTTACCGCGCTTGCCGCTCACTTCTAGAGCCGTTCCTGATAGCTCGAGATCCGGGTCGCTGAAGTCGAGGCGGCTCAGATCGAACGCCATGCTCTGGTAGATCACCAGCGGACGGTCCGGGTTGATCATTACGTTTTGCTCCGCCAGCAGGGGGACCAGGATGTGCGGAAAATTGCGCCCTGAGAAGGCAACGTATTGCCGGACGAAACGCTCGATCAACGCCGGGTCGTGTGTAATCGCGCCCTGCCGCCGCACTTCGATGCAGCGCTTGCCGCCGCGATCGGTAAGCGAAAATTCCTCGCCGGGTTCGCACGGCAGTGTAACGGTAGCTCCATCGCCTAACATCCCTGTGAACTCGAACGACATGCGCTCGCTGATGCCGTAGTGCGCGACGACCATGGCGAAGATCAGGTCGCCGGGCACGCAGAAGCGACGCGAATCGGGGTCGTGGATCGGGTTGAAGTCGCCGGCTACGTCTTTAGCAAAGCGACTGGCTTGTTCCGCGCTAATGGAGGCGTGCTCCCCGCGCATCGTAACGTATGGTTCTAAGAACATGTCTTGTTTACGTTATTGCGGGCTTCCTAGCCCGATTGTAGGGCGTGCGACCGCCGTTGTTGGAATACGGCCGACGCGGCGAACCGCGCTAGTATACGGGTTGACCCTGTAGACTGCGATGTATTGGTGCACATCGCGAACCCACGGATCGTCGATGCCGGCCTTGATCGGGGTCGGGGCCGGCGTTATGTAGCCGGGACGATGACCGCGGACAAGGAGGTTTCGGATCGTGGCCAGCAAGCACCCCAACGAGCGTCGGAAGACGCGAAAGTCCCAGACGGAACCCTATGCGCCGCCCGAACACCCGGACGTGAATGTGCCAGAGCAGCAGTTCGAGGGAGCTCCCGAAGACAAGGAGCGTAGCGGCAGAGGCCCAGCGCACCCTCAGCACAGGTAGTTCGGTTAACCGGCAGGCAGTAAGCCGGTGCCGCGTCAGCGCGCCACCGGCCGCCCCAGGATGGCGGCACTGGCCGACTCGGGGGACTCGCCGAAGCGCGCGATCATGCGAATCGAGCGGCCCATGTTGTTAGCGCGTGCGTACCATGCTTCGACCAACTCCGGTTCGAGGTGTTTTTCCAGAACAGTCCGAAACAGCTTCAGCCACTCATCGACCTGCTCTTCGCGAACTTTGTTGCGGGCATGCACCGGCCCGACCCGGTATTCGTCATCGCGATAGCGCTCCCCGCCTAGGCTGACCCACCAGAAGTGCGCAATCTTGGCTTTGTGCTCGGGCCAGTCGTCTACGACGGCGAAGGTCTCCGCTAGCGCTGGGTGGGTTTGCACCTCATTGTAGAAGTCGTCGACCACCGCGCGAATGCGCTCCATGCCGATCTGGCGGTGCGTGTCCCGCGTACGCGCGTTGGCTGGATTGGGCAAAGGATGTTCGCTCATCTGTACTCGTATAGCAGCCAATAACTACGTAAAGTATACGGGATTGCAACGCCTGCGGACGAGGATGTCTCGCTCCGGCACGACGCGGAGCGACCCTTAACCTGCGTTGCGGGCAGTTGATGAAGGTTGAATGTCGGCAAACCGTAGGTCCAGGCCCGCCACGCATTGCCGATAGCGGTACAAGAGGTCTCGCGGATGGCGGGCGCCGAGATAGAGTTCCGCAACAACATAACGATAGACGTCCTGATTCGGCAACTCCGAGAGCCGTTGCCCGGCGTGAACCGAAACCTCCACCTCTGGGTCTCCGGGCAAGCGTTGCTCCAATTCGCGTAATTCGGCTTGGCTGGGCACGCGCTCGACCACGGCGTCTCCATAGTGATTGAGCCAGAACTTGCCCGCCATGGGATACCGCCCTTGACGCTGGGGGAAGGAGGGCTTGCGCCCCAGTGCCAAATCCAGCGCTATGGCGTGGTTCGAGGCCCCATCAACTTTGGCGAACAACGGGGCGTGCGACTGGGACATGCGTGTGTTCACCTCGATGAGCCAGAGCCTGTCGCGGGTACGATCCCACATGAACTCGGCGTTGAAGCAACTGTTGTCGAAGCCGACCTCGCGCAAGACCTTGCGCGAGACTTCGCTCATGGCTGACTGGACGCCCTGCGGCAGGCGCGATGGATACTGCAGGCGCGAGAAGCTTTTCCGGTTTCGGTCGCGCACCATGTCCAACACGCCGTGCACATGCATCTGCCCGTGGTGAACGTGCCCTTCCGGGGCGGCCTGCACCCCTTTGACGATGGATTCAGCGATGCAGTGCAAGCCTCCGACGCCGGCGACTTCCGCAGGCATATCCACGCGCGCCAGGGCCTCGTTGAAGGCATGCCCCAGTATGCCGATGGCATGTCGGGTGCGCGCCAGCGCTTCCTCCAGTTGCGAGCGCCGATCGATGCGAAAGCCCAGCATGGAAGAAAAGCCCTTGATCGGCTTCAGCCAGAAGGGGTAGCCCAAGTCCTGTTCGAGCCGCTTGACCGCGGAGATGTCGAACGGGTCGACGGCAACGAACCGCGGCACGTGCGGGGACACGACGCGGCTTTGCTCGAGGCGTGCCCAGTACTTATGCTCGCACTTCAAAACGCTGCTAAGGGAAGGGCCGGGGAGGCCGTATTCCTCGCACAGGACCGGAGCCAGACAACTGCTTGGGAAATCCCAGTGGCAGAGTATAGCGTCCACGGAGCCGGCGAAACGTTCCAGCTGCTGACGGGCACGCCGTAGGAGATCCTCGAAGCCGGCGTGCTCCTGCACCGCTTCGTCATAGCTAAGGAGAGCGTGGAAGGCGTAACGCTCGGCGTGAGGAACGGTTGCAAGGCTGCGCCGTTGAAAATCCGTCAAACCGAGCACGAATACGTTCAGTTTCTTCGGCATCGTTTGTTGCCTGCCTGCGGGCCGTCCATGTTGCGGGACGACAAACGCATGACCAAACCTCGGTCCCGGGCGTAGCAGGCTTATTGTTGACCATGAACGCCAACCCGGAGGGATCAAGAAGCTCCAGATATGTGGGGGGTTCGCTGCTAGGCAAGCCGCGTCGCCGCAGAGCGACGCACCGTGTACGCCGTCCATCGGATCAACCCCTAGGCGGTTAGGGTGGGTCCTTGTTGTTGTTGCAGTGCGAGCCTGGGTAAGGTTGATGCCAGACGATCGGGCACCGCTTCACCGTGCTTGCCTTCATGGAGGAAGGAATCATGAGTCAGCAACAACAGAATTTCGGCAGTCTGCTTTTGATCGATCCGGACGAAAACGCTCGCGACAGCTTGGAGCTCTTGCTGGCCGGACGCTTCGATGTGGACAGCGTAGACGGCTGCGACGCTGCGCTGGTCGAAGTGCGGCGCCGGCAGGATCAGGGCTTGCCGCCTTACGATGCGCTACTGATCGATCTCGACCTCGGGCGTCACTGCGCTGACGGCTACGAGACGCTGCACTGGCTGCGGGGCTGTGAAGGCTATAGTGAGCTGGCCGTGCCTGCGATTGCTTTCAGCCGCCACCTGTGCGAAGTGACGGTTCTTCGCTGCATCGATGCCGGCTTCGAACTGCTGCTGCCCAAGCACGGTGATCCGGATGTGCTTTGCGCGGAGGTGGAGTTGTTGCTCGGGGTCGAGGGGCTGGAGCGCCCGCAGCCGATTCGCATTGCCGCATAGCCGAAGCTATCCCCGCACCGGCGCCCGCAGTTGCCCCACAAGGCCGGCCGCGGGCGCCGCCCTGCCATGTGCAGCGCGGGCCGACGCCACTACTTCCCTTGATGCTAAAGCTTGCCCAGATCATGCTCCGTCCCCGGATAGTGCGCTGCACAATCCCGACGCCTTACTGAATCAAGGCCCAGCCTTCCGGTTCCAACGCGATAGAAAGATTTACCTCACGGCCGACTGCGCGGTTGAGCCGTATCGCCAAAGCCCGGAGCATGCCCGGCATCAGCGCGCCTTGCGGCGCCCAGGGCAGGCTGCGTCCTTGTCCTGCCAGTTCCACGGAGACGCCGGCCGCGTCGACCAGGAGCATGATGGGCTCGGTAAGGGCCGCCCCATTCTCAACTTCACCCACCTGATCGGCCGCCGAATTCGTCGCGGCCAGGGCCAGCGCGCTATAGGCGTCGCGCGGGTCGGAACCCGGCATGGCGGGATAATTCAATTCGTCCAGTGCCTCTAGCAGGCCTTCGGCCCAATCGACGCGGGCCTGCGAGGCGGCCTCGAGATCTTCGGCGGCGCAGCCTTGCAGGTGGTGTGTTTCCGGCGTGAAGCGGGTTCGCAGGCGCATCTGCTCGCGCTCCAAGCGCTGCCAGGGCTGGAGCGGCACTTCCAGCTCCGGGCGCAGTTCCGGCGATGCCACTACCAGCATGGCAAAGCGCAAGTCGCCAGGGCCGAATGGCGGCGCATGCCATTGCCGCAGCGTCGGTCGCGACGCCCACTGTGCCTCCCAATGTGCGCGCGCCTGCAGCGAAGGCCTTAAGCCGGGACCCCATGCCTGCGCGACCACGGTCCAGGTCTCACGGAGTAGGGCGGTCAGCGCGGGCAGCCGCGTCAGGACTTCAGCCGGCAGGAAAAACGGGGCGACCAGTAACAGTTCGTCCGCGTGCACGAGACCGCTTTGCATGGTCTGCCGCGCCAGCATGCCCGCAAACGGCGACGCCGAATCGGGCGCCAAGCGCTCGCTACCGGTGCAAACGAAGGGAACGAAGGCGGCATGCAGTTCCGCGACGCTCGCGCCATTTGCCAGTGCCATATAGCCGCTGCTTACCTCGTAGCTGAAGGCCCAGTGCAATGCTTCCTGAAGCGCAGGCGCGGAACCACGCAGGGCGTTGGTCACGGTTTCCAGGCGTTTTGGCGACGCGGCGAGGATCTCCAGCCAGGGCTGCAGTTGCTGCTGCAGTAGATCCGCGGCGTCGTCCTCGGAGTAGCGCACCTTGGTCAGCATCTGCTGGCGCACGCGCGTGCGCCAAGCTGCAACATGATCTTCAGCTCGTTCGTCGATAAGGCTGTCGAGCACCGTCGGGAGCGCCTGCAGGCCCGCCAGCAGGCTGGTCAGAACTTCTTCTCTCAGAGCTGTCTCCTTAAAGCGTGGCTTAGACGTGCAATACTCGTGGCAAAAGCAAGCCCTATGTGATGTGGCGGCTGGGCTTAGCCATTACCACGGTATCAGGCGCGGAGCTTCTCTTCATGTGTGAGACGCCTGCAGGAGCGTTCCTCGCCCCTTGCATTCGCGCACGGCGTACGCAGCTTAGTGCTGCAGGGAGAACGTTTGGAGGTAGATGCATGCCCTCGTGGAGCAACAAGGACCGGCGCAAGTACGAGCACATCAAGGAAAACTCGGAGCAACGCGGGGTGCCCGAGGAAAGGGCAGAGGAGATCGCGGCGCGCACCGTCAACAAGGGGCGACGCCAGGAGGGACGTACGCCGAACAGACGAACCCGGGGGACCGGCAATCCCACGCTGCGGTTGGAAGACCGGACCAGGGACGAGTTGTACAACCGGGCGCGTGAGCTGCACATCGCCGGACGGAGCAAGATGAACAAGCAGGAACTCGTACGCGCGTTGAGGAACCGCTAGAGCCCCTGGAGGCTAAAAGCCCCGAATTCTGGTCGTCTGTACAAGAAAAAACCCGGACGCCTATAAAAGGCGCCCGGGTTTTGTTCTACAGCGAACGCGTAGCGCTTACCAGCGGGAACCGCCGGTACGAGCCGGACGAGGCTTGCGCTCTTCGGCTTCGTTAATGCGCAGGGCGCGGCCGCCGAAGTCCTTGCCGTCGAGGGCGCGAATGGCGGCGTCAGCGGCGTCGTTTTCCATCTTCACGAAGCCGAAGCCACGCGGCCGACCGGTCTCACGGTCGCTCATGAGGCGAACCTCCACGACGTCGCCGTGTTCGGCGAACAGGTCGCGCACTTCGTCCTCGGTGGCG
>JAJUGG010000095.1 GCA_029268285.1 Ectothiorhodospiraceae bacterium | reverse complement strand
GAGATAGAGCCAAGTCTCGACCACGGTGTCGGGGTTGAGCGAAACGCTCTCGATGCCCTGGTCCATGAGCCAGCGGGCCAGTTCCGGATGGTCGGATGGGCCCTGGCCGCAGATGCCGACGTACTTGCCGGCCTTGTTCGCAGCTTGGATGGCCATAGCGAGCATGCGCTTGACCGCCTCGTTGCGCTCGTCGAAGAGGTGCGCGATCAGGCCCGAGTCGCGGTCCAGGCCCAGGGTCAGCTGGGTCAGGTCGTTGGAGCCGATCGAGAAGCCGTCGAAAATCTCCAGGAACTCGTCGGCGAGCAGCGCGTTGGAGGGTAGCTCGCACATCATGATGATCTTCAGGCCGTTCTTGCCCTGTTCGAGACCCTGCTCCTTGAGCAGTTCGATGACCTGACGGCCTTCCTCAAGCGTACGCACGAACGGAATCATGACCCAGACGTTGGTCAAGCCCATGTCGTCGCGAACCTTCTTGAGGGCCTCGCACTCCATGGCGAAGCACTCGCGGAAGTCCTCCGAGACGTAGCGCGAGGCGCCGCGGAAGCCCAGCATCGGGTTCTCTTCGTTGGGCTCGTACTGGTCGCCGCCGATGAGGTTGGCGTACTCGTTGGACTTGAAGTCCGACATGCGCACGATCACCGGCTTGGGCGAGAAGGCCGCAGCCAGGGTGGAGATGCCTTCGGCGAGCTTGTCGACGTAGAACTGACGCGGGCTGGCGTAGCCGGCGATCTGGCCGGTGATGACATCCTTGAGGTCCTGCGACTGCTTGTCGAATTCGAGCAGCGCGCGCGGATGGATGCCGATCATGCGGTTGATGATGAATTCGAGACGCGCAAGCCCGATGCCGGCGTTGGGCAGGCTGGCGAAGTCGAAGGCGCGGTCGGGGTTGCCGACGTTCATCATGATCTTGAAGCCGATGTCAGGCATGTTCTCGAGGCTGATTTCCTTGACCTCGAATTCCTGTTGGCCTTCGTAGATGTAGCCGGTGTCGCCCTCGGCGCAGGAGACGGTGACGGGCTGGCCGTCTTTGATGGTCTCGGTGGCGTCGCCAGCGCCGACCACGGCCGGAATACCGAGCTCGCGGGCGATGATCGCCGCGTGGCAGGTGCGGCCGCCGCGGTTGGTGACGATGGCCGAGGCACGCTTCATGATCGGCTCCCAATCCGGGTCGGTCATGTCGGTGATCAGCACGTCGCCGGGCTGCACGCGGTTCATCTCGCTGATGCCGGAAACGACCTTGGCGGTACCGGCGCCGATGCGCTGACCGATGGAGCGGCCGGTGGCGAGCACCTTGCCGCGATCCTTGAGGTGATAGCGCTGCAGCACCTGACCGGCGTCGCGGCTCTTCACGGTCTCCGGACGGGCCTGGAGGATGTAGAGCTTGCCGTCGTTGCCGTCTTTGCCCCACTCGATGTCCATCGGGCGTCCGTAGTGCTTCTCGATGATGAGCGCCTGGCGGGCAAGATCCTGCACTTCGGCGTCGGTGAGGGAGAAGCGGTTGCGATCGGCCTGGTCGACGTCGACGGTCTTCACGCTCTTGCCGTGAGTATCCTCGCCGCTGTAGACCATCTTGATGGCCTTGCCGCCGAGGGTGCGGCGCAGGATGGCCGGGCGGCCGGCTTCCAGCGTCGGCTTGTGGACGTAGAATTCGTCGGGGTTCACGGCACCCTGCACCACAGTCTCGCCGAGGCCGTAGGAGGCGGTGATGAACACCACGTCGCGGAAGCCCGACTCGGTGTCCATGGTGAACATCACGCCGGCGGCGCCGATGTCGGAGCGCACCATGCGTTGAATCCCGGCGGAGAGGGCGACCTCGCTGTGATCGAAACCGTGGTGAACGCGGTAGGAGATCGCGCGGTCGTTGAACAGGGAGGCGAACACGTCCTTGATGGCGAGCAGGACGTTGTCCAGGCCGCGCACGTTCAGGAAGGTCTCCTGCTGACCGGCGAAGGAAGCATCCGGCAGGTCTTCGGCGGTGGCCGAAGAGCGCACGGCAAACGAGGCTTCGCCCTTGGTGTCGGCCTCGAGCTTTTCGTAGGCCTTGACGATTTCATCACGCAGCCGCGGCGGGAAGGGCGTGTCGACGATCATCTTGCGGATCTTGGCACCGGTGGCGACCAGCTGATCGACATCGTCGACGTTCAGGTCTTTCAGTTCGGCGTTGATCTTGTCGCGAAGGCCGCTCTCGTCCAGGAAGTCCCAATATGCCGCGGCGGTGGTCGCAAAGCCCCCAGGAACCTGAACGCCCGCCTTGGCGAGATGGCTGATCATCTCTCCGAGCGAGGCGTTCTTGCCGCCCACTCGGTCGACGTCATTCATCCCCAGGGAATCAAACCAGAGTACATAATCTTGCAATGTCATCCTCTCCCTATAGAGCCTGCTCGGCGCGGCTCGCCGCTCAGGCGCTGTGGCGCGAGCGCATCGGTCGCCTGTGGCGACGTTCAAAAAACCCGAGACCGCCTACGGCATCGGGGGTTTCCAGTGAAAGCACGAGCTCTGGCGTGTTCTCCTGCTTCCAATTATTCGCTAGCATGCCTGCTCGGCGTCTTAGGGCTGTCGGGACCCTTTTATATAAAGGCCCCGGTTTTCCCGGCAACTTGTTGCGGCGCGTATCATCCCGCAGCATGGCTGCGTCTTGCAAACACTTGTGAATGGTCGCAATGTCTCAAAAACGCACCGTCTTCTTCGTATCGGACCGCACCGGCATTACCGCCGAGACGCTCGGACACAGCCTGCTCACACAGTTCGCGGTCGAACTGGAGCTGGTCACCCTGCCTTTCATCGACAATGCAGAACGGGCGCACCTCGCCCTGCGTCAGATCGAGGAAGCGAACCGCGCGAGTGGCGAGAAGTCCTTGGTATTCAGTACGGTAATCGACGGCGAAGTGCGGTCGATCCTGCGCTCGGCCGATGCCGTCATATTCGATTTCTTCGAGACGTTTATTGCGCCGCTCGAACAAGAACTCAAGATGCCTTCTAGCCATATGGTCGGGCGCTCGCACGGGATGGTGGATAATACCATGTACAACGTGCGGATCGATGCAATGAATTACGCGCTCAACCATGACGACGGCGTCACCACTCATCACTACTCGCAAGCCGATGTCATTCTGTTGGGTGTTTCGCGCACGGGAAAGACGCCCGCCTGTATCTACCTTGCCTTGCAATACGGTATTTTCGCCGCAAATTATCCTCTAACGGAGGAAGACTTGCTGCATATGGGGCTGCCTAAATCGCTGGAGCCCCATCGACATAAGCTCTACGGTCTGACGATTCGTCCCGACCGGCTGGAGAGCATCCGCAGCGAGCGTCGGCCCAACAGCCGATATGCTTCCTTGCGCCAGTGTCAGTACGAGATCGCACGCGCCGAGACCTTGTTTCGCCGGGAGAAGATCCCTTACAGCAACACCACCTCGATGTCGATCGAGGAGATCGCGACGACCATCCTCCACGAGCGAAAATTAAAGCGGCGACTTTATTAAAGTTTGCGGTCGTTTTCCAGTCCGTTCTGTGGCGTCAAACGGTGTCGCGCCGAGCGCCCGAGTGCGGTTTTTTGGAGCAATTCGCGTGGGCAGCAGCGAGCCCTGTGCTATAGTGCGAGCATGATGTTGACTCGATCGGACAGCCTAGACATCCGCTTTCGCGGGACGCGCAGCTTCGCCGGCCTGATGGAGTTGTACGAGAACAACTACATCTATATGCGCCGTTTAATGCCGGAGCGCGAGTCCATTGGCGAAGAGGCGGTTTCCTCGCCAGACGGCGGCGTCGACCTGCATCTGCGGGTCATGGAGTGCTGCCCGTATACCACAACCCTGTCTCTAACCCATCTCTTCGACGACGGCAGCGTCACCGCGCCCGATCTTTTTGTGCGCGTTTATCATGACGCCCGGGTGGCCGAAGTCCTGCCTGATTCGCCGCTGCATCACTTTCGGCTCTGGAATGCCGACGAGCAGCCGGATCCGCGTAGCCTTACCTGGCGCTGGGAAGTCAATCGCTTCCTGAACCGCTGGCTGCGCTACTGCCTCGGCGAAGGCCATCATTTCGGCGTCGAAAGCTACGCGCGCTAAGAGCGCTGACTAGTTTAGTTTCAGCGCTCATCTAGGGGTTTCCTCAGCTTGACCCCTGAAGATTGACCGATTATACCTATTTCCCACTGAAATACTGGGAAATTGATTAGCAGCGCGGGATAACAAATGAAGCTATCTACCAAAGGCCGGTATGCGGTCACCGCGATGATGGATTTGACGCTGCACGAGAACGAAGGGCCGGTGACGCTCTCCGATATCTCGCAGTGCCAGGGCATCTCGTTGTCTTATCTTGAGCAGTTGTTCGCGCGACTGCGCAAGCATGGTCTGGTGACCGGCGTGCGCGGCCCGGGCGGCGGCTATCGCTTGGCACAGCCGGCCGATCGGATCACGGTGGCCGACGTCATTCTGGCGGTGGACGATAATGTCGATGCCACGCGCTGCGGGGGAAAGGGCGACTGCCAAGACGGTGAACGCTGCCTGACCCATGATCTGTGGAGCGATCTCAGCGGCCAGATCTACGATTTCCTGAACGGCATTACCCTGGCGGGCTTGGCCGAGCGCCCGTCCATCCGAGAAGTGATGGCGCGCCAGGATCTCAAGCATGCGCGTTCTCGCGCACCCAGCCCAAGCGCGGCTTAAGCAGGTGCCACTAGGGCCTTGGATTGCCAAGGCCCTAGTGGCAGGCCTCAGTTCTTGCCCTTCTTCATGGTTCTCACATCACGCGTCTCGACGTAGGCTACGCCTCGCTTTCCAAGCGCGTACGCGCGCTCGGGTTCGTTGACCTCATATACCGCCCATTGCCAGGGGCCTTCCCAAAGCGGGGAGCCCGGCGGGGGCATCTGCTGCTCATCGACGAACAGATATTCAGGTGTCAGCGCATCTGCGCGCTCCCATTCATTGGCATCCCAGCTTGATAAGACTAAGCCTATCGGCACCTTGCTCATCGATCGCGCTTGGCGTAGCAAGTTCTCATCGGCGCTAATGATGACGAAGCGCTCCTTGAGCGGCTCGCAGGCTTTCAACACGGCTTGCGTACCGGCGGGCGTGTCGTGCCAGGCGAGGGTGTCGCGCTTAACGTCGATAAAGACCAGCGGGGCATCGTGCTCGGCGAGATAACGGGCCGCCTCGGTCAAGCTAGGGATAGCAATGTCGTGCTTGGCGAAACGCTCGCCAAAGCGCCCCGGCTCATGTACGCACAGCTTGCGCAGTTCCTCGAACTCCTGATGCGCCAGGGCACCCTCGGTGCCGGTCAGGCGATCTAAGTGCTCGTCGTGGAACACCACCGGCGTTCCGTCGCGACAGAACTGCACGTCCAGCTCGATAGCGTCCGCGCCGTGTTCGAGAGCGGCCTGGAACGCCGGGAGCGTGTTTTCGGGAAAGTCTTCCGTGTGGCCGCGGTGGGCGACGATTTTTGGGGTGTCTGCCATGTCAGCATCCTTGTGCGTCGGCGCCTTCCTTTAGGGGCGGAACGTCGTAATGAGGCGTCGCAGCTTGCGCGGCGCATCCGAAGGCGTTGCCGCGCCGTAGCGCGCGTCGATGTAGAGTTTGGTAATGGCGCGGACGGGTTCCGCCAAGTCCGGCCGCGCGGCAACGACGCGCCGAGCGAAGTCGGCGGGGCCCTCATGGTGGCGCCGCTCCAGCCCGGCGCGGGCGAGTTTGCGGCAGAAACGTTCGTAGGCAGCAGCAAGTGGATCGAAGCCGCGGCGCCTGCCCTGCAACAAGAGGATCAGGGTGAGCGTGAGTACGATCAAGGCGATCGACGCGGCCAGCGCCAAGGCGGTGTAGAACAAGTTGTCCAGGCCGAGGCGGCTGAGCACCGAGCGCTGCAGGCTGGGGTTGTAGCCGAGTACCCAGCGGTTCCAGCCGTTGTTCAGCGCATCCCAGCGCAGCTCCAGCGCTTTCAGCAAGCCGCTGTCCGGGCGCGCCAGAAAGGGAATGGGTTCGCCGGCGGGGAGGGCGCTTGCCAAACCTTGCTCAATGCGATTCGGCGAGACCCACGCGGTTGGATCGATGCGCAGCCAGCCTTCTCCGTCCATCCATATTTCCACCCAGGCGTGGGCGTCGGACTGGCGCACGATGAGATACTCGCCGATCGGATTGAGTTCGCCGCCCTGGTAACCCGTTACGACCCGTGCCGGCACGCCCGCCGCGCGCATGAGCACGGCGAACGCGCCGGCATAGTGTTCGCAAAAGCCGCGTTGGGTTTCAAACAGGAATTGATCGACCGGATCCCGCGGCAGCCTGGGGGGCGATAAGGTATACACGAACTCGCGTTGTACGAAATAGTCGCGTGCCCGGCGCAGGATGTCGCGCGGGTCGTTGCTATCGGCCCGCCATTTTTGAGCCAGTTCCTTAGCTTGTTTGGCAGAGGCGTCCGGAAGCATGAGATACGCCTGCCTCAGGTTCGGCGGCAGCTCCGCTTGCAGCCGGTAATGCGGGCTGGAGCGTAGCCGGTAATTCAAGCGTTCGTCTAGCGGATTGCGGCTGCGTAACTCGTATAAGGCCGTGAGTCCGATCTCGTTGCCGGCCCGCGTCGCCATCTCCAGTGCGGGCAGCCACTGCTGGCCGTGCGGCTCGAGCAAGATGTCGTAAGCGTGCTCTACCGGCACGTGATCAAGCTGTGGCGGAGGCGTGCGCGGTGTCATGCGCGACCAGGTATAGCCGTCGTAGTGGGTCAGCACCAGCGCGCGCCAGTAGCGCTGCGAAGGCGGCGGGATGTCGCCGTCGAACTCGACGCGAAACGCCACCGCATCGGATTGGCTTAGCTGGCTGACGCTGCCGGGGCTCATGGTGTCGCTCAACCCGGTCTGCGCGTGCCCTTCGTCCGGCATGCGCCACAGCGGGCCGCTGACGCGCGGAAACAGCAGGAACAACACCGCGGCGACCGGAATGGCTTGCAGCACGAGCGCGCCCGACAAGCGCGCATACTGCCAAGGCTTGCCGTGGCCGGTGGCGCGGTGGGCGCTGATCAGCAGCATCAGCATCGCCCATACGCTCACGATGAGATAGATCAGGTTGGGCAGTGTCTGGCTGAACAGAAACTGCATGCCGATCAGTAGAAAGCCGAGATAGAGCACCACATGGGTGTCGCGGCGAGCGCGCATTTCCAGCAGCTTCAGCGCAGTCATCGAAACCAGCAAGGCCGTGCCGGCTTCCAGGCCGAGCAGCGTGTCGTAGTGAGCGTAGATGCCGCCGACCACCGTCACGGTAAGCAACACGCGTAGCCAGGTCGGTGGCAGGGACTCGCCGCGTACCGCGCGCAGATAGCGCCAGCCGCCGCATGCCAGCGCCAGCAGACTGATCCAGAAAGGCAGCCGCAGCGCATGCGGCACCGCGATGGCGGCCAGCGTCAGCAGCATGGCTGCCAGCGTCGTGGTCGGTAGAAGCGGATCCAGGCGTGGGCGACTCATAGCGCGAACAGAGCCAAGCTGCGCAGGCAGCGGTGATAGTGGGCCGGCCCCTGCGCCGGGGCGAGCTCTATGCCTGGCAGGCGCAGACCGTAAGGGCGACCTTCCGCCTCGGCGTCGACAATCCAGCGGCAGAGGCGCGACAGCGCGCGCTCGCGCGGCAGCGCTTCGACGTTGCGCCACTCCAGCCAGAGTCGGGAGCTTGCTTCGCCGGTGAAGGTCTTGGTCTGCGGCGGCAGCCCCCGTGCGACGCTGCGCCAGGCGATGTGCCGGGGCGGGTCGCCGGTGCGATAAGCGCGTAGCCCGTCGAAGTCTTCGGCGCCGCGACCTCGCTGCGTGCCGCGCTCGGCAGCCGCGCCTCCCGGTGGCGCCGGTACCGCTCCCTGCTCAGGGGCCGGATAAACCACGCAGCGCGCGTCCAGGTCCACCCAGGACCAAGCCTTGAACAGACCGAGCGGGTAAATCGTGAACAGCGCAAAGCGCTCGGCCGAGAGCCAGCCGCGCTGAGGCGCGGGCATGCGCAGCTCTAGGCGTTGAGCGTGCGTGGCCGGAACATCCGTAATGCCTTGCATCTCGCCCTGGTATTGCAGGCCTATCGCGGTACGCGCGCGGCTGCCGCGGCTCTCCAGCAATATGGGAAAACGGGCCTCGTCGCCAGCGAACACCGGCTCCGGTGTGGCGGCGCTGACCTTGAGGCCGATCAGGTTGCGGAAGGTATGGAGGATAGAAACCATCGCCACCGCGCCGAGTAGAAAGGCCAGGATGAAGGCAAGGCTGTTGTTGTAGTTGATAGCGCCGACCCAGAGGACGGCGAGCAAACCCGCAAACATCAAGCCGTTGCGTGTTGGCAGGATGTAAACGCGGCGATAGCGCAGCACGGCATGACCCTGCTGCGTGCGCACGCCGCGCAGCAGGCGGCGTTGCAGGTCCTGCGATAGGCGCGGCAGCTTGAATCGGCTGCTGGCGAGGTTCGGCATGGTCGTTTCCGGCCTTCAGCGAATATTTAGAGAGATTCGGGCGTAGTCAGGGAACCGAAACCTCTTCCAGCAGTTCGCGTGTATGGCGGTTGCGTGTGCGGCCCTCCAGTTCGGTGATCGGGTGCAGGCGGTGAGTCGCAACGCTGGGAAACACCGCTTGAACGTCTTCCGGCAGTACCGCTTCGCGACCGTCGACCAATGCCCAGGCCTGGGCCGCGCGCAGCAGGCCCAGGCCGGCCCGGGGCGAGAGGCCGTTGCGGTAGCGGCCGCACACGCGGCTGTGCTCGAGCAAGGCCTGCAGATAGGTCACCAGGGCTTCCGAGACGTGTATGCGCGGGACTTGTGCCTGTATCTGCTGCAACTGCTCGGGCGTCATGACCGGGCGCAGTTCGCGCAGAATCTCGCGACGGTCTTCGCCGCGCAGCAACGCCCGTTCGGCTTCCGCATCGGGGTAACCCAGCTCGAGGCACATCAGGAAGCGGTCCAGTTGTGACTCGGGCAGCGGGAAGGTGCCGATCTGGGTGTCGGGGTTTTGCGTGGCGATAACGAAGAAAGGGTCGGGCAAGCGACGAGTTTCGCCGTCCACGGTGACCTGCCGCTCTTCCATGGCCTCCAGCAAGGCGCTCTGCGTTTTCGGAGTCGCGCGGTTGACCTCGTCGGCCAGCACTACCTGGGCGAAGATCGGGCCGGGCTGAAAGGTGAAGCGGCCGTTCTCGTAAATGGTGGCGCCGATGATGTCGGCGGGGAGAAGGTCGCTGGTGAACTGGATGCGGTGGAAATCGAGGCCCATCAGTTTGGCCAGCGCGTGGGCGAGGGTCGTCTTGCCTACGCCGGGCAGGTCTTCGATGAGCAGGTCGCCTCGGGCAAGGATGCAGGCGAGCGCCAGACGGATCTGGTGCTCCTTGCCGAGAATGATGGCATTGGCCTGCTCGAGCAGGCGGTCTATGACGTGCGGCATTTTAAGACTCTTGTTCTGTTGCGCACGGGCCGATTGCCCGGGACGGAAACTCCGTACGATATCAAATTAGAACGTGCTGGCGGATGACGCGATTGGCAACACCGAGACAGGATCTTGATCTCGGTCATGTGCTCGAAACGGGGGAGTTCCTATGCTGGCGTCCAGAATCTTCAGGCTAGGAGCATAAATTGAGTATCCCGGATTTCATCGAGTGGAATGACAAGCTCAGCGTCGGTATCCAGGAAATCGACGAGCAGCACAAACGTTTGGTGGAACTGGCCAACCGTTTGAACGTGGCCTTGCTCAGCAAGACGGGCGACGACGAGGCCAGCGAGGTACTGGATGTGCTGGACAAACTTATCGAGTACACGCGCACCCACTTTGTGGTGGAAGAGAGCCTGATGCGCATCCTCGGCTACCCGGACTACGAAGAGCACAAGCAGCACCACGAGGCCTTGGTTCTCAAGGTGCTCGCCTTCCGCAAGCGTTTGCAGGAGGACCACCGGATCGGGCGGGTGGAGCTGATGGAGTTCATGCGCGACTGGCTGGTCAATCACATCATGAAAGAGGACATCCTCTACAGCGAACACTTCATTGCGCACGGTGCGCAGCGCAAGTGGCTGAAGCCGTCCTGGTTCAAACGTTTCTGGCAGTAAGGGCACGTGCGTCGTCACCATTCTGGTGAAAAAGCTGAGGTAAGTGGCTGAATAAGCGGCTAGGGTGTGTGGTGTCAGATGGCGACACCTTGGCCTGCCCAAGAGTGTGTACACCACATATCAGCCAGGATGGGCGAAAGACGCTTATGTCGGCGAGCAGCGCGACGAAGGAGATACGCATTGTCGTCGGGGACGGCGACGACCTCGAGCGCGAGGCGCTCGAGCGACTGCTCGGGCAGCACGGCTACCGCGTCGACTTCGTGGCGGATGCCGCCTCGGCGCGTAGCCCGCGCGCCGGGTTGGACCGCCTCACCGGACTGCCGGACCGCGTGGTTTTTGTCGATCGCCTGCGCAAGGCCTTGTTCCAGGCCGAGCAATACGGGCAGCAGCCCGCCGTGCTCATCATTGGATTAGATCGCTTTCGACGCATTAACGAAACGCTGGGCAATGGCGTCGGCGACAGCCTGCTACGCGCGGTGACCCAGCGGCTTCAGGATTGCCTGAGCGCTGGCGACACCCTGTCTCGCTTCGGCGGTGACGAATTCGCGCTGCTGTTGCCCGACGTGGCTACGGAAGCGGACGCCGCGCAGATGGCCGCTCGGTTGCTGGACGCCTTGGCGCGGCCGCTCGAGGTGCGTGATGAGCCAGTGCGCGTGAGCGCCTCGATCGGCGTTGCGGTTTGGCCCGAGGCGGGCACGAGCCTGGATGCCCTCATGACCAGCGCCGATCTTGCCATGTTGCGGGCCAAAGAAGGCGGGGCTAATCGTTATTGCGTGTTCACATCGGAGATGTCCCTCGGCGTTCACCAGGATCTGATGCTGGAGCGGGAAATGCGCCGCGGCCTGGACTGCGGGCAGTTCGAAGTGCACTACCAGCCTCAGGTCTGCATGAAGAGCGGCGCCATGCTG